>CAMVGD010000061.1 GCA_947166925.1 uncultured Clostridia bacterium | reverse complement strand
ACCGGATACAGATAGCTCAGATACTTCGCCGCGATCGGCAAGAGCGCGTCTGTCGGCAGGGCAGGGACGTCGTCGCTCACCGTTTCGCGATCTTCCGTCGGTCCGCGCCAGCAAAGATAGACGACGCCGCTTTCATCGACGGCGACGGTGATCCGCTCATAATACAGCGGCATGGCGTACGTCTGATGATCGTCCTGTTCGCCGGAAGTGGTGAACGTCGGATCGTAGACCGTTTGCATCCCGTCCCGGGCGTAGGTGAAGTATACGAGCCACGCGGCGTGCTCGTACGCGTCCGGCGCAAGCTGCTGCAGATACAGATCCTCCGGAAGTCCCTCCTCGCATGCGGCAAACGCCATATGATCCGCACCCAGATCGGAGACCAGCTCCGTTGCGGTGCGGATCGCCTCCTCCCGGGATACGGCAGGGCTCGGCTGCGGCGCGTTCGGATCGTCCCGGTGCACGTCGGTCAGGGATTTGTAATAGTATTGATACCGGAACGTCAGATAGGAATTGACGTCATCCTCCTGCATATGCTGATTCAGGATCGAGAGGCGTCCGAACCTGCCGCCGACGTCGCCGCGGCAGCAGAAATAGGTCGCGTCCCCGTTCGTTTTCCATCCGACCGTGATCGGCGTCAGCTCGTCTGCGTCCGGCGCGGCGTTGTATTCCTTCCGGAGATCGTCGACAAGCCTCTGATAGTATTCCACGCCCGCTTCATACCGCTCCGGATGCGCTTTGACCTCCGCAAGATCCTGTAGAGCCTGCAGAAGATCCGCTTCCAGGTCCTTCTTCAGAGGACGGTCAAAATCGTAGAGCGGCGCGTCGCCGAACAGCGCTTTGACGATCCGGTCGAGATTGTACGCTTCGAACGAGACGGCGTCGGACCGTACGCTCTTTAGATGCTCGCAGGCAGGCAGTTCCGGTTCGGCGTCAAACGAAATCTCGACGCCGCTTTCGGTAAATGACGCCGAGATGTGCGTCGGAATGTCTTCTTTTTCCGACGGCGCCGACGCTTTGGGCCGATCTGCATTCTTCTGGATGACGTATTCCTCCTCCGGCGTAGGCATGCATGCAAGAAGGGCAAGGGATAAAAGAATCACAAGCAGTTTTTTCATATGAAAACACCTCCTCAATAGCCTTTTCGCGGATCGATGATGCTGCCGTCGATCGCGTTGATGACGCAGAGCGGGTAGCCCGGTCCGAAGAAAGAGGTTTTGGAACCCGCAAATTCGCAGTCACCCGTGAAAAACCATGCGGGGACCAGAAGCCCGCTGTAGGGATCGTTCTTCTCGCGAATGCGGAACAGACCGAGCTGCAGGTCCGTCACGGTGACGGTCGCATCTTCGTAGCCCTCTGCAAATCTGCGGTCCATCTGCTGTTCAAATGCTTTCAGAATATCTTCGTACGGCAGCAGCGTTGCAGATTCCGAAATCACGTCCGTCACGCGCAGCGCGCCGAACCAATCCGCGCATAGGATCTCGCCGTCGCCGCCGACAACGACCGTGACGTATTCGTATTGCCACGGTTCGATGTATTCATCGTTTTGTTCGTCCTTGTTGTATGCGCTTGAAGTACAGTAGCAAAGCCCCGCGCTGTGAAAGACCGGCGAGAAACGCACGACGTACGCCCAGTTATTTGCGACGCCTGCGCCTTCGCCGTCCGTGTCCGCGTCATTGGCCCACAGCACCGAAACAGCCGTCAGGTCAACGATGCTTTCAAACGGGGCCTTGGCAATCGCGATCGCTTCGTTCGGCGTGATCGAAGCGCCGTCGTGCGGCCGGTCGTATTCGCTTTGCGGGATTACGTCGTGCGGCTTGGATTCGATATCAAAGCCGCGTGCGTGCTGCGGCGTTGCGGGCGATTGATAGATCGCGGGTCGGTCCAGATCCTCCGGCATGTATTGCATGGTGCGATGGCGCGACTGACCCTCCTGCTCATAGGGACTGCCGACGACCCATACCGGCGTCCAGTTTTGACCGAGAATCAAAGGAAGCCGCCCGTCGTATTCCGGCAGCGGAAGAAGCGTATCGTCGGTCGGCAGCTCGTTATAGACCTTTTGCAGGCGTTCGAGCTCGGCCCTTCGTTCGTCAAGCATCCGCTGCCATTCGTCTTCGCCGAAGCCGGTGGTGCGCAGCCATTCCTGCTCGTCCGCTTCCGTCGGCTCCTCGATCAGCGCGGCAATCTGTTTCGCCACCGTTTCGCGCGTCAGATGATAGGACCATTCATACACGGTATCGGTGCCCAAAAAACGCTTTGCAAGCGTCAGACGCTCGTCGTTTGTGAGCGTGGTTCTTACAACGCGCAGTACCGGGAAGTTCCCTTCCGTCAGCACATGGATCGGTACGTCCGCAACAAGATGAGCGCCGCTTCCGACGGTCTTTTCGCATTGAAAACGCTCCGGGAACTGTTCCCTGACCGGCGGCAGCGTCGCCTGTGCGTTTTGCTGTTCCCGGTCTTCGGCACGTACCGTTTCGATCAGTACATTGGTATCCTTCTGCTTCACCGCATCCTCCTCCGGTGTAGGCACGCAGGCGAGAAGAAGGGAGAGGGATAAGAGAATTACAAACAGCTTTTTCATATGAGCGTCTCCTTAATAGCCGAGACTGCGGTCGATGATGCTGCCGTCGATTGCGTTGATCGTCAGGAACGAATAGAACCCGTCGTTATATGAGGTGAATGTGTTGCCCGGATAAGTGCTTTCGAGATACCCGAGAAAATCCCATGCGGGCACCAGAAGCGCGGTGTCCTTGTCCTGTTCGCGCACAAGCGCAAGCCCGAGCCGTACCTCGCTGATCACATAGCGGTCGCTGTGCGAGACCTCTCCTTCTTCCGGATGATCCGCCTTGTTGTCCTTCAAAACCACCATACGTTCAAAAATCGATTGGATCTCGGAGAAAGGCAGCAGCTTTGCGTCCGCGTTTACCGTCTCCAGAATATCAAGCGGACCCTCATAGCGCAGGTAGTAGACGCCTGTGTCGTCGATATCGATGTAAAGCGTTTCGCTCTGCAGATCGGTATTGAACATGCTCCCCGCATTGTTGCTCGTATAGGTCGTCGGCGCCGCGCCGAACGTACGGGTCAGGATACAGGTCCAAACCGGCGCGTAATCATTGGGACCGTTATAATACGCATTTGCGCCGTAGCTTTTGCTGAGCACGAAATCCGTCATCCCGAGCGCATCCGCAACCGCTTTGGCTTTCGCCTCCGCTTCGCTTTGCGTGATCTTCAGGACCTTTGTGACGTCGGAAAGGGCATCAAAAAAGTTCGGATTGGTTTTTTCGGCGTCTCTGAAGTATTCGAGATCTACAATACCGGAGATCTCGCGGGCGTTCATGATGTGAAATTGCCCGAAGCTTTGAGACGGATCGACGAACCGTACACTCATGTAGTTGTCTGTCGTTTCGATCGGACCTTCGCTGTTATACGCCCTGACCGTCTCGAACGAAAAATCCGGTTCCACGCGCACCGGCTCGTCCGGCGCTTCGTTCAGATATCGGTTCAGCTTCTCCAAGCCCTCCCGCGCTTCCTCCGGCGTGTCGTATTCGTTGAAATAGTTCATTCCGCCTTCGTCCCAATGGTCGATCGCGTCGATTGCCGCGTCCAGCCGTTCCCGCCAATAGCTTTTCGGGTATACGCCGTCATAGTAGTACGGATCGCTGCCCAGGAGCACGGAAATAAAGTTCTGCGCATCCGCTTCGGTAAAGTCACGCGGCAAAACACGTACGATCGGCAGCGGACCGTTCGGTACGAATATGGTCGCATCGACCGAAACGGTCACGTTGCCGCCCGCGCTCAGGAGTTCACATTGATAGCGATCGGGCACTTGCATTTTATGCACGTTCGTTTCTTCGGCGCTTGCATCGCTTTCTGCGGCGGCGAGCATGGTTTGCGTGTTTTTCCCGATCACGATCTCATCTTCCGGCGTGGGTACGCAGGCGACGAAAAGGGCGAGGAGCAGGCAGAGGATGATGATTCGTTTCATAATAAGAACCTCCCGTATTTTTGTAAATTAGGACGCAGGACAGAATGAATTTGTGACAAAATCATGCAATGTGTCCATGTATATTTACAAAATAACATTGTGATTCGTCCGAAACGTCACAGAGTTGTCACAGAAATGTAATATGACCGTGAATAATCGGTAAATATGGAATTTTGTGTAAAAAAAGAAGGCTCTCGTCGGAGAACCTTTCTGAACGTGTTCAAAGATTACACATCACGGCGCATTAAAACGCGGGCGGTGGAACGATGTCGTCGGCGCGGAGCGCGGCTTCGCGGGCGCGGCGCTTGGCTTCCGCAGCCTCGGCGTCTTTTCTGCGCTGCTCCTCGATCTGTGCCTTGATCGCGTTTTCGATTTCCTGGCAGACCTCGGGGTTGTCCTTCAGGAACAGACGCGCGTTCTCACGGCCCTGCGCCATGCGCATCTCGCCGTAGGAGAACCATGAGCCGGACTTGATGATGATGCGGCGGTCGATCGCCATGTCGAGGATGCAGCCTTCCTTGGAGATGCCTTCGCCGTAAAGCATATCGAACTCAGCGGTGCGGAACGGCGGCGCGACCTTGTTCTTGACGATCTTGACGCGCGTGCGGGAGCCGACCGCTTCGTTGCCGGTTTTCAGCGTTTCGATGCGGCGGACGTCCATGCGGATGGAGGCATAGAATTTCAGCGCCTTGCCGCCGGTCGTCGTTTCGGGGTTGCCGAACATGACGCCGACCTTTTCACGCAGCTGGTTGATGAAGATGACGACGGTATTGGTCTTTGCAACGCACCCGGTGAGCTTGCGCAGCGCCTGCGACATCAGACGCGCCTGCAAACCTACGTGCGAATCGCCCATGTCGCCCTCGAGCTCGGCTTTCGGAACGAGCGCCGCGACCGAGTCGATGACGATCACGTCGATGGCGCCGCTTCTTGCGAGCGCTTCGGCGATATCGAGCGCCTGTTCGCCGGTGTCCGGCTGCGAAACATAAAGGTCGTCGATCTGCACGCCGAGATGCTCGGCATAGACCGGATCGAGCGCGTGCTCCGCGTCGATGAACGCCGCGGTGCCGCCCATCTTCTGCGCTTGCGCGACGATGTGCAGGGCGATGGTGGTTTTACCGGAGGATTCCGGTCCGAAGATCTCGACCACACGGCCGCGCGGCACGCCGCCGACGCCGAGCGCGAGATCCAGATCAAGGCAGCCGGTCGGGATCACGGAAACGGGCACGCGCGACGCGTCGCCCAGCTTCATGATTGCGCCTTTGCCGAAGCTTTTTTCAATTTGGCTCAATGCGATTTCCAATGCTTTTTCTTTTTCCAACATATCGTCTTCCTCACTTTCAGATCTTGCGTATAGTGTATTATATCACATGTCCGTTATTTCGTACAGATATTTCTGCGCAAAAGATCGAGCGCGTTGAGCATCGCGGCGTGGCGAATGCGGTCGCGGTCGCCGAACAGATTCAGCCGCTTTACGATCGTGCCGTCCTCGCTTGCGAGCGCGATGAATACCGTGCCGACGGGCTTGTCCGGCTCGCCGCCGTCCGGTCCGGCATAGCCGGTCGTGGACAGGGCGTAGTCGGTATTTGCGGCTTTCCGCGTGCCTTCCGCCATCTCTCTCGCGCATTCCTCCGATACCGCGCCGACCGTGTCGAGCGTTTCTTTGCGGACGCCGAGACGGCGCATCTTTGCGTCGTTCGAGTAGGTGACGTCGCCCTCGATAAAGTACGCGGAACTGCCGGGATAGTTGATAAAGGCGTCCGCCAGCCTGCCACCGGTGCAGCTTTCGGAAACGGCGAGCGTCCTGCCGCTTTCGATCAGAGCATGATGGCAGACCTCCGCAAGCTCGCGTCCGTTCGTGTCGTAGACCACGTCGCCGAGCGTCGCCCGGATCGTTTCGATCACAGGCAGAACGAGCGCTTCGCCCTCTGCGTCGTCCCGGCAGCGGGCGGTGACGCGCAGCGTGACTTCGCCGGTCTTGGCGTACGGCGCGATCGTCGGGTTCGTCTGATGCTTGATGAGCTCGTCGAGCCGGTACGTCACGTCCGATTCGCCCATGCCGAAGATGCGGATCTCACGCGAATAGAGCCGGTGACCGGCTTTTTCGAGCAGCCAGGGGAGAACAAGGTTTTTGAACATCGGCATCAGCTCACGCGGCGGTCCGGGCATCAGGACGGCGGCTTTGCCGTCCGCTTCCATGATGCAGCCCGGCGCGGTGCCGTTCGGGTTTTCAAGGATGATCGCGTCCGCGGGGAACATCGCCTGCTTTTTGTTGTTCGGCGCAATGGCCCTGCCTCTGGAGGAGAACCAGTATTTCAGCTTTTCCCATTCATCGTCAAAGAGGACAAGCTCCTTGCCGAGCGCCTTTGCGACGGTCTCCTTGGTAAGATCGTCGTCGGTCGGTCCGAGCCCGCCGGAAAGCAGCACGACGTCCGCGCGGGAAAGCGCGGTCTCGACCGCCTCCGTGAGCCGTTTCGGATTGTCGCCCACGACGATCTGGTGATACATGTCGACGCCGGACGGCGCAAGCTCCTTCGCAATAAAATGCGCGTTGGTGTTCAGGACCTGTCCCATCAAAAGCTCGGTCCCGACGCAGATCAGTTCAGCAATCATTGAGATTCAAGGCTCCTTTGTTCTTTACGATGTATTCGACCGCGGATATGACCGACAGCGCAAGGGCAACGAAGACGAGCGCTTCGATCAGATACCGGAGATAAGGATTCAGATACCGGAACGGAAATTCGTCGTAGAGCAGCAGCGCGATCACGATGATATCCTGAAACGTCGTTTTCCACTTGCCGAGCTTGCCGGCGGCGATCACAACGCCCTTCGACGCGGCAATCAGACGTACGCCGGAGATCAGGAATTCCCGCGCGATAAAGACGATCGTGATCACCGGATGCAGCAGGTATTTCGGATGCGCGGCGTCGGCCGTGCAGGAGAGCATGACGAACGCGGCGACGATCAGCATCTTATCCGCGATCGGATCCATCAGCTTGCCGAAATCGGTCACGAGGTTGTGCTTTCTTGCGTAATTGCCGTCAAGAATGTCGGTGATCGCGGCGGCAAGGAAGACCATGGCGGCGACCCAGTGAGAATACGGCGCAAACGCCGTCCAGAGATTCGGCAAAAGCAGCGCGAGGATAAACAGCGGGATCAGAAGGATCCGCAGGATCGTCAGCTTGTTTGCGGTATTCATAGGCATTCTCCGATCATATCGTACGGATCGGCGCCGGTGAGGCGGATCCTGAGGTACTGCCCGGGCTCGTGCCGGTAACTCGGCGCGACGCAGACCGCTCCGTCGGCGTCAGGCGCTTCGCGGACCGTTCTGCCGTAGGTCCCATCCATGCCGGTCTCCTCGACGAGCATCAGAAGCTCGCGCCCGATCCAGCGTTCGTTGCGTTCCTTCGAGATCGCCTGCTGCTGCTCCATCAGCGCGGAAAGACGCGCCTCCTTAACCTCGTCCGGGATCTGATCCGGCATCGTTTCGGCAGCCGTGCCCTCCTCGGGAGAGAACGCGAACGCGCCGACGCGGTCGAACGGATAATCGCGCAAAAATCGCATCAGTTCTTCAAACTGCGCCTCGGTCTCGCCGGGGAAGCCGACCATCATCGTGGTCCGCAGCGTGAAATCGGGATAGTGCGTGCGGATGTGGTCCAGCACGCTTTCGATATGCGCCTTGCTCCCGCGCCGGTGCATGCGGCGCAAAAGCTCGTCGCTGCAATGCTGCAGCGGCATATCGAGATACGGCACCAGCTTTTCGCCCTCCGCAAGCGTGTCCAGAAGCGCCGGGGTAACCGTGTCGGGATAGGTATACAGCAGCCGTACCCATCGGAGCCCGTCGATGCGGTCCAGTTCTTTGAGGAGCGGGATCAGCCGCGGTTCGCCGTACAGATCCTTTCCGTACCCGGACGTATCCTGCGCGATGACCGAAAGCTCGGTCACGCCCATGTCGGCAAGCGCCTTCGCTTCATCGACAAGCTGCTCCATCGGCGTGCTCTGAAGATCGCCGCGGATCAGCGGGATCGCGCAGTACGCGCAGCGGTTGTTGCAGCCGTCGCCGATGCGAAGATACGCGCGATACGGCGGCGTGACGAGCAGACGTTCGGGCTTGATGACGGGGGAGCAGGGGAGTCCCAACTTTTCGGCGATCAGGCGGGGCAGCTTTTCGTATTCGCGTACGCCGAGGAAGATATCGACCTCCGGCATCTCCTCGACAAGCTCTTTCCGATAACGCTCGGAAAGACAGCCGGTCACGACAAGCAGACGGCAGCGCCCGACCTCTTTGTACTGCGCCATTTCAAAGATCGCGTCGATCGATTCCTCCTTGGCGGGCGTGATGAATCCGCAGGTATTCACGATCAGGATATCCGCTTTTTCGGGCTCGCCGGTAAACGCGTAGCCCGCGGACCGGATATAGCCCATCATGGTCTGCGTATCGACCTGATTTTTGGCGCAGCCGAGGGAGATTACGCCGACGTTCATGCTTCGGTATCCTCCTCAAAATCGTTTTCATCCGGTTCAACCGGCTCGTCGTCGGAGACAGGCGCGCCGCCGCCGAACACGCGGTTGTATTCCGCCTGCGTGATCAGCACCTGACGCGGCTTGCTGCCGTCGAACGGAGAGACGTATTTTTTCTGTTCCATCATATCGACCAGACGCGCCGCGCGCGCATAGCCTACGCGCAGACGTCTCTGGATCATCGAGATCGAAGCCTGTCCGTTTTCCATGACGACGCGGACTGCCTCGCCCAGAAGATCGTCCTCCTGCTTGCCCTCGCCGAAGACGCCGCCCTGCGCGCCGCCTTTGGCTTCGTCGTTGATCTCGTTCAGCACGTCTTCGGAGAACTGCGTATCGGTCTTCTTGAAGCCGGACATGACGCGTTCGACTTCTTCGTCCGAAACATATGCGCACTGCACGCGCGTGGGCTTGCCGGCGCCGTTCGGATGGAACAGCATATCGCCGCGGCCCAGAAGCTTCTCCGCGCCGGTCGCGTCGAGAATGATGCGGGAGTCGATCGCGGAGCTGACCGCGAACGCGCAGCGCGACGGGATATTCGCTTTGATGAGCCCCGTGATGATATCGGCGCTCGGACGCTGCGTCGCAACGATCAGATGAATGCCGGCGGCGCGGCCGAGCTGCGCGATGCGGCAGATCGAATCCTCGACGTCGTCGGGCGCGACCATCATGAGGTCAGCAAGCTCGTCGATGATGATGACCAGCTTCGGGATCTTCTTTCTGGGATCGTCCATCAGCGAATTATAGCGCGTCAGCTCGCGTGCGCCGACCTCGCTGAATTTCCTGTATCGGACCGTCATTTCGTTGACCGCCCAGCGCAATGCGCTCGCCGCCTTCTTCGGCTCGGTCACGACCGGGATCAGAAGATGCGGCAGCGTACCGAATACGGAGAGCTCGACCACCTTCGGATCGACGAGGATGAGCTGCAGCTCCTGCGGGGAGGATTTGTAGATCATGGAAATGATCAGGTCGTTGATGCAGACGGATTTACCGGATCCGGTGGAGCCCGCGATCAGCATGTGCGGCATCTTGCCGAGATCGGCGACGATGATCTTGCCGGCGATGTCCTTGCCGAGCGCCATCGTAACGGGAGATTTTGCGTTCGTGAATTCTTCGCTGTCGATGATATCGCGCAAAAGTACGGTCGCGGCGTCCTTGTTCGGGACCTCAATGCCGACGGCGGCCTTGCCGGGGATCGGCGCTTCGATGCGCACGCGGGGAGCTGCCAGCGCAAGCGCGATGTCGTTAGAAAGCGTCGTGATGCGGTTGACCCGTACGCCCGGCGCGGGCTGCAGCTCGTAACGGGTGACGACGGGGCCGACGGAGATATTGATGACCTTTGCTGAAATGTTGAAGCTTGCAAGCGTCTCCTCGAGCAGATGCGCGATCGCAGTGGGATTCTCCGCATTCTTTGCGAAGGTCTCGCGCGGCTTGTTGAGACACTCGATGGACGGCGGCTCGTAGGCGGGCGCTTCGGGCGCCGGCGGAATGACGAGCGGAATATCCGGCTCCGCATCCGGTTCGACCGGCGCGGCGGATTTTTTCGAAGGCTTCGGAGGTTCCTGCTTCGGCTGCTCCTGATCGAGCGGCTCGGAGAGATCGGAGAAGGAAGGCGTTTTTCTTGCCGGCTTCCGCACGGGCGTCGGTGTGATGACAAGCTCGTCCTCCTCGTCGTCGGGCAGAACGGCGCCGGTTTTTCCGGAGGCACGCGGATCCTTGCCGGGCAGGTCGAGCTCGGACAGAGAATCCGATTTGCCGGTACGCTTTCTGACGGGACGCTCCGGTTCGGGCTCCGGAACCTCGAACAGCTCGTCAAACGGGATCTGTCCGGGCTTCTTCTTCGCGGGCTTTTTGCGCGAAGGCGCGCTGTCGTCCTCGTCGATCGTGGTGGAGAATCCCTTCTTCCACGGCCTGTAGGAAGGCGTGCTTTCTTCCGGCGGATCGTCGTAGTTGTCGTAGTCCTCGTAATCGTCCTCGTCCTGTTCATGTTCCGCAATCTTTTCGCGGACCTTTGTGCCGAACGCGTCGGTATATGCTTTGATCGAAATGCCGGTGCAGAGCAGGACCGAGATCAAAAAGCCCGCGACGATCACGACCCAGCACAAAAGACTGCCGCCGATCACCCAAAGAAGCGAGGGCAGGATCATACCGAGCACGCCGCCGCCGACGTGGCGGGCAACGCCTTCGGTCCAGGCAACCGGGAACTGTGCAAAGAACTGCTTGAAATAATCGGGGAAGGTCCAGCCGGACGTTCCGAACGGTTTCAGTTCGTACAGCGTTTTGCTGGTCCACATATGCAGCGCGCAGAGTATGAACCAGAAGGCGAACAGCCCGGTAATCAGCGTGCTGCGCGCAGGCTTCTTTCTGCCGCCGACGATCAGATAGATGCCGATGATGACGAACATGACAGGCACGGCATAGGCAAAACAGCCGTGCATGCCGAACAGATAGTGGGAAATGATCTTCCCGAGCGCATCGTCCGAACCACTGTACAGCCAGACGGCAGACAGCACGCCGATCGCAAGCAGAATGATGCCGATGATCTCGACCACGGCGCGAGGCGCGCGCTTTTCCGCCGTCTTCTTGCCGGATGTGCCTTTCGTTGTTTTATGAGCGGATGCCGCGGGTTTCTTCGCGCTGCTCTTTGCAGGCGCTTTCTTTTTCGCGGACGTGTTGTTTGCCATGGATGATCCTCCGATAAACCATTTTCTTTCAATGTATAGTATACTCCGAAAGACGCGCCGGCGCAAGTATAAAAAATCGCAGCGCTTGCGGGACGCTTTGCAACATGGTAAAATACAGAAAACCAAAGCGGAGCAAAAAAACGAACATGGATCCGAAACTGCTGATCTGGGACTGGAACGGAACGATCGTCGACGACACCGACCTTTGTCTGGAAATCGAAAACGAGCTTTTGCGCGAACGCGGAATGCGGGAGATCACCAAGGCATGGTATCTTACGCACTTCAGGTTTCCGGTCCGCGTATATTACCTTGAAATGGGCTATACCTTCCGGGAGGAATCGTTTGAAACGGTTGCAGGCGTCTTTATGGAGCGATACCACGCACGCTTTTCGGAATGCGCGCTGCGCAGGGGCGTAACGGACGTGATGGACGCTGCGAAGCGGCGGGGGATCACGCAGACGCTGCTTTCCGTGACGCGTCAGGACGATCTTCTGAAACAGGCGCGGGCGTTCGGCATGGCGGGGTATTTTTCGGAGATTATCGGACAGGACGACAGCCTCTGCGTTTCCAAGATCGACCGCGCCAAGGCGTATATGCGCAGGCTCGGGATCGCTCCCGAAGACGCGCTGTTCATCGGAGACACGGATCACGACGCCGAAACGGCGAACGCCGTCGGCTGCGCGTACGTTCTGCTTGCGGGCGGACATCAATCGCGCGAGGTACTGCTGCGCTGCGGCGCGCCGGTATACGATTCTCCCGAAGCGCTCGGGAAAGCGCTGTTTTTCTGATATGGCTGGGTCTTTCTTTCAAAGCGTATACGACGTCGTTGCGGCGATCCCTTACGGGAAGGTCGTAAGCTACGGAGACATTGCAAGAGCGATCGGATATCCGCGCCGCGCAAGGTTCGTCGGCTTTGCCATGCGCGCCTGTCCGGACCATCTTCCGTGGCACCGCGTGGTCATGTCCGACGGTTCGATCGCCGGCGGCGAGTTCGCGCTGGTACGGGAAATGCTGCTTCGCGGGGAGAACGTTCCGTTCCTGCCGGACGGCAGAGTGGATATGAAACGATGCCGCGCCGTGATCGCGCCGGAAATCGTCAAATCGTGAAATCCTTGCAAACGGCATTGCAACAAGCGGGCATTTGTGGTATTCTATAAAATTGAAATATTATGAGCTAAGGAAAAGACAATGAAACGAACGGATATCGGCGGACAGGCGGTCATTGAAGGCGTCATGATGCGTTCCGAAAAGGGAACGGCATTGGTCGTACGCCGCAGCGACGGCACGCTCGCAAAGGAATTTCACCATCAGAGGACCAGATATAAAAAGGGCTCGTTTCCCACGTGGCCGGTCGTGCGCGGCGTATACGCGTTTATCAAGGCGCTGTCCGACGGCATGAGCATCACGACCCGCGCGGCGGAGCTTTTGGGCGAGGAGACGGAGGAACCGTCCAAATTCGAAAAGTGGCTTGCAAAACGGTTCAATAAGTCCGCAATGGACGTCGTAAAGGGCGTCGCGATCCTGCTTGCGGCCGTGCTTGCGATCGGACTGTTTTTCCTGCTGCCGATCGGCGTGATCTCGCTTCTGGAACTGATCTTCGGCAAGATGAGCCCGGTCTGGAGCGCGGTCGTGCAGGGACTGGTGCGGCTCGTGATCTTCTTGCTCTATATTTACGGCATCTCCAAGATCAAGGACATCAAGCGCGTGTTCATGTATCACGGCGCCGAACATAAGACGATCGCGTGCTACGAAGCGGAGCTTCCGATGACGCCGGAGAACGCGGCGAAATGCACGCGGCTGCATCCGCGCTGCGGCACGAACTACCTGTTCCTGACGATGGCGGTCTCCATCGTCGTGACCACCGTCGTATCGGCGCTTTGCACGCTGATCCCCGGCTTTACGGCATGGCATGACGCAAGCGGACTGCACAGCTTTCTGTTCCGCCTTGCGCGGATCGTGCTGATCCTGCCGATCGCCGGCATTTCCTACGAGGTCCTGAAGGCGGCGGCAAAGCGCGACAACCTCGTTTGCCGCATCGCCCGCGCGCCGGGTCTTGCGCTGCAGCATCTGACGACCAAGGAACCGACCGAGGACATGCTCGAGGTCGCGATCGCATCGTTCGAGCTTGCGCTGCACCCGCCGAAGGGCGATCTGGAGTTTGACGAAAAACCGGTCCCGCAAAAGCCGGAGGAA
This sequence comes from uncultured Clostridia bacterium, assembly GCA_947166925.1. GTDB lineage: Bacteria > Bacillota > Clostridia > Christensenellales > CAG-138 > UBA3792. Next base: position 2,095 of record CAMVGD010000061.1, on the reverse strand, counting down.
CCGCCGGCGGCGGAGACGGAAGGGAATCGGGAAACAGACGCATGATCGTTCGGAAGGCGGAACAAAGAATTGCTGAACTGCTGAAGCCGGTTGCGGGCGAGGACGCGCGTACGGAGGCTGTGTTTCTTTTGCGCGCAAGCGGATTTCATTCGCCGTATCAGGAGATCACCGAGACCGACGCGAAAGCGCTGGAGCCGCTGATCGAACGCAGACTGTCCGGAGAACCGCTGCAGTATGTGCTCGGCGAATGGGAGTTTTACGGACTGCCGTTCTATGTGGACAGGACCGTGCTGATCCCGCGTCCGGATACGGAGCGGCTTGTGGAAACGGCGCTGCCGCTGCTTTCGGAAAGCAAGCGGGACGTGCTCGATCTCTGCTGCGGTAGCGGCTGTATCGGCGTGACGCTTGCGGTTTGCGGCGGAGCAAACGTTACTGCGGCCGACGTCAGCGCAGACGCGCTTGCGATGACCGAGCGGAACGCGAGACGCAACGGCGTTTCCGTGCAGACCGTGCAGAGCGATCTGTTTGACAGCGTCGAAGGCGCGTTTGACCTGATTGTGTGCAACCCGCCCTATTTGACGCGGGAGGAGATGGACGCGCGGGACGCAAGCCTTCGCTTTGAACCGGCGCTCGCGCTGTTCGGCGGCGAGGACGGACTGGATTTCTATCGAAGGATCGCGTCGGATTATCCGCGGTTTCTGAAGCCGGGCGGAACGCTGCTGATTGAAATCGGAATGACGCAGAAGGATGCGGTCGGAGCGATGTTTGAACGCTGCGAATGCATCGACGATTACGGCGGACGTCCGCGCGTGATCGCGGTAAGGAACGATGATTGAGAAACTGAAACGATGCAAAGAACGATATAACGCTCTGACGGAAGCGCTGTCAAAGCCCGATGCGGCAAACGACCGCGAGGCTTACACCGCGCTTTCGCGCGAGCATGCGGAGCTTTCCGGGATCGTCGCCGCGTTCGACCGGTACATGCAGACCGTAAGCGAGCGCGACGCGTGCGAAGCACTGCTCTCGGAGGATCCGGATCCGGAGATGAAAGCGCTGGCGGAGGAGGAGCTTGCGGCGCTCAACGCCTCGCTCACGGAGCAGGAAACCGAATTGAAAGCGCTGCTGCTTCCGAAGGATGAGAACGACGATCGCGGCGTGATCCTCGAGATCCGTGCGGGCACGGGCGGCGACGAGGCGTCGCTGTTCGGCGCGGACCTTCTGCGCATGTATCTGCGCTATGCGGAGCGCCACGGCTTCAGGACCGAAACACTGTCCGAAAACGTGACCGAGCTCGGCGGCGTCAAGGAGATCATCCTGTCCGTATCGGGCAAGCGCGGCGCGTATGCGCGGCTGAAATTCGAGGGCGGCGTGCACCGCGTGCAGCGCGTACCGGCGACCGAGTCGCAGGGACGTATCCACACCAGCGCGGCGGCGGTCGCGGTCATGCCGGAGGTCGACGATATCCACATCGAGATCAAGGATTCCGATCTGCGCATCGACACCTACCGTTCGAGCGGCGCGGGCGGGCAGCACGTCAATAAAACGTCGTCTGCGATCCGCATCACGCATCTGCCCACAGGGATCGTGGTCGCCTGCCAGAACGAACGCAGTCAGCTGCAGAACAAGGAACAGGCGATGCGTCTGCTGAAAAGCCGTCTGTACGAGCATTTTGCATCCGAACAGCATGCGCAGCTTGCCGATCGGAAAAAGAGCATGGTCGGCAGCGGCGACCGCAGCGAGCGCATCCGCACCTATAATTTTCCGCAGAGCCGCGTGACCGACCACAGGATCGGTCTGACGCTGTACAAGCTTGAGCAGTTCCTGGACGGCGATATGGATGAAATGATCGACGCGCTGACGCTTGCCGAACGGACGGCGCAGCTCAGCGGGGAGGCGGAGACATGAGAACGGAAGTGATCTCGACGATCCGGATGGAGGACGCCGGTACGCAGAAAGGCGCGGAGCTGATCAAAAACGGGGAGCTTGTGGCGTTCCCGACCGAAACGGTCTACGGACTCGGCGCAAACGGCATGGACGGAGAAGCGGTCAATCGCATTTTCGAACATCCGCATCTCTTCATGATTCCTGATCGAAA
>CAMVGD010000060.1 GCA_947166925.1 uncultured Clostridia bacterium | reverse complement strand
CAATTCATGGCGCAGCCAATTCATGCAGCCATGCTGCAATTCATAGGGATGTTAAAAACTGACAATCAGTTTCTAAACATCCCCCGCGGCGAGGTATTCGACCTTCCCTTGTCAGACGTGTCGGGGGGACGGTTCTCCTGACAACCGAAACAAAGAGACAAAAGGCAGCAAGTGAGCATCAGACAAGCCGATGCCCGGGAGCGCATCCCGGACATTTTTATATATCAATTCGCGCAATTCGTCAAAAATCTCTTTTCTTTCCCGAAAATAATGATATAATGTATTCTGCAACAGAATGTACCCAAAGGGAGGATTCCATATGAACAATACTTCGGATCCCAACAAACGGAAGAAGAAGGTTCTGTCCGGCACCGCGAGCGTCAAGCGCCGCGACGACAACCCGGTCAGCACCTCCGGACCCGTCGGCAAGAAGGACGGTTATCAGGGCAGAAGAAAGCAGTACGGAAACACCAATACGTCTTCCGGCAGCCCGCTCGGCGGGCTTTCATCCCTGTTCGGCGGCGGTCAGCAGAACCAGAGCTCGCAGAGCCAGAGCACACAGCAGGAAACGCCGCAGTACGAGACCCCGCAGTCGACCTTTACGCAAGGCGGAGATTCGGGCAGCTCCTCGGGCACCGTCGGACGCAGCGGCGGCGTCGGCAAGATCCTGATCCTGGTCCTGATCGGCGTTGCGATCATCTTCCTCGTTACCTGCGTATTCAAGGGCGCCTGTTCGTGCTCGCTTTCTGACCTGTTCTCCGGAGACAGCGGCCTGGTCTCGGACATCGGCGGAAACGACACGCTGCCGGACAACTCCGTGCAGCAGGGCTATTCGTCCGATCTCCTTTCGCAGCTGTTCGGAGGCGGGACGGATCCGTTCGACGCGACGGACAGCAGCGCGCCGGCGGCGAACACCGCGAGCACGTCGTATCCGGACGCGGACTATACCGTCTCGAACAAATCGCGCGACCGCTATACCGCGATCAAGGGGAACGGCAAGGATACCGTCACGGTCATGGTATACCTGTGCGGCAGCGACCTTGAAAGCGAGCACAGCATGGCGACGGCGGACCTCAACGAGATGCTGCACGCGAACCTGAACGACGACAAGGTCAACATCATCGTCGAGACGGGCGGCGCGAAGAAGTGGAACAACTCGGTCATCTCGAACAAGACCAACCAGCGCTACCGCGTCACGAGCCGCGGTCTGCAGGTCCTCGACAAGAACGTCGGCAAAAAGAGCATGGTCGATCCGAACACGCTCGTCGATTTCATTCAGTACTGCGCAAAGAACTATCCGGCGAACCGCTACATGCTGATCATGTGGGACCACGGCGGCGGCGCAATCTCCGGCTACGGCTACGATCAGACGGCTTCCGGCACGATGACACTGGATAAGCTCAACGCCGCATTGAAGAAGGGCGGCGTCAAGTTCGACTTCATCGGCTTTGACGCGTGCCTGATGGCGACGCTCGAGACGGCGGTCGTCACCGAACCGTATGCGGACTATCTGATCGCGTCCGAGGAAGCCGAGCCCGGCACCGGCTGGTATTATACGAACTGGCTCTCCGTGCTCTCGAAGAATACATCGATCGGCACGGTGGAGCTTTCTAAGACGCTCATCGACGACTTTACCGACGTCAGCAAAAAGAACTATCCCGGCTGCAACACGACGCTGTCCATCGTGGACCTTGCGGAGTTTGCGGGCACGGTGCCGGATGCGTTCAACGACTTCTCCGGCGAGATCGGCAGGATGCTCGACGACAAGGATTACAAGACCGTCGCGGACGCCCGCGCCGACGCGCGCGAGTTCGGCGTTTCGGCGAAGGTGAATCACATCGACGTTGTCGACTTTGCAAAGAAGATCGGCAGCAAGAAGGCGAACACGCTTGCAAAGGCTTTGCAGGGCTGCGTGAAGTACAACCGCACGTCCGTCTCGATGAAGAACTCGAACGGGCTTTCGATCTACTTCCCGTATTCGAGCTTCAAGAGCATGAATTCCGCCGTTGCGCTGTACAGCAATATCGGCATTTCCGGCGAGTATTCCCGCTGCATCAAGAGCTTTGCAAGCCTTGCCGCGGGCGGACAGATCGCGACCGGCGGCACGGCGAGCTCTCCGTTCGGTTCGCTGTTCGGCGGGTATGAAAGCGCATCGACGACGTCCTCCTCGGGCGACATGCTTTCGACGCTTCTGGGCGGCTTCATGGGCGGCTCGGGCAGCAACGATCCGCTGTCCTCGCTGTTCGGCGGCTCGGATGCTCTGTACGGCGGTTCGTCCTCCGGCGGGGCGATGGATTTCCTCGGCGGCATCTTAGGCGGCGATTCGGGCAGCTGGTTCGATTCGGACAGAGCGCTCGCGAACCGGGATTACTACGATCAGAACAGCCTGACCGTGGCGGATATGGAGCTCACGGAGAAGGACGACGGCTGGGTGCTCTCGATGAGCAAGGACAAGTGGAACCTCGTGAAGACCGTCGAGATCAACCTGTTTGTGAAGGACGAGGAGCTTGACGGATACCTCGATCTCGGCATGGACGACCAGTACGAGTTCGACGCGGACGGCGACCTTCTGATCTCGTTCGACAACAAGTGGCTCACGATCAACAAGCAGCCCGTCGCGTACTATTTCCTCGAAACGGTCGAGGACGGGGAGAACTGGGCGACCGCAGGCCGCGTCCCGGTGCTGCTGAACGGCGAGCGCTACGACCTCATCATCGTGTTCGACAACGAGATTTCCGGGCATGAGAGCGGCTACGTCGCGGGCGCGCAGCGCGTCTATGACGAGAGCGAAACGATCACCGTCGCAAAGGGCTTCATCCAGCTCAGCAAGGGCGACCAGATCGATTTTCTGTGCGACTACTACGGCGCGGACGGCACATACAGCGCGACCTATATGATCGGCGACCGGATCACCTACAACGGCAAGCTGACGGTCGGCTATATGGACATCGGAGACGCCGAATGCGACGTCTGCTACTGCCTCACCGACATCTACGGCAACACGTTCTGGACGGAGACCCTGACGTTTGCCGAATAAGAGCCCAAAAACATCAGGCGCCCCGGGAGCGTTCCCGGGGCGCTGTTTTGCATATGCAGATCAGACCGTGACGGCGCTCTGCGCGTCGCGATGCAGGTCGCGGCCGAGCGCATAAGCATAGAGGTCGGTCGAAAACGCGTCGATCGCAAGCGAGGCGCGCGCCGCCTCGGAACAGTTCGAGAGGTCCGAATGCCGGAGGATCACCGGCGCGCCCGCGCGGCTTGCCATCGCGGCAAGGAGCCCGCGGCCCATGCGCTTCATGCCGAGAACGTGCAGATACATGTCGTCGACGCGCTTGCCGACGGCGTCCGAAAGTCCCGCGGGGATCTGCAGCAGCGCGGACACGAGGATACGCTTGCACCGCGCAAGCGTATAGCGCTTGGATTTGATCGCGTCGAGCAGGGAGGGGAGATCGACCGCTTCGCGCGCCGCGCGGAACAGCACCTGCTCAAAGCCCTCGCCGACGTCCGGCAGCGCCCTGAGCTCGTCGATCGACATGGAACGCAGGCGGTACAGCAGCATCTGCGCAAACCGGTCGAAGGTGACCGGGAACTGCGCGTCGAACCGCATGGCGGCGGCCACGCTCATCGGCATGGCGTCGTACACCGATTCGTCTCCGTTTTGCAGCGCCTCGCGGATCGCGGTCGCGCTCGAAAGCTTTCCGGTCAAAACCGTGCTGTTGTATTTGTTGCCGATGCGCAGGATCGGCAGCGGTCGGATCTCGGGCGCGAAGCGATTCAGCGCCTTGAGATACTCGACGGCGAGGATGTTGTTCGGCTCCTGCAGAATGGCAAGCTCGTCCTCGGGAATGCCGTAGTCCAGAAGGGCGTCATACTGCGCGCGCGGAAAGGACTTGCCCTGCTTCAGATGATGCGTGAGGTAGATGCGCAGATTGGGCGGTTCGCGCTCCAGAAGATCGGCAAGGTGGTAGAGCGCGTTCACGTCTTCGGTCTCGACGCCGAACGCGAGATCGGTCACGACCCCGGTCGCGGCGAGCGTTTTCACCGCGCCCTCCGCAAAGCGCTCCGCGCTCGACACCGCGAACACGGTCGGGATCTCGACGACAAGGTCCGCGCCGCCCATGACCGCCCATTCGGAACGGGTGAATTTATCGGTGCAGGCGGGCTCGCCGCGCTGTACGAAGTTGCCCGACATGGCGACGACGCAGAACTCGGAGCCGATCTGCTTTTTGGATTCCTCCATGTGATAGATGTGTCCGTTGTGCAGCGGATTGTATTCCGCGATGATCCCCGCGACACGCATGAAAGTCCCCTCCTTAAAAACAATAATATATCTAAAACAAGTATATCATTTTTTGCGCAGATGTGTTAGAATAAATTGTAAATCTATTTTGGAGGATTTTGTTATGTCATTGATGGAACAGATCAAGGCAAAAGCAAAGGCAGACGTGAAGCACATTCTGCTGCCCGAGGGAGCCGAGGAACGCACCGTGCAGGCGGCAGCCCGCATTACGGCGGAGGGTATCGCGAAGGTCACGCTGTTCGGCAAGCGCGAGGAGATCGAGGCGGTCGCGAAGAAGTTCGACGTTTCGCTCGAAGGCATCGACACGATCGATCCCGAAACGCATCCGGATTATCAGACCTATGTCGACCGCTTCTATGAGATGCGTAAGCTCAAGGGCGTCACGCCCGAAAAGGCTGCGGACATGATCAAAAATCCGCTGTTCTTCGCGGCGATGATGATCAAGGACGGCAAGGGCGACGGCTTCGTTTCCGGCGCGATCAACACCACGGGCAACACGCTCCGTCCGGGTCTGCAGATCATCAAGATGAAGCCCGGCATCAGCACGGTCTCGAGCTTCTTCATCATGGAGATCCCGAACAAGGCCTACGGCGACGACGGTCTGATGATCTTTGCGGACTGCGCGGTCAACATCGACCCGACCTCCGAACAGCTTGCCGAGATCGCGATCTCGTCCGCGGCGAGCGCAAAAGCGCTTTGCGGCATGGACGCGCGCATCGCGATGCTGTCGTTCTCCACGAAGGGCAGCGCAAAGCACGACAACGTCGATAAGGTCCGCATCGCGACCGAAATGGTCCATGAGCGCGCACCCGAGCTGATGGTCGACGGCGAACTGCAGGCAGACGCCGCGCTCGTCGAAAAGGTCGGTCAGCTCAAGAGCCCGGGCAGCCCCGTCGCAGGCAAGGCGAACGTGCTGGTCTTCCCGGATCTCCAGGCGGGCAACATCGGCTACAAGCTCGTACAGCGCCTTGCGGGCGCGGAAGCGATCGGCCCGATCTGCCAGGGCTTTGCGGCGCCGATCAACGATCTGAGCCGCGGCTGCAGCGTCGAGGATATCGTCTCCGTCGTCGCGATCACGGCGGTGCAGGCACAGAATATGTAACGGAGGAAAACCAATGAGATCCATTCTTGTTATCAATGCAGGCAGCTCGTCGCTGAAGTACCAGCTGATCGACATCGACACCGAAAGCGTCCTTGCAAAGGGTCTTTGCGAGCGCATCGGCATCGACGGCAAGCTGACCTATAAGCCCACGAACGGCGAAAAGCTCGAAAAGGATGCGGCAATGCCGACGCATCAGGAAGCGATCGCGATGGTCCTTGACGTGCTCGCCGATCCGCAGATCGGCGTCATCAGGGATATGGCGTCCATCGTGGCGGTAGGGCATCGCGTCGTCCACGGCGGCACGAAGTTCACCAAGTCCGTCCTGATCACCGACGAGGTCATCGGCATGATCGAGGAGTGCATCCCTTTGGCGCCTCTTCACAACCCCGCGAACCTCATGGGCATCAACGCCTGCCGCGCCGTCATGCCGGAGACGCCGATGGTCGCCGTGTTCGACACCGCGTGGGGCATGAGCATGGAACCGAAAAACTACATCTACGCGCTGCCGTACGAGATCTATGAACAGTATCAGGTCCGCCGCTACGGCTTCCACGGCACGTCGCATATGTTCGTCACCGGCGAAGCGATCAAGCGCCTCGGCCGCGAGGGCGATCCGACGGTCCGCGTGATCTCCTGCCACCTCGGCAACGGTTCGTCCGTGAGCTGCTCGAAGGGCGGCAAGTGCGTCAACACCTCGATGGGTCTGACGCCTTTGGAAGGTCTCCCGATGGGCACGCGCTGCGGCAGCATCGACCCGGCGATCGTTCCGTTCCTCGTGAAAGCGATGAACGTTCCCGCAAAGGACGTCGATACGATGATGAACAAAAAGAGCGGCATGCTCGGCGTTTCCGGCGTGTCCAGCGACTTCCGCGATCTGTGGGCGGCGAAGAAAGAGGGCAACGAGCGCGCCGCGCTCGCGCTCGACATGTTCGCGCAGGGCGTCAAGCGTCTGATCGGCGGCTATGCCGCGGAGATGGACGGCGTGGACTGCATCGTCTTTACGGCGGGCGTCGGCGAGAACGACGCTGCAACGCGCGAGCTGGTCATGCAGAACATGGACTATCTCGGGATCGACTTCGATTTCGAGCTGAACCGTACTGCGCCGAGAGGCAAAGAGGTCGTGCTTAGTAAGCCCGGCTCCAAGGTCACCGTCATGGTGCTGCCGACCGACGAAGAACTCGCGATCGCAAGAGATACCGCCGCGATCGCTCTGTAACACGCTGAAGGACTGCGGAGATCGTCCGCGGTCCTTTTTTTTACCGTATGCGATATGTGATGCGCGAAAACGCGGACGTTTCCGACGCCGCCGTACAGGAAATCCGGACAAGGTTCGGTTTCACAAGACCGTTTGCCGCCATGCTCGTGCGGCGCGGTCTTGTTGACGACGCTGCGATCTCCGCGTTTCTGCATCCCGAAACGGGGGATCTGCCCGATCCGTACCTGCTTGCCGACATGGACCGCGCGGTCCTGCGCGTTGAACGCGCGATCGAAGCGGGCGAACGCATCTGCGTCTACGGCGATTACGACACCGACGGGGTCTGCGCAACGGCGATCCTGCTCGACGCGCTGCGTCAGCGCGGCGCAAACGCGGTCTTTCTGCTGCCGAACAGGCACGGGGAGGGCTACGGGCTGAACACGGGCGCCGTCGACGCGATGAAGGCGGACGGCGTCGATCTGATCCTCACCGTCGACAACGGCATCTCCGCGCATGCGGAGATCGCGTACGCAAAGTCGCTCGGCATGGACGCGGTCGTGACCGACCATCACCGCTGTCACGAAACGCTGCCGGATGCGGAAGCGGTCGTCTGCGCTTCGAGGACCGATCAGGATGCCTCGCTCGGCTGCCTTTGCGGGGCGACGGTCGCCATGCTGCTTGCGGAAGCGCTCGGCGCGCGGATCGGCAAATACCTGCCCGTCGCAGCGCTTGCGACGATGGCGGACGTTGTTCCGCTGACCGCCGTAAACCGCACGATCGTCAGAAAAGGTCTGCCGCTCGTCGGCATGCAGCCGGGGTTCGCCGCGCTGCTGGATGCGGCGGGGATCGGGGAGATCGGCGGAGAGAGCGTGCTTTCGTTCATCCTTGCGCCGCGGATCAACGCGGCGGGACGCATGGGCGACGCGTCGCGCGCGGTGCGGCTCATCCTGACGGAGGACGAAGCGGAGCGTAAAGCGATCGCCGCCGAGCTGGAAAGCGAGAACGTTCGCCGACGCACCGAGGAACAGCGTATTCTGAAGGAGGCGGAGGCGCAAATCACGGAGGCGGATCCGCGTATCCTTGTCCTGAAAGGCAGGGATTGGAATATCGGCGTCATCGGGATCGTTGCGTCGCGCATCCTCGAACGGCGGCATTGTCCCGTCCTGCTGTTTTCGGAGGTCAACGGACAGCTCGTGGGCTCCGGACGAAGCGTAGCCGCGGTCGACCTCTTTGCGCTTCTCACACGCCATCGGGAGCTGCTTCTGCGCTTCGGCGGACATCGGCTCGCCGCCGGCGCGACGATCGGATCGGACACGTTTGAAACGCTGCAAAAGGCGCTTTCGGACGATCTGACCGAACGGTTCCCGCTGGGGCTGCCGGAGGAGGAGCGGATCGTCGAGGACCGGCTCGGACTTTCGGAGATCACCCTGTCGTTTGCGCAGGAGCTTTGTCTGCTTGCGCCGTTCGGTGAGGAGAACCGCGCGCCGCTGTTTGCGATCGAGGGGACGCTTTCCGACGTGCGGACGATGGGCAGGGAAGGGGCCCATTTCGGGGCGAAGCTTTCCGACGAAGCCGCGTCCGTGCGCATCGTGTCGTTCGGGAACGGCGACCGGTACCCGGATTGGAGCGCGATCCGCAGAGCGCGGGCGTACGCGGTCGTCGAGCTCGACCACTTTCAGGGCAGAACGACCGTCTCGGTACAGGCAGAGACGCTGGAGTATCCCGCCGATGCAGAGACGGGAGACGCGATCCTCGCCTGCATCCGCGCGATCAGGGCCGGCGCGCCGCTGCCGGATGCGGAGACGCTGAAGCTGCTTCCGAAGGTGCCGGAGGCGGAGATCCGCGCCGTCTTCCGAACGCTTCTGCCGCGGCTCAAAAACGGCGCTTTGTGCAGCAGCCTCAGCGAAAGGGAACGGACCGCGCTGCTGCCGCTTCTTGAGATCGGGGTCGTGCGGTATGAAAACGACAGATTTGTGGCGGAACCGGTCCGGGAAAAGAAACAAATTCAAAATGCCCTCTTGTATCGGACGGTATGTTTGGAGTAATATATATAAGTTGAAAGAAAGGAGGACGCTTATGGAAGAACGGTTGATCGCAATGTTCACCGAACGGTTCGGCGAGGAACAGGGTAAAAAGATGGCGGAAGCCGTCTCGTTTGCTTCACGCGTGCACTGCAATCAGAAGCGTGACGACGGCACGCCGTTCGTGACGCATCCGCTGACGGTCGCGTCCTACCTTCTCGAAATGGGCATGGACGCGCCGACCGTGATCGCGGGCGTGCTGCACGACACCGTCGAGGACGGGGACAACGTGCAGATCACGGATATCGAAAAGATGTTCGGCAAGGAAGTCGCGTTTCTGGTCGACGGCGTCACCAAGCTGACGAAATCCGGGAAGCAGACCTACGTCACGAAGAAGCAGGAGCAGACGGAGAACCTCCGGAAGCTGTTCCTTGCGATCGCCGAGGACGTGCGCGTCGTCATCATCAAGCTTGCCGACCGGCTGCACAACATGCGCACGATCGACGTATGCACGCCGGCGAAGCAGATCAAAAAAGCAAGGGAGACCCTGGAGGTCTACGCGCCGCTCGCGCACCGCTTCGGCATGGGCGCGATCCGCAGCGAGCTGGAGGATCTTTCGTTCCGCTACCTGATGCCGGAGGAGTACGAGAACATCAAGGCGCAGGTCGACGTACAGCAGAAGGAGCGTCTGGAGCTTCTTTCGAGCGCCATGGAACAGATGAAGGTGCTTCTCCGGGAAGCGAACATCGAGGGAAGTATCTCGGGACGTCCGAAGCATCTGTATTCTTCGTATCGCAAGATGCAGCGCAACAACTGCACGCTGCACGAGCTCTACGACCTCATCGCGATCCGCATCATCGTGGACACGGTCACGGACTGCTACGCGGCGCTCGGCGTAATCCACGCGACGTGGAAGCCGCTGCCGGGACGGTTCAAGGATTACATCGCCATGCCGAAGCCGAACCTGTACCGCTCGCTGCATACGACGGTCATGGATGAAAAGGGCATTCCGTTCGAGGTGCAGATCCGGACCAAGGAAATGCACGCGACCGCGGAATACGGCATCGCGGCGCACTGGATGTACAAAGAGGGACGCCAGTCGATGACCGACCTCGACCGCAGGACGTCGTGGCTTCGCCAGGTGCTGGAAGCCGATCAGGACGCGGAGGACAGCAAGGAATTCGTCGACAACATCCTGAAGGACTTTTTGGGCGAATACGTCTTCGTGCTGACGCCGAAGGGCGAGATCATCGACCTGCCCGTCGGCTCGACGCCGCTGGATTTCGCCTACCGCATCCATACGAACGTCGGACACCACTGCCAGCACGCCCGCGTCAACGGGAACGTCGTGCGGCTTGACTATAAGCTGAAAACGAACGACGTGGTCGAGATCATCACGTCCAACTCGCAGCCGGGACCGAGCCGCGACTGGCTTTCGATCGTCAAAACGCAGACGGCGAAGAACAAGATCCGGCAATGGTTCAAGCATGAGAACCGCGAGGAGAACATCCAGCGCGGCAGAGAGATGCTCGAGGAGGCGGCGAAGCGTCACGGGCAGAGCCTTTCGATCCTGATGAAGCCGGAATACTATAACGAGGTCCTGAAGCGGCACAACTTCGCGGCGCTTGACGATCTCTATTCCGCGATCGGATTCGGCGGCGTCTCCGCGGGACAGGTCCTGCATAAGCTCATCGATCTGCACCGCAAGGAGGAACGCCTCGACGAGCTCAAAAAGCGCTTCGAGGAATCCGAACGGGAGCTTCCGAAGAAGCCGCTGCATAAGGCGAATCCGAAGGGGATCTATGTGCACGGCGATCCGGGCATGGCGGTGTTCTTCGGAAACTGCTGCAACCCCCTGCCGGGCGATCCCATCGTGGGATATGTGACCCGCGGCAGAGGCGTTTCCGTGCATCGCGCGGACTGCAAGAACCTCAAGAACCTGATGCAGGAAGCGGACCGCATGATCGAGGTCGAATGGGCGATGGACGAGCGCACGAGCTTTTCCGCGACGATCCGCGTGTTCATCGAGGACAAGCCGGGCTCGCTCATGGAGGTATCGAAGGTGCTCCTGAACCTGAACGTCAACATGACCGATCTCTCGAGCCGCTCGACCGAGGACGGCTACGCCGCGATGGAGATCACCTGTACCGTCACGGGCGCCGAACAGCTGCAGATGATCATCTCCAATCTGAAGAAGATCAAACAGGTCATAGACGTATTCCGCGTGTAAAGGAGGAAACGATGCGAGCAGTCGTACAGCGCGTGACCGAAGCGTCCGTCAGGATCGACGGCGAAACGGTCGGCGCGATCCAAAACGGTCTCTGCGTTCTGCTGGGTGTATCGACGGACGATACGGACACGGATGCGGATTATATCACGGAAAAGCTTCTGGGGCTCCGCATCTTTGATGACGAGAACGGCGTGCCGAACAGGAGCGTGCTTGACGTCGGAGGATCGGTCCTCCTCGTTTCGCAGTTTACGCTGCTGGGCGACGCCCGGAAGGGCAGACGTCCGAGCTATATCTTTGCGGCGCGTCCCGAGCAGGCGATCCCGCTCTATGAGCGCTGTATCGCAAGGCTCAGGCAGGCGGTCCCGGTCGAAACGGGACGCTTCGGCGCGGATATGTCGGTCTCGATCGTAAACGACGGACCGTTTACGATCCTCTTGGATTCCAGGAAAGGATTCTGATATGCTTCTTTTGAGTTACCCCTGCGGTCCGGTCTCGGCGAACATGATCTTCGTCGGACGCGACGGAGCAAAGACCGTTGCGGTCATCGATCCGTCGGACGACGCGCTTGCGCTTGCGATCCTCAGGGATCGCGGCTGGACGCTTTCGGACATTCTCGTCACGCACCGGCATTTCGACCATCTTTTAGGCGTTGCAGGTCTCAAAAAAGCGACCGGCGCAACGGTCTATATCTCCGAAACGGACGCGGACGGACTGCGGGACGCCCGCGCAAGCCTTGCGGCGATGATCGGGGAAAAGCAGGAGCCGGTCGAGCCGGACGTGCTGCTGCACGACGGCGATACGTTTACCGCGGCAGGGCTTTCTTTCCGCGTGCTTGAAACGCCCGGACATACGGCGGGCGGCATTTCCTTTGTCTGCGATGAGGAGCGCTGCGCGTTTGTCGGCGATACGCTGTTTCAGGGCGGCTACGGCAGGTTTGATCTGCCGGGCGGCGACTTTTCCGCGCTTTCGCATTCGATCCGCAGCGTTCTGTTCGCGCTGCCGGATGATTATCGGATCTATCCCGGACACGAGGATCCGACGACCGTCGCCGGGGAAAAACAGAGCAATCCGATCAACTATGAGGGCTTATGGTTCGACTGATCACCAACACACCGCAATACTTTAACGACGTCGCCGAGGAGATCCGCATGTTCCTCGGCCTTGTTTCGATCACGCCCGATGAAACGCCGGAAACGGAGCTGACCGTCTCCGTGACGCTGGACGACACGACCATGGCCGCAACCGCTGCGACGCCGGAGGGCGAGCCGGTCGTGATCCCGTACGCGTTCGACGCGAGCGATCCGCTCGACCGGAAACGGCAGGAGAAGCGCGCCGAGAAGCGCGCGGTCTATGCGCTGATGCAGCGGATCCGCCCGACGGAAATGCCGTGGGGAAGTCTCACCGGCATCCGCCCGACCAAGCTTTTGCGCGAGCTGTGCGAACGCGTCGGCGACGAGGAGGCGGTGCGGCAGTTTCGGGACGTCTTTTCGGTCCGCATCGACAAGCTGCGGCTTGCGGCGACGATCAACGCCGTGCAGAAGCCGTTCATCGAATCGGTGCGTCCGGACGACGTCGACATCTACGTCGGGATCCCGTACTGCAAAACACGCTGTCTGTACTGCTCGTTCGGCGCGGAGATCGCCAAAAAGAACGCGATCGCGGAGTATCTGCCGTTTCTCTACAGGGACATCGAAAACGGCGCAAGGCTTATACAGGACGGCGGATTTCACGTTCGCGCCGCGTATCTCGGCGGCGGAACGCCGACCGTACTGACCGCAAACGAGCTCGACGGGCTTTTAACGCATTTTGAAGCCTGCTTCGGCGGCTATGGCATGGAATGCACGGTGGAGGCGGGCAGACCGGACACGATCACGAAGGAAAAACTGCAGGTCCTGAAAGATCACGGCGTGGAGCGCATCTCGATCAATCCGCAGACGATGTCGGATGAAACACTCCGGCGCATCGGCAGGGCGCACACCGCTGCGGAGATCAAAGACGCGTTTGCGCTGGCGCGGTCGATGGGCTTTTCGTCGATCAACATGGACCTGATCGCGGGACTGCCGGGCGAAACCGTCGCGGACTTCGAGCGAACGCTTGCGGAGATCAAAGCGCTTCGACCGGACAATCTCACCGTGCATACGCTTGCGATCAAGCGCTCGAGCAGATTGAAGGATCAGCTCGACAAGTACCCGCTGCCCTCGCGCGAGGACGTCGAGACCATGATCGACATGGGCTTTTCGGCAGCGAAGGAGATCGGGCTCTGGCCGTATTACATGTACCGGCAGAAATACCAGAACGGCAACCTCGAAAACGTCGGCTACGCGGCAAACGGCAAGCTGTGCGTGTACAACGTCGACATGATGGAGGAGACGACCTCGATCCTGGCGCACGGCGCGGGCGCGATGACCAAGCGCGTGTTCGGCTCGGAGAACCGCGTCGAGCGCATCCCGAATCCCAAGGACGTCCCGACCTACGGCGCGAAGCTGGATATCCTGGACGCCGCCAAAAGAACGCTGTTTTTACCTTGATTTTGCTTGACAAGACGGTTTTGCATGGTATAATAAGCGCAAAGCGTTGAACGGAAGAGTACCCGCCGTATCGAATCAAAGAGAGCGCGTCCGCGGCTGAAAGACGTGCGGAGAGACAGCGGGGAAGGACAGCCGGAAGCTGCATGCCGGAAGAAAAAGGCATGCCGGAGACCCTTCGTTATCGGGGAAAAGCGCGCAGCATCGGCTGCGAAACAGGGTGGCACCGCGGTCCTTCCGTCCCTATTCCGGGCGAAAGACCGCGATTTTTTCATAGGAGGTTTTTATGGCATACAAGGCGCCGAAAGGCACAAAGGACGTTCTCCCGGAGGAGAGCTATCGCTGGCAGTATCTCGAGCGCACGATCCGCGGGATCGTGAAAAAGTACGGGCTTTTGGAAGCGCGTACCCCGTGCATCGAGCACACCGAGCTGTTTTTGCGCGGCGTGGGCGACACGACCGACATCGTACAGAAGGAGATGTACACGTTCACCGACAAGGGCGACCGCAGCATCACCTTAAAGCCCGAGGGCACGGCGGGCGCGGTCCGCATGTTCGTCGAAAACGGGCTGTTCAGTGAAGCGCAGCCGACCAAGATGTACTACCTCTACTGCCCGGTGTTCCGTTACGAGCGCCCGCAGGCGGGACGGCTTCGCGAGCATCACCAGTTCGGCGTGGAGATCTTCGGATCACCGAGCCCCGCCGCGGACGCGGAGGTCATTTCGATCGCGTCGGAGCTCTTTCAAACGCTCGGATGCACAGATCTTACGATCAAGCTGAACAGCATCGGCTGCCCGAAGTGCCGCGCGCGCTATCAGCAGGCGCTGAAAGAGTACCTCGGCGGAAGGCTCGACGAGCTTTGCGAGACCTGCCGCGGACGGTTCGAGACGAATCCGCTGCGCATCCTCGACTGTAAGGTCGATACCTGCAAGGAGATCGTCAAGGACGCGCCGCACACGATGGACTATGTCTGCGACGACTGCCGCGCGCACATGAACGAGCTGATGCGGCTTCTGGACCTTGCGGGGATCCGCTACGAGATCGACCCGATGCTGGTGCGCGGGCTCGATTACTACACCAAGACCGTGTTCGAGATCGTGTCCGGCATGCCCGGCGCGCAGGGCACGCTCTGCGGCGGCGGACGCTACGACGGGCTCATCAAGGAGCTCGGCGGTCCCGACATGCCCGCGGTCGGCTTCGGTCTCGGCATGGAGCGGCTTCTGCTCATCATGGACAATCTCGGGATCGAGATCAAAAAGCCGGTCCGCTACGACGTGATGCTGATCGGGCTCGGCAAGGTGGCAAAGGACAAGTGCTTCACGCTTGCGCGGGAGCTTCGCGCGCGCGGGCTTTCGGTCGATCTCGACCTGATGGACCGCAGCGTCAAGGCGCAGATGAAGTATGCCGACAAGACCGGCGCGCTCTATACGCTGGTCATCGGCGAGGATGAAATGAACAACAACGCCGCGAATCTGAAATCCATGACGAACGGCGGTTCGATGCTGGTCGCGCTCGACGCGCAGGCAATCGCAAATTCGATTGAAAGAGGGTAAAGAACATGGGCGAATTTTTAAGCGGATGGAAGCGTACGTGCTACTGCACGGAGCTCGGAAAAGAAGACGTCGGCAGAGAAGTGACGCTGATGGGCTGGACGAACGTCCGCCGCGATCTCGGCGCACTGATCTTTGTGCAGATCCGTGACCGCACGGGACTGATGCAGATCGTTTTCGACTCCTCGACTTTGAGCAAGGAGGATTTCGATCGCGCAAGCACGATCCGTTCCGAATATGTGCTTGCCGTGAAGGGCGTTTTGGAAGCGCGCACCGGCAATATGATCAACCCGAACATGAAGACCGGCGAGGTCGAAGTGAAGGTGAAGGAGTTCAAGATCCTGAGCACCGCAGAAACGCCGCCGATCGACACAAGCGACGACTGCAACGCGGGCGAGCTTCTGCGCTTGAAGTACCGTTATCTGGACCTTCGCCGTCCGTGCATGCAGCGTAACCTCATGATGCGCAACAAGATCACGCGCATCACGCACGAATACTTTGCGGAAAACGGCTTCCTGGAGATCGAAACGCCGATGCTGACGAAAAGCACGCCGGAAGGCGCGCGCGACTACCTCGTGCCGAGCCGTGTCCATCCGGGCAGCTTCTATGCGCTGCCGCAGAGCCCGCAGCTCTTTAAGCAGCTTTTGATGCTTTCGGGCTTCGATCGCTACATGCAGATCGCGCGCTGCTTCCGCGACGAGGACCTTCGCGCCGACCGTCAGCCGGACTTTACGCAGATCGACCTTGAGATGTCGTTTGTCGA
>CAMVGD010000059.1 GCA_947166925.1 uncultured Clostridia bacterium | reverse complement strand
ATCCCGGCATGGACAAGAGCTATGCGGGCGGGTATATGCCGGTACAAACGGACGGCTCGGTGCAGTTCATTATGCCGCTGCTTGGCAAAACGCTCGGCAGCACGATTCGCGTCGTACCGGAGTTTCCTTCCGACGGTCCGTTTGCGCCGACCAATCTGCAGTTTGATGTATATGAGAAATCATATGACGTGACGCAGGGGCAGAACAATACCGGGAAAATGAACGCGTATCTGGTCAAGTTCGACGCGCCGCTGAAAAGCACTTTTTACAACGGCATCTATACCGTTGTACTTCATGTGACCTACAAGACGCCCGCAGGCGATCCGACTGAGCAGACCTTCACCATGCAGGTTCAGATCACAGGCGGCAAAACACCGTCCTCCGGCGGTGGCGGCGGTGGGCCGACAGCGGTCCGAAAACCGGTCATTCTGATCGACTCCTGCATGATCACGCCGACCGAAGTATCCGGTGGGGAAAGAGCGTCTGTCTCCGTTTCCATGAGCAATGTCGGAAACTACGACGCAAAGAATATCCGCGTATCGCTGATCCCGGAATCGGACACGATCACTCTGAGCGGCGATCTGAACGCCAAGTTCTTTGATGCGCTTCCGATCAAAGGCGAGCTTGACGCGGACTTTGATCTCGCGATCGCACCGGGAGCAACGGAAGGCGCGGCGATCGTGACTGTTCAGATCACCTATGAAGATAAATACGGCGGCGCATACACCGAGGAAGGCAAGTACACGATCCATATCACGCAGCCGAAGATTGAAATCGTCGATTGCGAATATAGTGACGTGGTCAACGGCGGCGACGGGTTTACGGTTACGCTGACCGTAAAAAACTCCGGCACGCGCGACGCGAAGAATGTCGTGGTACAGTACATTTCGGAGGATGATTCGATCCGGTACACGGGTATCCAGGATCATCAGACGATCGAATCGATCGGCAAGGGCGAATCCACGACCGTGACCTTTGAGCTTCGCGCACTTCCGAGCGCATTGGAGGGCAAGCACAGCTTCCGCTTTAACTGCTCCTATCAGGATGCGAAAAACAACGGCGCGTATGAAAACGGCATTGATTATCCGTTGACGGTCGTGCAGAAGGCATCGCTCGGCTACGACGAAATCCGGCTGCCCGAATCGATGGTAAGCGGCGAGAGCTTTACGCTGCCAGTCTGCGTGTTCAACACGGGTTTTTCGCCCATCTATAACATTCGCTGCTCGCTAAACTGCGAGGGATTGATTTGCTCCTCGGCGTTTTTAGGCAATCTTGCCCCGCAGGAGAGTGCGGACAAGACGATGACGGTCTTCGTCACGACGCTGCCCGGCTCGCAGAAGTACGGCGATACTTATGGCTCCGTCGAGATTACCTTTGAGGATGTCAACGGCGAGTCGCAGAGCATCTACCAAGAAGTGAGATTGTCGATCACTGAGCCTCAAAAGTACACAGACGAGGAAAAGTTGAAGCAGGAACAGGAGCAGAAGGAGCAGCAAACACTTTCACAGTGGTGGATTTCCCTGCTCGTCGCGATCGCCGTCATTATCATCCTGATTGCGGTCATCGTAATCGCGCGGTTTGGTCGTATGCTGCGGATGAAATGATAACTACTACAGAAGGTGCTGAGATAATATATTATTCAACATAGAGGACATAGAAACGCTCTACGGTGTTGTATAGAAAGATATATTCGAAATCAGGAAGGGCTGCATATGAGAAAAAATAAAAACCACTATCCATCGTCACAATACATTAGTGATGTTTTTTTAGATGTTTATAACAAACTGTTCAGTATCTATCAGAAAATATACGACCGTATCAACATAACTATTGCAGCTTGTGGAATAGTATTGGCCGTTATTATTGAGAACTTAAGAACTGTTTATATTCACGATAACAATCTCACTACTGGTTGTGTAGACATCCTTTCAATTTGTGTGATTATACTATCGGGAATCAGTTGCCTATGTGTGTTTACTTCGTTGTTTATTCTATTATTCTTGTCTAAAGGAAAACCTATTATTCCTGTATTGGATTGGGATGACATTATTAAGGTTAGACTATATGATGAGACAATAGATGTTGCAAGCCTCTTTATTGTAAAGAGATACACTTCAATTTTGAATGATCTGAATAAAGCAATTCAACAAAAACAAAAATGGCTAAATGCCGCCGTGTTAATTCAAATAATAGCCATTTTTTCTTTTTTTCTTTCATTCATAATTAGGAAAGGATTATAAAAATGGGGAGCAGCAAAGAAGAACTGGAAAAGCTTATAAAGGAACTAGAAGAAATAAAAAGAGGAAAAGGAATATCCTCAGACAACGATAATGCGGGTACGCGACTAATCGTTGGACATTCTCTTCGATTCAAGCTAAAATGCACACGAATAGATTCTATTGCCAAGCAAAGAAGAAATAGTAAGAAACGACATGCATTTGTTGTAAAGAATCGTAGAGCATTCACCAAGAAGCATCCGCAGCAATAGCAAAATAATTTCAGGGAGCTGTTAAGTTTCCCTTTTTGGGCTTCTTAACAGCTCTCTTTAAATGGACAAAAGGCTTATGATATCTTTATCTGGAAAGAAAATGTCGTATTATCTGACCATTCTTCATTATCGATACGGAATCGTAGCGGGATTGTAATCGTGATTTCCTCTCCACGAAGCTGATTGGGAGGATAAGGAAGTGCGATTTCCCATCGCATACTTTGCGTCAAATTATCCATATAATAGAGATCACTTGGCGTGATACGTGTCGCAAGCAACGATATGCCCGTGCGATAGGTTTGACCTTTGATACCAAGCGACAGATCGAAAACATCTGTCATTCCATCCCGCATGGATTCATCTGCAACGACCACGGCGGCAAATTCCAGTTTATTATCATCCGTGATAGTTAGGTCTGTCAAATACATTGTCAATCCATCGTGAAAAATGGGATCGGTTAGACAAACGACGGTTACCGGTTCCGGGGCGGTTTCCGCAATCGAAAGCCACACTGCTGTTTCTGCTTCATCTTTCGGCAATACCACAGTTTTTCCATTCCAACAGTACCGGAAGCAGAACGCGGCATTCCCGATTCGTACGGCGATCAACGAATCCTCCGGCAGCGCGATTGGATCGCCGATCAGAGGGAGATCATAGATCGCATATTGTTCCGCTTCGCTTGCTTTCATTGGAACGTCGAAAAACGCAGCAGTTTGCACATTGCCATCGATGCTAACCTGAATCTCATCCGGAATCTTAGTGTCTTTTGGCAATGCAAAGCCGAAATATAGATGTCTTGCAACAGTAGTTTCTGTGCCCGGCGTATCGCAAACAGCAAACTCAGAAAGGATGATATTTTCACTTTGTTGTCCGATCACAACACTGTTCTCAACAATTTGACGCATTACCCGCTGCATAGCAAGATCCCATGCTGCTTCAAAATCCAAACGAGCTTCAATCTCTGCGGCTTTCTCGGAAGGAAGCGAATCGATTTCAGCATGCGCGGAGGGGTATGCGGAAATGAATACCTGATGATGCTCTTCAGCAGAATCCTTTGCATTTTGGAAAACACCGCGGAACAATGCCATTATGCCGATTGCACAGCCGACGATTAATCCCAAAGCAAGGAGCAAAACGGCAGCAAAAGGCAGTGGCTTTCGAACGGCAAATCCCCTTACACGCGAAAATGTCGATTGCTTCGATTGAATCTTCCAAAGCGCATCGGATACTCTGCTTTCGAACATCGCATCGGGCAACATACGACCCTTTTTCAAAAGAACGGCGAGTTCATCCGTTCGCATCATGATTTCAGTTTCCATAATCTAACAATTCCTTTCTGAGTTTTTCCCGTGCACGCTTCAGCTGTGACATAACCGTTCCTTCAGGCAACTTTAACGCATCTGCGATCTCAGAAATAGTCATATCCTCGTAGTAGAACAATACAATGGGCAATCGATATTTTACCGGTAATGCGTGTACGGCGTTGTTTACATCTATTTTGACGTCATCCGATTTGCTTTCGTAAGGTATATCCTCTGTCAGTGATACTGCAGATTTCCCTCTCAGTAGAGTTTTGCACTCATTGATCGTGATGCGAACAATCCAGCTTTTGAACTTCTTCGGATCGCGTAACGATCCGCGTTTTTGCCACGCATGCAGAATTGCATTCTGAGCGGCGTCGGCACACGCCTCCTTGTCACGCAATAACGAAAAGCTGACCGAAAACAGCAAGGTAGACAGACTTGAAACTGCTTCAGAAAAGCCTTGTTGGGTTAGAATGCTCATCTCTTCCTGTTCCATAGTTTCACCTCACTTTGTAAACAATTTAGACCGGAAGATAAATCAATTATACTATCAGTTGCTGCTTTATCAATCATAATATCCTGTTATCTGCATGAATCGAATATATCGAGTACCAGATGAGGGGTATTCGGAAGCATAGAAACTGCTCAAACTACACTGAGAGTAATAAGAATAACAGTCATGCATACATACATATACATCGTTCGACGAAGATTTATATGTGACAATCGCAGAATGCGTCCAATCTGTATCGCTTATAGAACTAAATTGAATAATATCACTGGCAGCGGTTGTTGCTCTAACTGTAGAAGATGGATAATTACTTCCTGAATAGTATGTGGTTCCATAAAATCCTTTCTCAGTATTATTCTTTGCTTTCTTAAAATATGAATATAAGCCATCAACATTATACCAATTATATGTCCCGCGCTTCCATTTATCCGATCCTGTGGAATCTTCAGGAATTCCTCCGCCATAATTCAAGCAAAATGATACATAATTTGTGCAATCGAGAGAAGATTGTGAGTATCCAGATGGATAAGAATACGAATAGCCGTTACTGTTCCATGTGTTATTCGTAGGGCTGACATAATTCAAAGCGGTCGTGGCAGCGTTTGATCGAGCAGTACTGGTATAACTATGAGAAGCTCTAATATTGTCTGAATTACTATGGTTGAGCATATAACGAACTTCATCACTTTCAATATAGCTTGATGTTGTATTTAATTCTGCATTTTTCTGTATTGCATCAAATAAATTGGGCACGGATTCTTTCCAAAAAGCTTTATCAAACAAGGTTGGATAGCTCCTGTCTATAATTTCCCATTTACCGGAGATCGAACGATTAAGATCAAATCTATATATTACCCCATATTCAGAAGGGATATCAGGAGTTTCTTCATAATTAAAGTTACATACTACTGATGCCCAAATGGTAGCTTGATTTCCAACGATTGTAGGTTCAGAGTAATCAATAGATAAATGGTACTCTTTGTATTTTACGTTTTCCGGAATGATTTGAAGAAGGTGTATTTCGGATTCAAGCATAAGGTTTTCTATTGTCATGAAACGGATGCCCTTAGCTGTTTGAATTTTTTGGATATTGTTTTCTTTGTATGATAAGTTGGCGATGCTGTCATAACGGTTACATATGTAATCGCTAATCGGCATTTGAATTGAGTAGTCCAAATCTTCTGCCCCTGCTACCGAAATAATGGGCATTATCATAAATACCACGACTAATAATAGTGCAATCTTTTTCATAATTGGCTCCTTTCATTGAATATAAATCTTAGGATTAATCATCAGAGCCTCTATTATTTTATAGCTACACCTCCTATAGGCTCTGAAATTTGGTTTCACATATATGATGCGAGAAGAATGCTGAAAATTGCATTTAATCTTTTCTTTTTTACCATAAAGAGGTTATCCATCAATGTGTGGACGGTGAAGAAACAGATAAAGGAACTTGAAGAAATCAGAAGTGGAAAGGGAATTACCATAAATAACGATAATACAGACATACGAATTGTCATTGGATAATGTGAAATTATAATATCTGATTTGAGAATGGGATAATACTGCTATTGTTTTTGCTGGTGTTCCAGTTTGCAATAAAACATGATTTTGTGATACACCCCGAAGAAGTAATTGATTAGGTTGCTTGAGTGATGAAAACCTTTTTGGGATAGAATCTATTCAATTCTACTCAATAAGTATAAGTAATCCTTCAAAACGGTCTTGACAACGCACTCAACTGGTTGTATAATCGTATTACATTCAAATGAGTGTGAGGAGGAAATAATAGATGGATTCAATAATGGCATCAGGGCTTCAAATCGTTCATTTTCATGAAAAGGAGGTCCTTCGAGAGAAGAGAGTAATCCTTGGACTTACACAACAACAGGTAGCGGATAAAGCAAAAATAAAGCTACAGCAGTATCAGAAATTCGAGGGTGGAGAAAGGAATCTAAGGACCGCTTCTTTTAATCTTGCGTGCAGAGTGATTGAAGCGCTCGAGATGGATGTTACGAGTTACTATCATGGTGAATATGTTTTCGGCGAGGAAGTGTTTTGGGATGATGAGGGCACAAAATACGTAAAGACGGGCAAATTAACAACTGAGGATGTCGAATAGTAGATAGATCACAATCGAAAGGAAATGGTATAATAAGTTGAAATAATACCGTTTAGTTACGTGAGAAGCAATACTATATTAAGCGAGTTATGTGTATCTCAATTATCATGTCCTTGGTTTGTTAAAGCATACATATGATCAACCTTTCAGTACACTATCGTGGCAATCGTACTTTCAAAAGTGGTGTTCCGTTCGGATATTTAGTATAATAAAAATTTACCTCTTGAATAAATACATAATGGATTACCAAATGAAATCAAATTATAATTGACAAATAGAGAGGGAGTCTATATACTAAATTCGAGCAATCGGAGGTAAATGAATATGACGACAATCGGTGATCGGCTGCGGGAATTGCGTTACGGAATTCAGTTATCCCAAGCAAAGCTTGGAAAAATCTTCGGTATTTCGCAGGCAAGGGTCTTTAAGTACGAGACAAACGCTTTGCATACGCCTCCAAAGGTGCTTTTGCAGTATGCGGACTATTTTGATGTCTCGTTGGATTACATCTATGGGCGAACGGATGATCCGCACGGGATGTATTATGAGAATAAACCGCCTATCGAACAGGTATATCCGGAAATAGATAAGTTCATTGAGATGTGTTTTGAACCGGGCACGGCAATGAATGAGCGATTGAAAGAGACGATGAAACGGATGATGACGGAGGAAGCGAAGCAATGAGCGAGAAGAAGTATAAAGCCACCATTACGGCAAAGGGTACAGAGATTGTCGTCATAACTGTCGGGGACGAAAATGATTACATTTCTCTCACTGATATTGCCCGATATAAAAGCGATGATCCTACTGCCACCATCCAAAATTGGATGCGAAACAAGGATGTCATCGAGTTCCTCGGACTATGGGAAGAACTAAACAATCCGAATTTCAAACCCCTCGAATTCGAGGTGTTTAGAAATGCGGCGGGCGCAAACGCATTCACGCTTTCTCCGCAGAAGTGGATCAAAGCGACGAACGCAATCGGTATTTCTTCAAAGTCGGGACGATATGGCGGGACGTTTGCACATAAAGACATTGCGTTTGAATTTGCATCATGGATTTCTGCGGAGTTCAAACTCTATATCATCAAAGATTATCAACGACTGAAAACGGACGAGAACAGCCGTCTGGCGCTTGGATGGAATCTGAGCCGTACTTTGTCCAAAATCAATTATCGCATTCATACGGACGCAATCAAACAAAACTTGATTCCTCCGGCATTGTCTGCGGCGCAGATTTCTTTTACCTATGCAAATGAAGCGGATGTTTTGAATGTCGCTTTGTTTGGAATGACAGCGGCTCAATGGCGTGAAGCCAATCCAACAGCCAAAGGGAACATAAGGGACGAAGCAACACTGCATCAGCTGATCGTTCTATCAAATCTGGAAGCTTTGAATGCCGAGTTTATCCGGCAGGGCATAACACAAAAGGATCGTCTGATTAAGCTTCGTGAGAGCGCAAAGCAGATGCTGCAGTCGCTTTCGGATAATCCGAGCATCAAACAGTTACCGGGGAGTAAAGAATCATGAACGCAGTCATCTATGCTCGCTATTCGTCCGATAGCCAGAGGGAAGAATCTATCGAGGGACAGATTCGGGAATGCACGGCATTTGCCGAGAAAAACGATATTACGATTCTGCGGCATTATATTGACCGTGCTTTTTCTGCCAAGACGGACAATCGACCTGAGTTTCAGAATATGATCAAGGACAGCAATAAAAAGCTGTTCGATATGATTATCGTCTGGAAGCTGGATCGCTTTGCGCGCAATCGGTATGACAGTGCAAGATATAAGGCACAGTTGAAGAAGAACGGTGTCAAGGTCGTTTCCGCAACAGAGGTCATCTCCGACGGTGCAGAGGGCATTATCCTCGAATCGGTTCTCGAAGGATATGCCGAATACTATTCTGCGGATTTGTCCGAGAAGGTCGTTCGTGGTATGACCGAGAACGCCTTGAAGTGCAAATTCAACGGCGGCTCTGTTCCGCTCGGATATGTGATAGATGATGAGCAGCATTTTCAGATCGATCCCATGACAGCGCCGTTGGTTTTGCGGTCGTTCAAACAGTATGATGATGGTGCAACACTGACACAGATCATGAATGCATTGAACGCAGATCAGTTGGTACAGCGTAAGATCGGGTACAGCGCAGTTCATCATATGCTGCATAACCGTCGCTATATCGGGGAGCTCCGATATCGGGACATTGTTACGGAGAACGGCATACCCGCGATCGTACCGAAGGATCTGTTTGATCGCATACAGGAACGGTTGGAAAAGAATAAGAAAGCACCGGCGCGATACAAGGCGGAAGAAGAATACCTGCTGACGACGAAGCTGTTCTGTGGATATTGCGGCGCATATCTCTGCGGCGAAAGCGGAAAGAGCCATACCGGCAATGTGCATCGATATTATAAATGCGTCTCGGTAAAAAAACATCGTGCGGAGTGCCGTAAGAAACCGGTCAAAAAGGAATGGATTGAAGAAAAGGTTGTCCGCGAAACCATGAAAATGATTATGGATGATGCCGCAATCGAAGCCATCGCCTCGCAGATCATGGCGCTTCAGGATCGGGAAGATTCGCGGCTTCCGCATTATGAACAGCAGTTGAAGGAAACGGAAGCGGCAATCAATCATATGCTGGATGCGATTCAACAAGGGATTTTTAATAAATCCACCAAGCAGCGGCTCGATCAGTTGGAAGCAACGAAGGACGAGCTGGAGCAAAGCATTGCGGCAGAGAAACTGGTGAAGCCACGCCTCTCGAAAGAGCAGATCATGTTTTTCCTGCTTCGATTCCGAAAGCTGGATGTCCGAAAGCAGGAACATCGAAAAGCCTTGATCGACACATTTATCAACGCTATTTTCCTGTATGATGACAAGATGGCGCTTACGTTTAACTATAAGGACGGAACGAAAACGATCACCTTTGAGGAGTTGAATGAATCGCTCCAGGAGGAACCTTCGGGTTCGGATATAGAATGCCTTGGTGCACCATAGAAAAGACCACCCCTTGCGGGTGGTCTTTTCTATGGCTGTTTGAAGGAAGGGACTCGACTGAGCGACTGCAAAACACCGCAGTGCGGTGTTTTGCAGCGAAGCGGGTTTGCGGCAGGGCGGAATGCGCAGCGCGTAGCGCAAGCATGACAGCCCGATATCTACCGCCGCAAACGAGTCCCACCACCGGCACCAGGGAGCAGACCAAGTTATATGTGATCTGCTCCCTGTCTCATATAGTTATATTCTCTGTAAATCATATAAACCGTCTTAGGAACTGACAATGATGCGCTGTTTGATCAGACTTCTCTTCATGTGTGGCACCTTGACGCAATTCCACAATCTGATCTGTGAACGGAAGCAGGGTATTGTATAGAATACGGTCGTTCGCTGCCGTGTCAGTTATCTCTACTCGTACCAAAACAAGACCACCCTTTGCGGGTGGTTCTGTTTTGGTATCTGACTGAAGGGACTCGACTGAGCGCCCGCATAACGGCACAGTACGTCGTTTTGCCCGGTTGTTAACGCCTCGCCGCGGCAGGACGAAGCTAATCGGCTTTGTCCAACTGCATATCGGACAGCAGAGAGACTTTCTTCAGGGATTCGGAACCGTTGAAAACGATGCTGTCTGCGAACAGAAAACCGGGATTCCCGTTTTCTTCATCGCCACCCACGTAAAGCTTATAATGATTCGACCCGCTTGAAAAACCGGAACCGTCCAGCGCGCGGCTTTTGTACGTTTCCAGATCGTGATCGATAAATTTGTAGTGCAGGATTCCGATACAGCATTCACATCCCGGGAGAAGATCGTGCGGGAATTGAAAATGCGCGCTGTCGCTGATCGTGCCTTTCTCCCAATAAACGACCGGTCACTTTATGATTGCAAACCGTGAGACGGATTTCGCTTGCGCCGGACTGTTGCGCGGCGAAATCGGGCAGGACGGTCTGCCGTATCGGGGGACTGAAAAAACTGCGCCGAAAATGTCACGAAACCTGGTTTTCATACGTCTTAATGTACAGAGAGCAAAAAGGGGGAGCGAAAGATGAAAAAACGGATGATCGTGCTGTTTGCGCTGATTTTTGCGGCTGCGTGTATTCCGATAAAAAACGCGCCGATCGAAGGAAAACGGCAGCCGGCGCCTGCGGTACTGATCGGGGCGTATCTTTATTGCTGGACGGGGATCGAGGTCAAAGAGATCCCGGAGGAGGCGGCTTCCGGACGGATCAGGTCGGTTGTGCCGTCCTCCGTCGTGCCGGCATGCCGGGACGAGGCGAATATCGACTGCCTGAACGCGCCGTATGTGTATCTGGACGACGGGATCGCGCTGCTGCTCGATGGGAAATGGATCTTTTTCAAACCGGAGTCATAACGGCGAGGATGACGCCGATTTTACAACTCTCTTACAACTCTGTGACATTTTGGACGCGTTTTGGACGAATTTCGATGATAGCATGGCAGCAGAAACCAGAAGGAGGAATCGAAAATGAAACGAATGATTGCAATTCTGCTGTTGCTGTGCATGCTGATCGCCTGCGTTCCGACGCCGGATCATGAATTTGTCGTCAACAAGGGCGACGACGTCGTCGAGCAGAAGCTTTCCGCGACGCCGGTCCCGGCACACCCGACTGAGGACGAGGTCCGCGCCGATGCGGAACCGAACGAAGACGCGTCGAAAAAAGGGGAACCGACCGCGGCAGCGGCGCTTGCACCGCAGACCTTCCCGGAGCATTGGGATGAGGACGCCGAGAAGTTCAGCGATCACCTGACG
Organism: uncultured Clostridia bacterium; assembly: GCA_947166925.1. Taxonomy (GTDB): domain Bacteria; phylum Bacillota; class Clostridia; order Christensenellales; family CAG-138; genus UBA3792. The sequence continues at coordinate 4,894 of CAMVGD010000059.1, read as the reverse complement.
ATCGCGGTGCATGCGGATATCGTGCAGAGGACGGACGGGCTGTATCCGGTCTGGCGCACGCGCGGCAGGGAGATTTCCGCGGAGGAGGCGTCAAAGCTCGTTTCCGCGCTTTTGCCGAAGCCCACGGAGGTCTTTACGCAGGAGCCGACCAAGGACGACATCAAACGCGAGATGGAACAGTATCTCGAGGAGGCGAACGCAAAGCTTGCATGGCAGGCGGCGGGCAGACCGAACGACGGCGTCGACCGCGATGAGACCGAGCTCACGCAGGAAGAGGTCGACGCGCAGCTTAAGGCGTACATGGAAGAGATCGAAAAGGCGCCGGAGAAGCTGGAAACGACGCCGGTTTCAGATTACAGCGGTCTGAAGCTGAACCGAACAAGCTGCTTTGCGCTTGCGGACGGCGGCAAGGCTTCGGTCACATGGCGGAAAGAGTTTGTCGCCGTGTCGAAGGGCTGCAGCAATTTCGGATACAATTATTACCGTTCTTATTACGAAGAAGAAAAATACTTTGGCGAGCCGAATGCAAAGCTTTGGAAGGACGTCACAATGGATCGGGCGGAAGCTGAAAAGATCCTGCAGACAGAGATGGAACGGCTGGGCTTTACGGACTTTGTGATCAAGAGCGCGATCGAATCGAATCTTCTGGACTATACGGGCGGCAGGCATCACTATGTGACCGGCGGCTGGACGTTTAAGCTGATCCGGAATTACGGCGGTTATCCGTTGACGAATGTGCCGTATGCGGCGGTCTCGTACATGTCAGAGGCCGATATTCAATCGCTTTTACAGGATGGCGGAGAAGCCGGGTATCTCATGAACAAGCCGATCCGTGACGAGGACATCGAGGTGCTGATCGACGAAAACGGGATCCAGTATTTCTCCTATTCTTCGCCGAAGGACGTTCTGGAACTGGTGAATGAAAGCGTCGAGCTGCTGCCGTTCGAGGATGTGAAGCGCATCGCAAAAAACGCCGTTTCCGTCAGCTTCCCGTTTGAGGAGTGGGGCGACCGGCAGACTGATCTTGAAATCTACAAACTGCTTTTGACGACCTTTACCCTGCACGTCAAAAACTCCGACGATTATTACGAAATGCCCTGCTGGATCGTTTTCTTCGACGGAGAGTACGCGACGGAGCGGGAGATCCGCGAGCGCGAACGGAACGATGAGAATCTGCAGCACGACGTCGTTGTTATCAACGCCGTGGACGGTTCGATCATCCACAACGATTACGGCTACTGATACGGAAAAATGAATCTTGGAGCTGCCGAAAAAACCTCTCCCCCCCGTTTCGCAAGTCTGCGAAGCCTTCGGCAGCTCCTTTTTCCTGCCGGTGCGGCAGGCGCTTTTCCGGGCTTTGCAGCAAAACGCCTTTCGGATCGTTTTAACCGTGGGAACGGTTCGGGATTTTATAAGATTCGGTAAAAATCGGTTCGGATCCTGTCACACACCGGCGCTGCGAGGCGTCTTTTATATCGGAGGAAGACCGACACGGAGAAGGCAAACGGGCGGGATTCCGCGTTAAGACGAAAAAAACAGACAAGATTTTACAACTCTGATACAACTATGTGACAACTCTGTGACATCTCGAATTTATAATGTAATCAGAGACCGGAACAAAACGGAATTACAACTTGATTACAAGTCGGTAACAACTTTTTCAAACGGATCCGGTACAATCGGAATCGGAGGGAGTCATGAAACGGATTTCAATCCTGTTTTTCGCAGCGCTGCTGCTTGCATGCGTGCCGACGCCGGACGAGGAGTTTGTAAAAAACAAGACGGACGGAACGCTTGAGGAGATCATACATGCGGATACGGAACCGGCGCCGGACCGTGCCGATGCGCCCGCACCGGACGAAAAGAGCCCGCTGTACGCGCAGCTCGGCGTGCCGGAGCGCTTCACGATGGAGCCCGAAACACGTACGGTTCCGTTCTCGAACCTGACGGTCTCGGCGAACGCCGTTGTGGTGCTGCCGAACGTGAGCGCGATCCCGGTCTATGAAGCGTCCGGCAAGACCATTCCGGACGAACAGCTTGAAGCGATTGCACAGGCGCTGTTCGGCGACGCCGAACGCTATGCAAGCGAGAACGGCACGCTGCGCTGGAAGCTGGAGGACGGGATCCGGACGGACCAGAAGCGGATCGAGGCGATCCAAACAAATCCGGAGGAGCACTGGGACGGCGAAGAAGAACAGTGGCAGGAGGATATGCAGTACCTTGCGGGGCTGCTTGCCGACGCGCCGGAGGATTATCAATGTAAACCGTGGAACGGCTCGTTTTCAGACGGGCTGATGGTGCGGATCGCGGATAAGCATTACAACAAGATGCGCTCCTTCCCGAACCGGCTGCTCCTCGGTTCCGACGATCGCAGGAGTACCGTTTACGGGATCTATTACGAAAAGCCGGACGCCGAGCCGTGCGCAGAATCCGAAGCGGCGAAGGCGATCGCAGAGGACTTTATGCAGCGCTCCGGGCTTTCGGAGACGTTCGTATTGGAGCGCGTGCAGGCGGTCAGTCCGGTGGAGGACGGCACCGGCAGCAGCAAGGTCATATCGGGCTATGAGTTTTCCTATGTGCCGGTCTATGACGGTGTGAAGGCGCAGCCATACTGGACGACGAGCGGCTCGGACACCGCGCAGCAGAAAGCCGCGGAAAAGGGCTTGCACGAAATGCCGGATTATGACGCGTACCTCGGACCGGAGAACATGATCGTTACCGTCGAAGACGGCAGGATCGTGCATCTCGATTGGAGCAACTATGTTGCGCGCGGCGAACGCATCAACGAAAACGTTAAGCTGCTGCCGTTCTCCGAGATCGAAAAGGCGTTCAAAAACGCGATCTTCACCGGCTATTTCACCGATGAGGGCGTGGACCGGACGCTGATCGTCACGCGCGTCGAGCTGAATCTGATGCGCATGAAGCGCAAGGACGTCAAGAACGCCTACTATCTTGTGCCGGTCTGGGATTTTCTCGGCTACTCCCCGGATTGGGGCGACGGTGAGCCCGCGCGGCTGAGCAGCGCCTACGTTACGATCAATGCGGTCGACGGCACGCGCATCAACCGCACGAACGGATATTGAGCGGCAGAAAACGGACGTGTCAAGGGAATGGTCCTTCTGAACACCTCATCACCGCCTGACGGCGGAGCTTCCCCTCAAGGGGAAGCCTCGAAAGAAAAGCCTTCCCATTGAGGGGAAGGTGCCATAGCGAAACGCAGTTGAGCGAAGGCGGATGAGGTGGACACGCAGAAAAGCGGAACGCTTTTCGCGCATGAATTGGCTTCGCCATGAACGGTACGGTACACAGGAACTGCGCCATCGGCGCATGAAAGGGAAACGGTATGAGACAGATCTTGGGTGACATCAAACGGGCGATTTTCGGGCGATCGTTTCTGATCGCGTATGGGGGCATGGTACTGTGCCTTATGATCGGCGCGTTTTCGGACGCGCTTTCCGTGTTCCGCATGGAGGAGGGCTATGTGCTCTACGGCTATCACCGCGAGCTTCTGCTGAATGCGCTCGGCAGCGATATCATCCTCTTTGCGGTGCCGATCCTTGCCGCGATCCCCTACACGACCGCGTTCACCGACGACGTCAAGTCCGGGTACCTGAAGCCGTACCTCACCCGGACAAGCGTGACCCGCTACATTCTCGGCAAGGGCATCGGCGCGGCGGTCTCGGGCGGGCTGGCGCTCGTGCTCGGCATCCTTACCGCGCTTGGCATCTTTATGCTTGTGTTCTCGCCGATGGAAGCGTACGGCGAATGGGCGGTCGAGTCGAAGATCCCGGACATCATCCTGCGCTGCTTCCTGTTCTTCCTTTCCGGCGCGATGTGGGCAAGCGTCGGGCTTCTTTGCTCGTCGCTCACGCAGAACGTGTACCTTGCGTACGCCGCGCCGTTCATCTTCTACTATGTTTTGATCATCCTGCAGGAGCGCTATTTCCGCACGACGTTCATGCTGAACCCGAAAAACTATCTGACCATGCAGGGTGCATGGCCACTCGAGGGCAAGAGCGCAGCGCTGACGCTTCTGATGCTGGTTCTCATTTTACAGCTCGTGTTTTACATGACCTCTCAGACGGAGCTTCGTGACGACAAGCGGCAGCGGCACCACTACGCGGCGCAGAATTTCTCGCAGAAGCTGCTTGAAAAGCGCATTCAAAAAGCAAAGCCCATGAAGGAGATCAAGCAGAACTCGCCGCTCTATACGCTGTCGCAGGTCGGCGCAGTCGTGCGGTACAACTTCCGCATGTGGCGCGGCAACGTCCGCATCATCCTGACGTTTGCGCTTGCGTTTATTCTGTGTTTTCTGCTCTCCGACAAGGCGGCGAGCTTCGCTTATGAAATGAACACGGCGATGCAGGCGTTCGAGCCGTTCGTGTGGACCTTCGGCGACGCAAACTCCGTTCTGCTCATTTCACTGCTGCTCGTGCTGCTCTTTGCGGACATTCCGTTTTTAGGCGCGGGCGTACCGTATTATCTGGTGCGCATGAAGCGGTCGACGTGGGCGTGGGGACAGCTTTTGTACCTGATCCTTGCGACGCTCATCTATATGGTTTTCATTCTGATCGCGACGACGCTGATCTGCATGCAGAACAGCTTTCTCGGCAATATGTGGTCGGAAACGGCGGCGATCCTCGGGTATTCCGGCGCAGGCAAGGCTGTCGCTTTACCGGCGCTTGTCAAAACGCTCGAGATGTCGCGTCCGTTCCAATGCGCTGCAACGATTTTCCTCCTGATGCTGCTGTACACGCTCGTGCTCGCGCTGCTCATGCTGTTCATGAAGCTCCTCCGCGGCAAGAGCGCGGGCGTGGTTGCGGCGTTTGCGTTCTCGCTCTACGGGCTTTTGCTGAACCCGGAGCTCATCAAGCAGATGTTCAATCTGCCGGAC
>CAMVGD010000058.1 GCA_947166925.1 uncultured Clostridia bacterium | reverse complement strand
ATAAACTTTTGCATTTTCTGCTTCTATAAAATTATAATTTTGAGGAAAATTATATAGCCACGCGCGACACCGACCCGAGAAAGATGCTGCTTTCCGATTTCAAGCACTTCGTGATCGCGGGACATAAGCTCGGCATTGGGCAGATCAACTGCATCGATTCGGGTGAGCTTCTCACGCGCCGCGACGAGTTCCTTGCGGCGATGGAGCAGGTTAAGACCGAGCGCGAATTCGACATCCTGCTGCTGATGCTGACCGACGTGCTCAAGGAGGGGACGGTGCTTCTCTCCGTGGGTGATCTCGACACGGTCGAGGAGGCGTTCAACGTCAGGATCAAGGACAACACCGTATTTCTTCCGGGCGTGCTGTCACGCAAAAAACAGATCGTCCCGGCATTATCCGTACTCTGGGGGTAAGATTCTATGCAGATCCGAATCAACGGCATTCCGACCGAGGTCTTTCCGGGCGAGAGCCTTCGGGACATCGTGAACAGGCTCGGGCTTGACACGCCGAGCCTGAAGACGCGTCCGATCGCCGCGGACATCGCGGGCGAGGTCTTCACGCTGAACTATATTCCGATGCGCGAAAAGGAACAGGGCGATACGCCCACCACGTTCCGCATGCGCAAGGCGATCCGCAAGGGCGGCGGCGAAGTAAAGCTGATCCGCTACGAGGAGAGCCGCGGCCGCGCGATCTACGAGCGCACGATCATCTATATCTTCTTCCTTGCGATGCGTGAGATGTTCCCCAAAGCGCATGCGAAGATCAATTACGCGATCGGTCCGTCGCTGGACGTTTCCGTGGACATGGAACCGCAGTTCACGCCGGACGACGTGGAGGCGGTGCGCGCAAAGATGCGGGAGATCGTGGAGGCGGACTATCCGCTGCTCCGCAAGCGGCTCGACATCGACGAGGCGATCCAGCTCTTTGAGCGGGACGGGCAGGAGGACAAGGTGCGGCTTCTGAAGTGGCGCCAGTTCACCTACTTCGACGTGTACGCGCACGGCGACTACGCCGATTACTTCTACGGCGAGATGCTGCCCTCTACCGGCTACGCAAAGGTGTTCGACCTGCAGTTCCGTCCCGGCGGACTGTTTCTGCTGCGCCCGTCGGTTGCGGACGCGGACGTTGCGACGCGCTATGTGTATATGCCGAATCTCAGCAAGGTCTTTGCGCGATCCGACCGCTGGGCGGACCTCATGCACTGCCGCTGCGTTGCTGACCTCAACGACATGGTCGAAAACGGCAGCGTGCGCGAGCTGATCCGCGTCAACGAAGCGCTGCACGAGCGGCGGTTTGCGGAGATCGCGACCGAGATCGTCAATCGCGGCGCGCGCGCCGTGCTGATCGCGGGACCTTCGAGCTCGGGCAAGACGACGAGCGCAAACCGCGTAGCGACCCAGCTTCGCGTGCTCGGCAAAACGCCGATTTTGCTTTCGCTCGACGATTACTACATCGACCGGAAGTTCATCGAGCCCGACGAGAACGGCGAGATCGACTATGAGCACATCAACATGATCGACGTCGAGCAGTTCAACATCGACCTTGAACGGCTTTTGAACGGCGAACGCGTCGAGATCCCGCACTTCGATTTCAAGACGGGCTCGCGGCAAATGCTCGGGCATTACGTGCAGCTTTCGGACGACGCGATGCTGATCATCGAGGGGCTGCACGGGCTGAACCCGCAGCTCCTGACGCCGCGCATCGACAAAAAGCTGATCTTCAAACTGTACGTGTCGGCGCTGACGACCCTGAATCTGGACGATCACAACCGCATCCCGACGACCGACGTGCGGCTCCTGCGCCGTATGGTGCGCGATTACGAGACGCGCGGCGCGACCATCGAGCGCACGCTCGGCATGTGGGATTCCGTCAAACGCGGCGAACAGCGCTGGATCTTCCCGTATCAGGAGAGCGCGGACGAGATCATGAACACCTCGCTCGTTTACGAGCTGGCGGTGCTGAAAAAGCATATCTATCCGCTTTTGAAGGACGTCGAGTCGACCAGCCCGTGCTATGACGAGGTCATCAATATCATCAAGTTTCTGAACTACATTTCGGACGCCGCCGTGGAGGACGAGATCCCGCCCACGAGCATTCTCAGGGAGTTTGTCGGCGGCAATACGTTCTATCGCTGAGGAGGCGGCATGCGCAATACATTCGGCAAGCTGTGCGTGATCATCGGGACGATTCTCCTGCTGTTTTCCATCGCATTCTTTACGGTCTCGGTGATCCTTCGCGACAGCGATTCCATCGAACAGAAATACAAGGACCTGGACGTTTCGTCGCAGGTCGGCATGGGCACGCCCGATCTTGCCCGCGCGACGACGGCGCTGCTCGAATACATGCGCGGCGAGCGCGTGAACATCAAGGTCGAAGCCAAGGTCAACGGCGTGGACGTGCCGGACATCTTCTGGCATGAAAAGGAGATCGTCCACATGGCGGAGGTGCAGACGCTCTGGCTCGGGCTCGAAGCGTTCGCAAAGATCGGCATGCTCGTCGCTTTCGTGCTGCTGGTCGGCGGATTTCTGCTGATCGAGCGCGGCAAGAAGCGCGCGATCCTGTCCTCGGGACTGTTCTGGGGCTGCGGGATCTTCGGCGGCGTTCTCGGGTTTATGGGGGTCTGGGCGATCCTCGATTTCTCGAGCTTCTGGACCGTGTTCCATTTCATCATCTTCCCGAAGACCCTGTTCCAGTACCTGTCCGCCGGCGCGACGGTGCAGGCGATGAACGAGCTGAACTGGGTACTGCCGGGCGACAGCATCATGATACAGATGCTGCTGCCGATCTTCCCGTCGATCGTGCTGCGCTGTGCGCTTTGCGTGATCATCGAGATCGCGGTCTTTCTCATCGTCGCCGTGTTCGTCCGCTTTGCGTGGCGCAAGCAGGGCAAGCCCTCACCGATTGCGGACATCGTCGTGATCGAGCACGACGGGAACGAGCCGACCCCGATCAAGGGACCGGATCTTGTGCTTGCGCATAAGCTGCGGAACGCGCCGGTCAGCAGACGCGAGGAGATCCTGCGCCGCATCAGATCCGGCGAGCCGGAGGAGGAAAAGCCCTCCACGCCGGTGAAGGAGCATCTGCTCGACCCGATCTATCCGAAGGCGGAGGAAACGCCGGCGGAGAAGCCCGAACCGGAGCAGCAGACGCCCGACGCGGCGGAACCTGAACCGAAGGCGGAGGACGCCGGTTCCGGCGCTTCATCCGAACCTGCGGAGGCGCAAAATGAGCTATGAATCGCTGGCAAGGGAAAAGCAGAAGGCGCTGATCGAAAGCGGACACGCGACGATCCTTGCGATCGAATCCTCCTGTGACGAGACCGCCTGCGCGATCGTCCGCGACGGACGCGAGGTGCTTTCGAACGTCGTGCATACGCAGATCCCGCTGCACCGCAAGTACGGCGGCGTCGTGCCGGAGCTTGCGAGCCGCAACCATGTGGAGCGCATCGGCGCGGTCGTCGAAAAGGCGCTGCAGGACGCGGACATGACGCTGGACGGGATCGACGCGATCGCGGTCACCTGCGGTCCGGGACTCGTCGGCGCGCTGCTCGTCGGCGTGAGCTACGCAAAGGGGCTTGCGCTTGCAAAGGATCTGCCGCTGATCGGCACGAATCATATTTTAGGGCATATCGCGGCGAACTATCTGACGTTTCCCGACCTTCAGCCGCCGTTTACGGCGCTCATCGCGTCGGGCGGGCACAGCCACATCGTGCGGGTGCACGATTATGACCGCTGCACACTGATCGGCCGCACGCGCGACGACGCGGCGGGCGAGGCGTTCGACAAGGTCGCGCGCGTGCTGGGACTGCCGTACCCCGGCGGTCCGGAGCTTGAAAAGCTCGCAAGGGACGGCGATCCGAAGGCGTTCCGCTTCCGCTCTGCGTTCAACGAGCGCGAGGACGAATACGACATGAGCTTTTCGGGGCTCAAGACCGCGGTCATCAACCTCCTGCATACAGCGGAGCAGCGGGGAGAGACCGTAAACCGTGCGGACGTCGCGGCGAGCTTCCAGTACGAGGTCATCTCGATCCTGTCCGACAAGGCGGTCCGCGCCGCCTCCGATACGCTCGTGCTTGCGGGCGGCGTGTCCGCAAACGCGGCTTTGCGCGATATGCTTGCGAAAAAGGCAAAGAAGAAGGGGATCCGCTTCTGCTGCCCCGACTGGACGTACTGCACCGACAATGCCGCAATGATCGGCAGCGCCGGGTTCTGGCTTCTGATGAAAGGACATCGCGACGGGCTCGATCTCAACGCGACCCCGTACCTGTCCGTCGTATAAAAAGGAGTTTATGAAAATGTCCCGCAGATCCAAGGACATCAACATGCTGGAGGGACCCTTGCTCGGCAAGGTCTTTCTGTTCGCGCTGCCTCTGATGGCGACAAACCTCTTGCAGATGCTTTACAACGCCGCCGATATGATCGTCGCCGGCATGTCGGGCGTGGAAGGCGCGATCGGCTCGATCGGCACGACCGGCGCAATGATCAACTTCATCCTGAACATCTTTTCGGGCTTTGCGATTGGCACGAACGTCGTCGTCGCGCGCAACATCGGCAGAGGCGACAGGGAAGCGACGTCGCAGTCGGTCCATACCTCGCTCGTTATGGCGGCGCTGTTCGGCGCGGTCTGCGCCGTCGTCGGACTGTTCGCGAGCCGTCCGATCCTAAAGCTTTTAGGCGACGAGGGGCACGTGCTGGAGCTTGCGACGCTCTATACGCGCATCTATTTTGCCGGCGCGCCGTTCCTTGCGGTCTCGAACTACCTGATCGCGATCTTCCGCGCCAAGGGCGACACGCGCACGCCGCTCTATATCCTGACCGCAACGGGGCTGCTGAACGTCGGCATGAACCTCTTTTTCGTGCTTGTGCTAAAGATGTCGGTCGACGGCGTTGCATATGCGACGGTCATCGCGAACGCCGCGAACGTCGTGATCCTCGGGATCGTGCTGATGCGTGATTCCGGCTGGTGCCGCCTGGAGCTCAAAAAGCTTCGCATCACCGGTACGGCGATGAAGGAAATCATCCGTGACGGCCTGCCCGCGGGTGTGCAGGGCATGCTGTTTTCGCTTTCGAACATGCTGATCCAGAGTACCATCATCGGCATCAACAACGCGACCTGTCCCGGCGGCTCGGCGGTCATCGACGGCAACGCGGCGGCGACGAACCTTGAGGGCTTTGCGTACGTCGCGACGAACTCCGTCTATCAGGCGGCGGTCACGTTCACAAGCCAGCACCACGGCGCCGGGAAATACAAGCGCATCGGCACGGTCATGCGCTGCTGCTATTTCGTGACGGGACTTGTAGCCGTCGTTTCGGCGGCGATCCTGCTGATCTTCCGCCATCCGCTGCTGTCCCTGTACATCCAGAACGGCAGCGAACTCGCGCTCGAAACCGCCTACACGCGCTTCTATATCAACATTGCGCCGTACTTCACGCTTGCGTTCATGGAGGTCGGCTCGGGCGTGCTGCGCGGGCTCGGCAAGTCCACGCTGTCGACGGTCATTTCGCTGCTCGGCTCGTGCGTGTTCCGGCTTCTGTGGATCTATCTGATCTTCCCGCTGAAGCCTGTGCTTTGGATGGTCTATCTCTCTTATCCGATCTCGTGGGCGCTGACCGCGCTGACGCACTTCACCGTCTCGATGATCGTGCGCCGCCGCTGCATGCGCATGTATCCGGAGCAGGAGGATGTTCTATCATACGGAGAAATGAAGGAATGAAGAAATGAAGACAGTAAAACTTGGGAGGCGAAACATTCGCCGGATCGTCATTCTGTTGTGCGGCCTGCTGCTGCTTGCCTGCGGGGAAACGCCGGCGGCGCCCGCTGCGGAGACGACGCCCGCTCCCGTCGCGGAGACGGAGGGACCCGCGCTTGCGGAGGATACCATCGTCATGGAGACGACAGCGCCGGAGACGCTGCCGCCGGAGCCGACGCCCACGCCGGAACCTACGCCGACGCCGACGCCCACGCCGACGCCGACGCCGGAGCCGACGCCCGAGCTGATCACGAACGAGCGGCTGGATTCGGGCGAGTTTGACAGCTGGTTCGACGACGCGCTGTTCGTCGGCGATTCGCTGACGGAGGTCTTTTCCCACCGCGTGCGCAACGTGCGCAACGAGACCGGGACGGAGTATCTCGGCAAGGCAAAGTTCTTGTCCGCGTACAGCATGAGCACAAAGCACGTGAGCGAGAACAACACGAACGGAACGGTCAACTTCATGTACCGCGGGCGGAAGGTCACGCTGGCGGAGGGGATCCATGAGATCGGACCGAAGAAGGTGTTCATGCTGTTCGGGCTCAACGACCTTGCCGTGCGCAACTGGGACGACGTGCTGGGCTATTTCGGGAAGATCATCGATCAGGTCTGCGAGAAGAACCCGGACGTCGAGCTCATCGTGCAGGGCGTTCTGCCGGTACGGAAGACGTTCTATGACAAGGAGCCGAAGTGGTGCGATTTCAACATCGGACTCAAACAGCTCTGCGAGGAGAAGGGCGTGACGTTCGTCTCCTTTGCGGAGGAACTCATGGATGAAAACGGATACCTCCGCGCGGATCTTGCCGAAGGCAAGTGTCACCTGAACATTGCGGGCGAGGACGTCTGGGTGCGTTTTCTGCGCCGCTTCGCCGCGCAGCGCATGCTCGGAAACGTCGTCTTCGAGACCCCGTAAACGTATAACCGAAAGCCCCGGCTTTCCGCATCGGAAAACCGGGGCTTATTTGTTTTTGCAGGGGAGACCGGCTGCGGGCTCCCGTCTGAAACGACGTTACATCAGCTTCAAGATCGCTTCCGTAAACGCGGCGGGATCGTCGAGCGGCAGTCCCGCGATCAGCTTCGCCTGTCCGAGCAGAAGGAACGCGTATTCCTTGAGCTGCTCGTCGTCGAGCGTACTGAGCTTTGCGTAGACCGGATGGTCCGGGTTCAGCTCGAGATGGAATGTGATCGGCAGCGTCGCGCCGGTCGGCATGGAACGCAGGACCTTGAACATCTCCACGCTCATGCCCTCGTCGCCGGTCAGACACGCGGCGGCGGATTTCAGACGGTCGGTGAGCCGCACGTCGAGCACCTTGTCGCCGAGCGCGTTTTTCATGCGCGTGAGAAGCGGCTTCGCCTCCTCGGCGCGCTTCTCCATCTCCTTCTTTTCGTCCTCGGTGTTGAGGTCGAGATCCGGGTCGGAGACCGATTTGAACGGCTTCTCCTGATACGATTCAAGGATGCGCAGCGCAAACTCGTCGACGTCTTCGATCAGGCAGAGGATGTCGTAGCCCATATCCGCAACACGCTCCGCCTGCGGAAGCTTTTTGACCTGCGCGAGCGTATCGCCCGCGGCGTAGTTGATATGCTTCTGCGCTTCGGGCATCGCGTCGACGTATTCCTTGAGCGTGACGGGCTTATCCTCCTTGCGCGACCAGAACAGCAGCGTATCCTTCAGGAAATCCTTGTTTGCGCCGAACTTGTCGTACACGCCGAACTTCAGCGTGCGGCCGAACGCCTTGAAGAACGTCTCGTAGTTTTCGCGCTCCTCGCGCTGCATGCGGAGAAGCTCCGAGAGGATCTTCTTTTTGAGATTGTTTGCGATGGCGGAAAGCTGCCGGTCGTGCTGCAGCATTTCACGCGAGATGTTGAGGGAAAGGTCGGGGGAGTCCACGAGACCCTGCACAAAGCCGAAGTACTCCGGCAGAAGCTCCTCGCAGTGCTCCATGATCATGACGCCGTTCGCGTAGAGCTTCAGTCCGCGCTTATAGTCCTTGCTGTTGAAATCGAACGGCGGACGCTTCGGAATGTACAGAAGCGCCGTGTAGGACAGCATGCCCTCGGTGTTGATGTGCAGCGTCGAGATCGGCTCTTCGAAATCGTGGAACGCATCGCGGTAGAACTGCGCGTATTCCTCCTTGGTGATCTCGCTCTTGTTCTTGTGCCACAGCGGAACGCGGCTGTTCAGCGTCTTGTCCTCGACGATCGTCTCGTACTCGTCGCTGTCCTCCTTCTTGCGTGAGCGCTCGACCTGCATTCTGATCGGATAGCGGATATAGTCGCTGTATTTTTTCACGAGCGATTCGAGCCGGTACGGTTCGAGGAACTCGCCGTAACTCTCCTCATCGCCGTCGTCCTTCAGCGTCAGCACGATCTTCGTGCCGACAGGCTCGTAACTGCAGGGCTTCACGGTATAGCCGTCCTCGCCCTCGGATTCCCAGACCGCTGCGTCCTCGCCTTCCTTATGCGAATACACCGTGACCTTTTTCGCCACCATGAACGCCGCATAGAAGCCGACGCCGAACTTGCCGATGATGTCGATGTCCTCGGCGTTTTCATGCTCCGCGCGGAACGCCTGCGTGCCGCTCTTTGCGATCGTGCCGAGGTTCTGCTCCAGCTCCGCTGCGTTCATGCCGCAGCCGTTATCGGTGATCGTGAGCGTTCTCTCTGCCTTGTTCGGCTCGAGCCGGATCTCGAACTGTTCCTTGTCCACGCCGGTCTCGCCGCTCTGCATGGCGGCGTAATAGCGCTTGTCGATCGCGTCGGACGCGTTACTGATCAGCTCTCTCAAAAAAATCTCGCGGTGCGTATAGATCGAATGGATCATCAGATCCAAAAGCTTTTTGGATTCCGTCTTGAACTGTTTCTTGCTCATATGTTTGCCTCTGTCTGACATTTTTAGCACTCTCGTCTTTCGAGTGCCAGACTTATGATAGCGCCGCAAATCCAAAAAAGCAAGCCCTTCGGAAAAGAGTTTGCTTTCTTGCCACAATCTGATGAGCTCCGCAAAACCTGCGGCGCGCGCATCGTTTGCCGCAGACAAGGTCGGTCTTGCGCTATCCGTTCAAAAGATACGCCGCAAGATTCAGATATCCCGCAAAGCAGAGCCAGAGCAGATAGGGGATCTGAATGAGCCCCGCTGATTTTCGCACGCGGAAGAACGCGACGGTCATCCAGATCGCAAGTCCCAGCATGCCTAAAAGCACGAAGAACGCGGCGAGCCGGAGCTTCAGCGCAAAGAACAGCGGCGACCACAAAAAGTTCAGCACGAGCTGCGCATAAAACGGGATCAGCGCGTCTTTCCTGCCGCGCGGGTATGCGTTCCAGACAAGCCCGGCGCCGAGCCCCATCAAAAGATAGAGGATCGTCCAGGCGGTGATGAACACCCATGGCGGCGGCTGCAGCGCGGGCTGCGGCAGGAGCGCGTTTTCGCGCATGCCGTTCATGGAGATCAGAGAGGACAGACCGCCGACCGCAAGCGGCAGCAGCGTCCAGAGAAGATAGGATAGATCGATTTTCTGTTTCTTGTTCATGGTATGTATGATATGCAGAGCCGCGGCGTCCCATGCGCGTTTTTTTTTTCAAAAAAAATCAAAAATCATAAAACCAAACCGAACCGAAGACCGTCCTATTGACAAAGGCTTAGAAGGAGCGCGCTCATGACATTCTACGAATTGATCAGAGCAAGCCTTTTGAAGGATGCGGAGGGGCATCCGTATCCGTTGAAAGGATGCGATCCCGTTCCTCCGGACAACGGCGGAGCAGAACGGGAAAACATGATAAGCAAACGGATCCGTAGCGGATTTGGGGGGCAGCTCCGTCAATCCGGTTGCATCGGAACAGGAACAGTTGTTTGATTTCATCGCGGGGGAAACAGGATGAAAGAATGTATGCTGAAAAAGGACACGGCTGCGAAAAACGTCGGCAGCCGTACGTTCCCGTGCAGCAGTCCCGGGAAAAGCGGGATTGCAAACGCACACAAAACGGTATATAATTTCCATACCGTTTGGAGGGGGCACAAATGAACGTTAAACGGAGCTATTCCGAGATCGCGGCAGACGTTGCGGCCGCACAGCGCGGCGACGCTGCCGCCATGGACCGGATCATTGCGGATATACAGGATTCCGTTTATTATACCTGCCTGAGCATTCTGCACAGCGAAGACGCCGCGCAGGACGCCGCGCAGGACGTGCTGCTGACCGCAATAAAAAAACTCAATTCTCTGAAAAACACAGGCGCATATATCGGCTGGGTCAACCGCATCACCGCAAACATCTGCAAGGAGCGGCTTTCAAAGCCGAACCATGAAATCTTTCTCGAAGCGGATGAGGACGGACACGATCCGTTCGCCGCGTTCGAGGATCTGGACGAGCAGAGCATACCCGAAAAGGCGCTCGACAATGCCGAAACGCAGCGCATGGTCGTGGAGCTTGTGAACGCGCTTCCGGACGAGCAGCGAATGTGCGTCCTGCTGTACTATTTCGACGGAATGAAAACGCGCGAGATCGCGGATGCGCTCGACGTGGCCGAGGGAACGGTAAAAAGCCGCTTAAACTATGCGCGAAAAACGCTGAAGGACGGCGTGACGCGGCTGGAGAAGCAGGACGTCAGCCTGCACGGATTTTCCCCGATCCCGTTCCTTGCGTACTACCTCGGCAGGGCGGCGGAGGGGAACGCTTCGCCGGTTACGGCGCAGCTGATCCGCACCGCGGCGGGAAAAACGGCGGCTGCGGCTTCGACTGCGGCGTCCGGTACGGCGGCGGGCACAACGGCAGGCGCCGCGGGAACGGCGGCAGCGGCGGCGACCGGAAGCACCGTGGCGGTGATCGGCGGGCGGATCCTTGCTGGGATCCTTGCGATCGGGCTGCTGGTGGGGATCGGATTTGGCATCTACCATTCGTTTGACACGGAACCGCCCGTGATTCCGGAGGAGGAACTGGCGGCGGCAGCCACGCCGGAGCCGACGCCGACGCAGCAGGCAACGGCGGAGCCCTCGAAAGGACCTTCCCGTACGGCGGAGCCGGAAGCCGTGTATCTGTACGGCGAAACCTGCTTTTACGGCGCACGGTTTACGGTCGATCAGACGTATCGCGGCGATATGATCCGCGTGCAGTATGAAAACGACGAAATGTCGTTCGTGCTCGGCGGCGCACAGTTCGAGCTGGAGACCGAGGCGGGCACGTTCGTTTCGCAGACGACGGGTGATCTTGACGGGATCGGACCGGAGGAAAGCGGCTATTTCGAGCTGACGTGGGAGAACACAGAGGGCAAACCGGTCGCGCTCACCGTGCGCGGCGTCGATCTGCAGAATCCCGGCGCGCCGTCCGACGCCGCGTTTCGTATCGTGTTCACCGATATGCGGCAGGACCGGACCGAAAGAAGCGACCGGATCTACGGACAGGCGCAGTATCAGGGACTGCGGCTGACGGTCGATCAGATCTATACGGACGACGGACTGGGCAAGATCGTGCTGCGCGCGCAGAACAACAGCAGACGGATCCTGTTCGGCGTCGCCGACATGAGCGCGATGCAGCTTCTGACGGATCAGGGCAGCTTTGAAGGCGTGACGCGGGCGGAATTCGATCCCAACGCCAGCACGACCATGACGCTCTATTTCAACAACGCGGAGGGCATGCCGAGCCAGCTGATCATCGGCGATGTTTATACTTTAGACGCCGACGGAAACCCGAGTACGGAAACGGGAGAGACCGTTACACTTCCGCTGATCACAGGCGAAAGACCGACTGCCGCGCCGATTTTAACGCCTGCGCCGACCGCAACGCCTGCGCCGACCGCAACGCCCGGTCCGACCGCAGCGCCCGATTATACGGAATGGAGCAGGGAGGAACCGCCGGAGGGCGCGCAGGGCGTTGAGACGCGGCAGCTGTACCACAAGAGAGGAATCTATAAAAAAGAGTACCGTTTCGGGGAATATTCCAAAGACTCGGCGGAGGAAGCCGAAGCTGCGATCGACGCGGCGATCGCAGCGGATCTTGCCGCGCTTGCGAGCGCAAAATATACGTCGACTTCGAATCCCACATTATCCAAAGAAGGGGACGATTGGACAAGCTGGTCAAAGACGGTCCGGGTCAGCGGGGAGTATACCAAGTGGACCCTGTGGACGGGAGATAACAACGCGCTGCGCGACAAGTCCGGACTTCCGTATGAAGCGGGACAGGGATATCGGCTCAATTATGTCGATTTTCAGCTTGACGCGGAATATCGATATTGGAAACAATAAAACGAGGAGAGAGGAACATGAAAAAAAGAGTACTTGCGCTGATCATGTGCGCACTGATGCTGGTGAGTCTGACTCCGTCCGTATTTGCGGAGACGGAACGGGCGACGCGCTATCTTGAGATCAATCAGACGAACTTTCCGGACAATTATCTGCGCGGCTGGATCATCGCGCACCTGGCGGTCAGCGGCAGCGCGAGCAGCGGATACTATATGACAGAGGCGCAGGTACAGGGCGTCAACGTGGTCAGCATATCCGGCTTTGACGAGATCAACGGGGACGAGCTGTATCTCAAGGAGATCTCTCTGGAGGGTCTGCAGCGGTTCCCCAATCTTGAGGAGCTTTACATGGATTATATCATGCTCAAGCCGTTCCGCTTTTCGCAGCTGAAGAATCTGAAGCTTGTCGATTCCGAGGAGGTTTACCTCGCCGATATCGATTTTTCCGGCTGTCCCGCGCTCGAATCGATCAAGTGGGACTGGGGAAAGGGCGGCGAGATCGGCTCGATCAACTGCAGCAATTGCCCGAACCTCAAACGGGTCGCCACCGGCGCAAAGAAGGTGAACGTAAAAAACTGTTCGAAGCTGGAAACGCTTGGATTGCTGGAGTGGGCGCGCAGCGGAAATCCCCACGGCATTGCGGAAAACGTCAACACCTGCCCCGCGCTCAAGGTCCTCTGCTGCAAAGTGGAGGGCACGATCGATCTTTCCGCGTGCACAGCGCTCAGAGCGCTTGTCGTCGATGGGACAATCCAGTCGCTGGACCTAAGCAAAAACACGGCGCTCAAGTATCTGTCGATCGGGTATGAATCGGTAATTCTGGAAGATCTCGAGGATGAATACGCATCCCGCAGCGCGCGAACCGCATCGGGATCCGTCAAGGGACCGGCAACCGGTCTTAAAACACTGGATCTTTCCAGAAATACGGCGCTGGAATCGCTGGCCATCCGGTGCGACACGCTGACGTCCCTCGATCTGAGCCATAATGCGGCGCTTCTTGACGCCCGGCTGGAAACCACGATCCCATCGATCGATTTCAGCAGCTGCAGCAAGCTCAACCGCCTGATCATCAGCGGAAAGACGGAAACGATCGACCTTAGCGGCAACGCGCAGATGGAAACGCTGTACCTGTACGGACCGTATCTCCGGTTCCCGGACCTTGGCGCGAACACGGCGCTGACGCACCTTTCGATCTATGACGGCTCCATGACGGAGATCGACGTCAGCCGCAACACCGCGCTCACGACGCTTTGGATCGAGCATACGCCGATCACAGCACTGGACCTTTCTGAAAATGCCGCGCTGGAGGAGCTGACGTGCACAAACGGCGAGCTTTACGAGCTGGATCTTTCCGGCAACCCGAATCTGACAAGCGTGAACGTTGACAACAACCATCTTCTGGAGGTCGATCTGAGCCATAACCAGCAGGTCGAATCCTTCAGGGGGGATAATCAGACCCTTCTTATCGATCAGCGCATGCAGGAGACGGACGGCGCGTATACGTTCGATCTCGGCGCGTTTACGGGGCTTGATTATTCGGGCGAGTTCGGGTATTTCGGCGATGTTTACGAAGCGTACTATACGAGAGATTCATATGATGACGAACACTACGACGGCGTTTCTTATGATAACAATACCGGCATTGTAACGGCGGACCGGGACCTCAGAACGCTGCATTATATGCATGTCGGTTATTACGACGCAGTCTCCGGCAGACTGACGGTCACGCTGCTGTTCCCGTACGAGGGGGAGGCAAGCGTTGAATGGATCGAGAGCTACGGCAGCGGAAGCATATACGGCAGTAATTATGACGAAATCGGCTATAAGGGCGGTACGCCGTATGTGATCTTCTACGAGAACAGAGCGTACGAACCGACATACCGCGTCATCGGGGACGACGACGTCGTTCTGAATGCCGGATATTTCACCGGCGTGTTCGAAAACAACGACGCGCCCGGCACCGCAACGCTGACGGTCACGCTGAAAGGCAGCGGAAAGACCGCTTCGAACTGGTTCAAGATCTATCTGCCGCCGACGAAACAGACGGACATCGCGAACACGAAGGACGGCGTTACGCTCAACTGGGATCCGGTTCCCGACGCAAAGGGCTACGTGATCTACCGCCGCGCGTGGAGCACCACGACCGACGGATGGACGGAATTCAAGCGCTGGAACAACACGACGGACACGACGTGGACCGACACGACGGTCTATGCGGGAACGCGCTACCAGTACGGGATCAAGGCGTATTACAGCGATCCGATGGACAACTACAACCTCGGCGAGGTCGGACCGTTGAAGACGACGGTGCGCATCACCACGCGGAACCTTTTGGGCGTCGACGCGGGCTCGAAGCAGTTCACGGCGAGATGGGACGGATCAAAGACCGTCACGGGCTATCAGATCAAGTACGCGACGGACGCAGGCTTTACGCAAAACGTTGGCGCGGTCAAGGTCACAAGACCGGATGCGTACCGGACCACGGTCAAGAGCCTGAAATCCGGCACGACCTATTACGTGACGGTGCGCGGATATCAGGTATTCAACGGCATGACCTATTTCGGCGAGTGGTCGAATGTGATAAGCTGTAAAGTAAGGTAAAAAATTCGGGGATCCGAAGATCCCCGATTGCCGGCAGACGGGCACACCATCATCCATATCCGTTTGCCTAAACAAGCGCCTTCATCTATGCCCCGATTCCGAAGGCGCGCCGGGCAGTCCTGTCCGGCAGATAAAGAGGACCCGATGCTTTCGATCCCCCGTTCGAACGCGTCGGGTCCCGACTTTTCAATAGATCAGCAGAACGCGCGGTCGATCTCCGCCTCGGTTCCTTGAAGGATCGCTTCGGCGTCGGCGCCGATCAGGTCGAGCCCTTCCGCGCAGAAGCATACCGCATCCTCGATCCCGTAAAACTCCTCGCCGAGCGCTTTGACATATCCGAACCCGTACGCATGGTCCCGCACCGGACCGCCTGCGGTCGAGACGTAGATGAGCCGTTTCGCGCGGCAGAGCGTGACGGGCCGGTCGCTGTCCGTATAGAAGAAGGTCAGCCCGACGACGTTGATCTGCTCGAAATACTGCTTGAGGACCGCCGGAAAGCTGAGGTCCCAGTGCGGCGCGGCGATCACGATCGTGTCCGCGCTTCTGAACTGCTTCGCAAGGTCGAACATCGGATCGGAATAATCGCCCGCCGCGATGCACGCGTCGCGCTTATTGAGAAACGCTTCGTCCGTTTTCGGGAAATTGATCTCCGCCGGACGAACCGTTTCGACCGGGCCCGGAAGATGCGACAGCACGCGCTTTGCGAGCCGTCTTGTGCGCGAGCCTTTCCGCACGCAAACGTCGATAAACAGGACCATAGGCGCCTCAATCCGTAAACACGCGGTCTTTCAGCCGGTTCATCGCTTCCTCGACGAGCGTGAACGGCAGGGCGACGTTCAGCCGGATGCAGTCCGGCGCGCCGAAATCGGCGCCGCGCTGCCAGATCACGCCGGCGCGCACGCCGCGCCGCAGAAGCTCGTCCATCGGCACGCCGTGCGTTTCGCACCAGTCCCTGCAGTTCAGAAACAGCATATACGTTCCTTCGGGCAGGAACATCGAAACGCCGGGGAAGTGCGCCTCCATAAAGTACTTCACATAGCAGAGATTCCCGTACAGCACGGCGCGCAGCTCGTCGAGCCACCGCGCACCCTCGGGACTGTACGCGCCGAGCAGCGCGTGCAGCGAAAGCACGTTGCAGGAATTGTAGTACGTCGCGCTGCCGCAGTCCGTGACGGTTTTGCGGAGCGCGTCGTTATAGATGATGTGATAGGAGCCGATCAGTCCGGCAAGGCTGAACGTCTTGCTCGGCGCGTAGAACGCGATCGTCCGCATCCTTGCGTCCTCGCTGACGGTCTGCGTCGGGATGTGCCGGTGGGTTTCAAAGGTCAGGTCCGCCCAGATCTCGTCGGAAAGCACCGTGCAGCCGCAGGCGCGATACACGTCCATCGCGCGCTCGAGCTCCCAGCGCTCCCACACTCTGCCGCAGGGATTGTGCGGCGAGCAGAAGATGACGAGGCGTATCCCGTTCTCCCGGATCTTCCGTTCCATATCGGCAAAATCCATGCGCCATACGCCTTTTTCGTCGCGCGTAAGCGGACTGTCGACGACCCTGCGTCCGAGATCGTGCAGAACGTGCAGAAAGCCGATATAGGTCGGGCTGTGCACAAGGATCGGATCGCCCTCGTTCGTCAGCGAGCGGATCGCCGCGGAAACGCCGCCGAGCACGCCGTTTTCGTAGCCGATGTGCTCCTTCAGAAGCCCCTCGACGCCGTGACGCGTTTTCTGCCAGCCGATGATCGCGTCATAGTA
>CAMVGD010000057.1 GCA_947166925.1 uncultured Clostridia bacterium | reverse complement strand
CGGCGTGGTTCTTGGTGTAGCCGTTGCCCACGATCATGGTGACGTCCTTGCCGACGCCCTCTGCGCCCAATGCCGCCTTCGTGAACGAGGTCGCCATGGAGAAGAAGTAGACGAGACCGTCGTCGCGGACCGGCAGGATCGCGCTCATCTCGCAGGACTCGATGTTGACGCAACAGATGGAGATATCATATTCCTTGCCGCCGTTGACTTCCAACGCCTTTTCGAGCACTTCGACCGGCTTCGTGCAGTCCGCAACGATGACGTCGGTGTAAACGCCGAGTTCGATCAATGCCGGGACCTGCTTCGGGTTGCGGACGACGCCGACGACCTTGCCGTTCGGGCCGACCTTTTTCAGCGCTTCCCAGCCGCAGAGCACGCCGCTCTTGCCGTTTGCGCCGAGGATCAGGACGGAATCGCCTTCCTTCGGGAGCTTTCTTGCCTGCGCGGGCGCGCCTGCAACGTCGAGCGCGGCGAGCGCCAGCGCCTCGGACATGTCGTCGGGCAGCTTCGCGTAGATCGCGGACTCAAACAGCACCGCCTGACCGTCGATGTCGACGCGGTCGATGTCCTTGTGGATCGCCTTGATGCGGTCGATCTTCAGCGGCGTCATGGAGAGGGAGACGAGGGATGCGATCTTGTCGCCGACCTTGAGGTCGAAGTCCGGCTTCTTGAGGAGGTCTTCGCCGATGTAGGCGACCTTGCCGATGAACATGCCGCCGCTTCCGGTGACCGGGTTCTGCTGCTTGCCGCGTTCCGCCACGATGCCGAGGATCATTTCGCCGATCTTCTGCTCGTCGCCGCCGCACGCTTCTTCGATCTGCGTAAACGATGCGGAGTCGATGTTCAGGGAGATGACGTCGCAGATGATTTCGTTGGAATAACGCTTCGTCATGTCGTTGTCGATCTTCCATGCCGCCTGCGTGAGAACGCCCTTCGGCTCGATGACGCGGTGGGTACCGTACTTATTGCCCTTTAACTGTTCCATTGTGATTCCTCCTGAAATAGATTTTTATAATTGATTGTATGGATTCCGTTTACTGACGCGGCTTCATGCCGAGGATCGCTCTTGCTTCGTCGGGCGTTGCGATCTCACGACCGAGCTCTTTTGCAAGACGGACGACCTTTTCGACGAGCTCGCCGTTAGAAGCCGCCTTATGCCCTTTGCCGAGGTACACGTTGTCCTCGAAGCCGACGCGGACGTTGCCGCCCATGATGATGCCGGCGGCCGCCATCGTCCAGGCGGATCTGCCGACGCCGGTGACCGTCCAGGTCGAGCCCGCGGGGATCTTGCTCACCATAAAGGCGAGGTTGTCGACGGTCGCGGGCGCGCAGCCGGGAACGCCGAGCACAAAGTTGAACTGCATCGGCGCGCCGGGGACTTCGCCCTTCTTCGCCATATTGAGAACGGTGTCGAGATGCCCGAGTTCGAAGCATTCGTATTCGGGCTTGATGTCGTTCTCGATCATGCGCTTGCCGAACGCGCGCATCGTCGGCATCGTGTTTTCAAAGACCTCGTCGCCGAAGTTGCAGGTGCCGCAGTCGAGCGTCGCCATCTCCGGGAACAGCTCGGTCGGCTGCAGACGCTCCTCGGGCGTCATGCCGGTCGCGCCGCCGGTCGACGGGATCATGATGACGTCGGGAAGCTCTTTGCGGATCGCGTCCATGACCACGCGGAAGCGTTCGCGGTCCTGCGTGGGCGTGCCGTCGTCCTCGCGGACATGTACATGGATGATCGCCGCGCCCGCTTCATATGCGAGCTTTGCTTCGCGGACCATTTCCTCGACGGTATAGGGGACGGCGGGGTTGTTCGCCTTGGTGACTTCGGCGCCGCAGATGGCGGCGGTGATGATCAGCTTTTCCATATCGTCCCTCCGTTACTTGTCCTGGCTGTGATCGATGCGCTGGCAGTTTTTCGGCGTCACGCAGGTGCCGTGCGCGCGGCAGACGACGATCGGCTCGGGCAGCACTTCGGCTGCGGACGGGCTGATGTCCGGACGCGCCTGGATCACCTTGCGCGCTTCAAACGTCATGCCGCGGGAGGTGTTGCCGATGCGGTCGATCTCGCCGTACGCTTCGATGTAGTCGCCCGCGTAGACCGGCGCCAGAAACTCGATGTTGTCGTAGGCGCAGAACAGACCTTCGTCGCCGTCGCACTTGATGAGAAGCTCGGTCGCAACGTCGCCGAACAGGTGCACCATGTGCGCGCCGTCCACCAGGTTTCCGCCGTAGTGCGCGTCCTTCGCGCTCATGCGGAGTCGGAGCAAAGATGTCAGTTTTTCCATGGGTGATTCTCCTTCACATAATAGACTTTTCTGGGAATGCAGCGTTTCTGCGGTCTTCAGGACGATCGGCACAAAAAAAAGGGCGCTGTCGGTCGACCGATCGACCAATAGCGCTCCATGCTCCTTGAACATGACAGCGTCGCCGCTTACACGGCAGCGCCAGAAACCGGATCGGGCGGGTCCGATTCCTTCGGCGAACAACCCCTTTCCCGCACGACGGTTCCGGCTGCCCTGCCGGTCGGACGGGTACCCTGCTGTCCGCACCTCTATTGAAGACCTGATGAAAATCTGTATAAAAATTATACCCGATTTTAAGGTCTGTTGTCAAGGAATTTCCTATTTATATGCTGTCGTAAAAGGGGCCAGACCGTTTGCGACGATAAATAATATGATTATTACCGGTATGAAGAAAAGGCAAAAATGTCTTTTCCTTTCATTGCTTCGTCGCAAACTATCCGCGTTTTCGCTCAGTCGCATACTTTAGTATAGCTCCATCGCGAAGAACGCGAATTCTGCCTCCCTTCCCAACAGCATATTCAGCTTGTCAAAAGGTTTTTGACAAGCTCTAAGGATTATATGCTTCTTCGATGCGCGCGAGGATCTCCGGACGGAGCGACAGCATGCGGCAGATGTTCAGCGCATCCCTCGGGCAGTCCGCCTTGCCTTCGACGCGGTACAGCCCGTAATTCATATGCCGCGCGATGACTGCGACGCCGTCCTCGTTCGCGGCTGCAAGCTCTGCTCTGATCGCCGTCGGATCGATGTCCTTCAGCCCGATGATCTGGTAGTGGAAGCGTGCGTGTTCCGCAACGCCGTCGTAGTGCGTCGCAAGGATCGAGATCGCATTGACGCCGTTCAGATAGCGCGTCACCGCCTGCACGATCGCCGCGCCCTCGTCCGGGTTCGTGCCGCGCGCAAGCTCGTCGATCAGAAACAGGGAATAGCCCTGCCCGACGTCCGCCAGCGCCTCGTTGAACCGCACGATCTCCGATCCGAAGCCGGAAAGTCCCGACTGCATCGACTGGGCGTCGTCAAACAGCATCCGGACGCTCCCGAACATCGGGATCGCCGCGGATCCCGCGCAGACCAGAAATCCGGCATGCATCAGCAGCGCGTTCAGCGCGACCGTCTTCATGGCGACGCTTTTGCCGCCCATGTTCGCGCCGGTAATGACCGTCGCGCCGCGGTCGGCCGTGATTGACACGGGCACGAACGCGCGACCCTTCGCTTTCAGAAGATCGACAAGCTCCGGATTCACCATGTCGACAAGCGTCAGCTCGCTTTCTGTGATCCTCGGACGCACGCCGCCGTACGCTTTTGCGAACAGCGCTTTCTGGATGAGCAGGTCCAGCCGCCCCGCCGCGTCTGCGTCGGAGAGCATTTCATACACATGGGGGAGAAGACGGCTGCACATCGCCTTGCGGATGGCGCGCTCCTCGGTCTCCTCCTCGGCGCACACGCGCGTGCGCTCGGCTTTGATCGCGTCCTTTTCGGCGTCCGGCGCCGCATAGAGCCGCGCCTCCAGGCGCTTTTTCTCCGCGCGGATCGCTTTGAGCGTTTCGCTTGCGCCGTCGGGGATATAGAATCCGCGCGAACGCGTGCGCTCCGGATCGAGCACGTCCAAAGCGTCCGTCGGGTCGAAAAACGCGATCCCTTCGACGCGTACCGCTTCGTTCATGCGGGCATACAGGGGCAGCAGATCCGCAATGCGCAGAAGGAACCCCTTGAGCTCGAACAGCTCCACGTGATCGAGCACGGCGCCTTCCGAAAGCCTTCCGAGCGATCCGCGGATATCCTTCAGCTGACACAGCACAAGCATGATCTGTTCGTACAGCGCGCGGAGCCGGTCCGCTTCCGCGGCGGCGCGTTCCGTATTGCCGAGCTCGATTTCCAGTTCGTTCCGTTCGTTCGGCGCGTAGAAGCGCAGCTTCCGCACGCGCTCCTGCCCGAACGGGCTGCACACGTGCAGGCTGTCCAAAACGTATTTCAAGCCGATCTTCACCTGATCGTCAAAGCGGATCGAGATCATAGAAGCGCCTCCTTCACATTGATGACCGGCGCGTCGACCGCAGCCGACATCGCCTTTAAGAACGCGTCCGCGTCAAACCTCCAGCCGTAGGCGGAAACGGGATTGACCGTTACGCACAGCACCTTTGCGGCCTCGACCGTTTCAAGCGCGACGTTCCGGATCGCAAGCTTTTCGAGCGTATCCGGCGACAAAAGGACCTTGCTCGGATCTCTGACCACGAGCCGGACGTTTCGCATGACGCCGCTTTTCAGAAGCGGAACGACCGCTGCGTCGGTGAGCGCGCCGGGGATCAGCGCTTCGCCGTGCTCCTTCAGCACGTCGCCGAGCGGCTTTTCGCTTTCCGCCGGGACGGTCTCCGCCTTTTTGAGAGACATGATGCGAAAGATGTCCGCGGTGTCGGACACGACCTTCTCCATGCGCATGTCGTAGCTTGCGCCGGTGCAGAGGATCACGCCCTCGGCGACCGCGCGCGCGCCGAGCGACTTTCTGCCCAAAGCGCCGTCGATGATCGCCTGTTTTGCGCCGAGCGAAAAGAACAGATCGGAGACGGTTTTAAGCTGCGAGGTGATCGAAGGCCCCGCAAGCTGCACGTTCCCGGCGCTTCTGGCACGGACGAGCACGACCTCGCCCAACGGCGTCGGGATGCCGGTCGTATACACGATCTCCTGCGTGACGTCCGACAGCGCGAGCATGTCCTTTGCAGTCGCAATCAGCGTGCCTTCCGGCACATAGATGCCGGGCTTCTCGGTGCCGGTCACGACGTCTGTGGATTCGCCATCCCGCCCGATCGAGGTCAGACCGAGCACGCGCCCGTGCGACTGACCGAGCAGCCAGTTCAGCACGGTCGTTTTGCCCGCGTTTTTGCACATGCCCACGATGGACAGGGTTTTTACGCCGCCGATGCTGTTCAGCAATGCCGTCCGCATGCGATTTTCCCTCCGTTTCGTATTGTTTATCATAGCATATCCGTGCAAAAAAGAAAAGA
This sequence comes from uncultured Clostridia bacterium, assembly GCA_947166925.1. GTDB lineage: Bacteria > Bacillota > Clostridia > Christensenellales > CAG-138 > UBA3792. The sequence goes on along the minus strand of CAMVGD010000057.1, from coordinate 11,121 downwards.
GCAAAAGCGGCGAAGCCGCATTTACGGGTTCGGTTGACAAAAGATGCGTGCCATACTACAATACAACATAACTGCAGACAGGCGTGTCGGCTCGGACCGCCGGGTGGAGGAAGCATGAAGAAAACAACGCAAAGACTGATCGTCGCCGTGTCGCTGCTTGCGACCGTCGCTTTGTTTGCGCTGTTCCTTTCCGATATACTGATCCCGTTCATCAAGCTGGAGCTGAAGAACGACGTCGACGGCGCAAAGGCGCTGCTGAGCTCCCGGGGAATCCTCGGTTTTCTGGCGGTGGTGCTGGTCGAAGCGCTGCAGATGGTCGTCGTTTTCATTCCGGCGGAATTCATCCAGATCTCGTCGGGTCTGAGCTATCCGTTCTATATCGCGCTGATCCTGTGCGATCTCGGCGTGTGTCTCGGCGCGACGATCATCTATGTGCTCGTCACGACGTTCCGGTTTTCCAGCAACGCCTGCGAAAAGAATGAAAAAAAGATCGAAAAGCTTGCCGCAAGGGTCAAAAAGGACCGCGGCACGCAGCTTCTTTTGTATCTGCTGTTCATCATGCCGCTGATCCCGTTCGGCGCGATCTGCTACTACGGCAGCTGCCGCAAGATGAAGTTCTCCCGCTATATCTTCACGGTCGCGACCGGCGTCATCCCTTCGATCGTCACGTCCAATCTCATGGGGATGGCGGCGCGGTATTTCATCGGAAACGACCTCCCGCTGTGGCTTCTGATCCTCATCGTTGCGGCGCTTGCCGGCATTCTGCTTGTCGTGCTGTTCCTGTTCCTCAACAAAGTCTTTTTCCGCGAGAACGCAGGCACCCCGGATTCGGCGTACATGACCGTCTTTTTCGCTGCGCTGCACCGGTTCTGCCGCCGCCGTCAGCGCCTGCACGTCGACGACGCGCGGATCCGCGATCTGTCCGCGCCGTATATCGTGCTCTGCAACCACGGGTCGTTCTTTGATATGTATTACACGAACCGTCTGCTTGAAAACGCGAAGGCAAACCCGTCGTACGTCGTCAACAAGCATTTTGTGTCGCACCCGCTGATCCGCCGGGCGGCGTCGAAGGCGGGCGTGATCCCGAAGAAACTGTTTTATTCCGATCTCTCCGTGCCGGTGCAGATCATGCGCATGCTGAGAAAGGGCTATCCCGTCATCATTTTCCCGGAAGCGCGGCTGTCGGTCGACGGACGATCCTACCCGATCGTCGATAAAAGCGCGGCGTTTTACCGCCGGCTCAACGCAGATCTTGTGATCGCGAAGATCCGCGGCTCTTACTTTGCCAAACCGAAATGGCGCAGGCGTTTCTTCCGCACCGACGTGACCGTTTCCGCCGAGCGCGTGATCCGCAGGGACGAGATCGCCGCCATGACCGACGCGGAGCTGAACCGGCTCATCGACGAATCGCTCGCCTATGACGCGTCGGAGGAGGGGATCGGCGTCTATCGGCAAAAGGATAAGGCGAAGGGGCTGGAGAACATTCTGTACCGCTGCATTGACTGCGGCGCGCTGTATACGACCAAGGGCGTCGGCAACGAACTGATCTGTACCGCCTGCGGCAGATCGCACCGGCTGAACGAGCGGTATCTGTTTGAGGACGAGCCGTTCTCGATCGGCGCGTACTATGCGCGCATCAAGGAGCTGGAAACCGCGGAGCTTTCCGATCTGCGCCTCGAAACGGACGTGAACGTCGTGATCTTTCACGATACCGGAAAGTACAAGACCAGGGAGAAGGGACGCTGCATACTTTCGCCGGAGGGCTTTTCCTACCGCTCGGAGCGGCATTCGTTCGACGTCGGCTTCGACGCGCTGCCGGCGCTGCCGTTTTCCGTCAACGCGGAATTTGAAACGTACCATAACGGGGATCTGTACTATTTCTACCCGACCGAAAACCGTCGGCAGGTTGTGCGCTGGGCGCTGATCGTCGATCTCATCAAGGAGCTGCGCAATGGAGAAAACAGAGAAAAAGAAGACGCTCGTTAACCTCTCGATAAAGACGTTCATTCAGGTCGTGACGCTGCTGTTCGTGCTGATGCTCGCGGCGATCGTGCTGACCTATGTCGTTCCGAAGGGAGAATTCGGCATTAAAGCGGACGGCACGACGGATTACCTCGATTATCGTCCCATCGAGAACGCAAAGGGCATTCCGGTCTGGAAAGGCTTACTTGCGCCGGTCCTCGTGTTCGGCTCGTCGAACGGACTGACGCTGATCATGCTGTCGCTGTTCCTCGTCATGGTGTTCGCCGCGTTTCAGGTCATGAACGACGTCGGCGGCATCCGCACGCTGGTCGGCGCCGTCGCCGCGCGGTTCCGGAAGCGCCGCGCGCTGCTTCTGTGCATGATCGCGCTGGTGTTCATGGCGTTCGGCGCGTTCCTCGGCCTGTTTGAGGAGATGCTCTCCATGCTGCCGATCGTGACCGCGCTGTGCGTGCTGATCGGCTACGACTCGTTCACCGGTTTTCTCGTGTGCATCATCGCCTGCGGCTTCGGGTTTGCAAGCGCGATCACGAACCCGTTCACGGTGCTTCTGGCAAGCGAGATCATCGGCGCAAACCCGATGGAAAGCATCTGGTACCGCATCGTCATCTTCGCGGTGATGTATTTGCTGCTGCTCGGATTCGTGTTCCTGTATGTCAGAAAGCTCAGAAAGGATCCGGGATCAAGCCTGACGCTTGCGCATGACGAGGCGCTGCGCGCCGCGGGCAAAGCGGACGAAGCGAAAGCGCCTGCGCCGTGGGATGAAAAACGCATCCGCTGCACGTACATCGTGTTCCTGCTCGTCTGTCTCGGACTGATCGTCGCCTGCTCGGCGATCCCCGCGCTTCGCGATTACACCGTCGTCGTTCTGATCGCGTACTTCCTGATCTTCGGACTTTCTGCGGGTTTTCTTTCCGCGAAGGCGGTCAAGCCCGTGCTGAAAAGCTTCGGGAAAGGGATCGTCGGCGCGCTGCCCACGATCGCGTTCATCGCGCTTGCGTCCTCGGTCAAGTATATCTTCGACGAGGGTGCGATCATGCCGACGATCGTCCATTCGATCAACACGGTCGTTTCCGGGCACAGTCCGTTCCTCGTCGCGCTCGTACTGTACGCGATCATTCTTGTGCTCGAATTCTTCATCTCGTCCTCGACGGCAAAGGCGATCCTCGTGATGGGCATGCTTGCAGTCGTTTCCGTGCCGCTCAGCAAGCAGATGCTCGTGCTGATCTATACCTTTGCCGACGGCTATACGAACGTCCTGTTCCCGACCTCGCCGGTGCTTCTAACCTCGCTCTCGATGATCGGCGTCGACTACTTCAAATGGGTCAGAAAGAGCGTGCCGCTGTTCGTTCTGAACCTTGCGCTGGTCATCGGATTCCTTGCGCTCGGCATCGCGCTTGGATACTGAAATGAGTTAAAGTCACCGCGCATGTCGCCGGATCTGACGGATTTCCGTTCTGTTTTTCGATCGACACGTTTGTATGCGCGACGGCAACGCGCCTGAAAGACGGCCTGCAAATCATGGAATCTTATGCCCGTTCTTGACAGAGGACGGGCTTTTCCTGTATCATAAAGAAAAGGTTCATAAGAGGGGTACGTATGCTGTCATTTCAGAATCAGTCCGACGTTCGGACGCTCGTTTTCGGCGACCGGCAGGTCTTTTCCCATTCTCCCGAACATCCCTTTGCGATCGCGATCAAGTGCGAAAAAACGTACGAAGCAGACCGCGGCACGGTAAAAGAGACCGTGACGGAGGTCGAGCGCGTTCCGCTGACCGAGGTATCGGAAAGCGGCGGCGTCCTCATGTTTTCCGCAAACGGACACAGCCTTTCGGTCGCGATGACCGAACAGCCGGACAGCGTGCAACTCGATTTCACCGGCGAGGAGGGCTGGGCGTATGTGTTCACGCTCCCCGCGATCGAAGGGGAAGCCGTGTTCGGCGGCGGCGAGCAGTACCGCAAGACAAACCTGCGCGGCGAAACGGTCGTCAATTTCGTTTCCGAGCACATCAAGGCAAAGACCGTCATCGAAAAGGCGATCCTGCCGCGGTTTCTGTACCGCGAAAAGCCGCATGCCGCGATCGGCAGTTATGCGCCGATGCCGGTTTTTATGACGGATTCCGGACGGCTGTTTCTGTTTGACACGACGGCGGACGGCAAGTCGACCTTCGGCGCGGACACGTATACGTTTGAATTCGACGCATGCCCGAAGTCGTTGACCGTCACGTTCGGCAGCAGCTTCGACGCGCTTGCAAAGAAGCTCGCGGAGCGCATCGAAAACCGTCAATACCTGCCGGACTGGTGCTTCGACGGCATGATCCTCGGGATTCAGGGCGGCACGCAGACGATCCTCGAAAAGACCTTCGCCATGCTCGACGCGGGCGCGAAGATCTCGGGCGTGTGGAGCCAGGACTGGTCCGGCGAAAACCGCACGGTCATGGGCAAGCAGGTATGGTGGAACTGGGAGGTCGACGAGAAGCTTTATCCCGATCTGAAAGGCGCGATCGCAAAGCTCAATGCGCGCGGAGTGCGCTTCCTTGCGTACATCAATCCGTACCTCGTCAAGGACAGCCGGCTCTATACCGAATGCAAAGAGAAGGAGTACCTCATCACGCATACGGACGGCAGCATTTATCATATCAAGTCCACGACCTTCGACGCAGGCATGCTCGACCTCACGAATCCCGACGCGGTGCGCTATGTAAAGGACGTTCTGATCAAGAAAAACATGCTCGATCTCGGCGTGTCCGGCTGGATGGCGGACTTCGGCGAATATCTGCCGACCGACTGCGTTCTCTTTGACGGCGATCCGAAAAAGCTTCACAACCTTTGGCCGGTTTTGTGGGCGAAGCTCAACCGCGAGGCGGTGGAGGAGTACGGCAGGGACGACGTCATGTTCTTCATGCGCTCGGGCTATGTCGGGATCCAGACGTACGCGCCGATCCTCTGGAACGGCGATCAGCATACCGATACGACGAAGGATTACGGCATGCCGTGCGTGATGCCCGCAAGCTTTTCGCTCGGCTTCTCGGGCGTGCCGATGATCCACTGCGACGTCGGCGGATTCTTCTCGTTCGGCAAGATGAAGCGCAAACCGGAGCTGTTCACCCGCTGGATGGAGATGTGTACGTTCTCGCTGCTGATGCGCAGCCACGAATCCATCCGTCCGTGGGCGAACGCGCAGTTCGACGCGCCGGAGGTCACGCCGTATACCGTGAAGCTTACCGGCATCCACGCCGCGCTGAAGCCCTATATCAAGCATTGCGAGGCGCTTGCAAAGGCGGGGCTGCCCGCCATGCGTCCCGATTTCTACGACGCGATGGATTACGGACAAAGCCATGATATGTACAGCTATTTCCTCGGCGAAGATCTGTTCGTCTGTCCGGTGATCGAGCGCCGTGCAAAGACGCGGAAGGTCTTCTTGCCGAAGGGCGAATGGATCGGCTTCTGGAGCGGCAAAGCATACGCGGGGGAGGCGGCGTACACCGTGCCCGCGCCTTTGGGACAGACGCCGGTGTTTTACAGAAAGAACAGCGCATACGCGAACCTGTTCCGCCGCGCTGCGGAGGAAAACAAATAATAAACGGAGGGTAACGAAGGAATGGAGCAATCTTACATTTCCCGTACCAGCGGGATCAGAATGAAGGACAAGCTCGGATACGCGTTCGGCGATCTCGCGAGCTGTCTGGTGTTCGGACTGACGCAGAGCGTTCTGAACAAGTTCTATACGGACGTTCTCGAGATCAGCGTGCTGAGCGTTATGATCATGACGATCATCGCGCGCGTCTGGGACGCGATCAACGACCCGATCTGGGGACGGCTCATCGACCGCGCGCCCGTGCATGCGGACGGACGCTACCGTCACTGGCTCAAGATCTTCGCGGCGCCGGTTGCGATCGCGGCGATCCTGATGTTCTTTAACGTCAAGGGATTTGCGATCACGTGGCGCACCGTGTGGATCTACTTTACGTACATTCTGTTCGGCATGCTCTACACCTGCATCAACATCCCGTACGGTTCGATGGCGCAGGTCATCACTTCGAGCGACAAGGAGCGTTCGTCGCTGTCCGTGTTCCGTTCGATCGGCTCCACGTTCGGCGCCATGCCCGCGATGGTGCTCGCATCCTTCTGCTATGTCGCGATGGTCGACGAAAGCGGCAACAAGATCCTCGATGCAAACGGCAAGGCCATGAAGGTCATGGATCCGACGATCACGATCATCGGCGTCAGCATCATTGCCGTACTCTCCGTCGTGTTCTATTTCCTCTGCTACGGCTGGAGCAAGGAGCGTGTCGCGTCGCATCCCGATCCGAAGACAAAGGGGCAGACGTGGAAGGTCGTCAAGACGCTTCTCAAGAGCCGTCCGTTCATGGCGGTTTCCATTGCGTCCATGCTGTTCCTCGCTGCGCAGATGTTCGGACAGGGCTACAACGCGTATCTGTTCGACAAGTTTTTCAATAAGCAGGGACTCACCATGCTGCCGACCGTGTTCCAGTATCTGCCGGTCGCGGTCATCATGTTCTTAGCAACGCGCATGGGCAATCGGTTCGGCCGCCGCGAGGTCTGCTCCTACGGCGTGCTTGCCGCAGCGGTATTCTATCTGGTTCTGTTCGTGCTTGCGCTGTTCGGCGTCACGAACGTCTGGCTGTATCTCGCCGCGAACCTCGTCGCCGGCATCGGCACCGCGTTCATCTTCCTGCTGATCTGGGCGCTGGCGTCTGACGCGATCGACTACAACAAGGTCACCTACAAGCTGAACGACGACGCGACCAGCTACGCGTTCTATTCCTTCATGCGCAAGCTCGGTCAGACCGTTGCGACGATCCTCATCAACGTCCCGCTGCTGATCATCGGCTACAACGGCAGCCAGCTGAAGACCGAAGGACTGAACGACGCGGCGCTGAAAACCATGTACAACTATTCCGTCATGATCCCCGCCGTGCTGTTCCTGCTCGTGTTCATCATTCTGCGGTTCGTCTATCCGCTCAGCAAGAAGCGCATCGACGAGCTTCAGGTCGAAAAGGAAGAATACCTCAAAGAGCAGAACGCGTAAATCCGAAAACAGCAAAACGGCACGGTTTGACCGTGCCGTTTTTCGTTCTGTCATTCTGAGGAAGCCATGAGCTGACGAAGAATCTTAAAAGATCCGCTTTGCGATCTCCAAGGCAATCCAAAGCTTGTCGAGATCGTGGTTTGCGCCGTGCAGTCCGTCGTTTTCATAGATCGGCGCGTCCAATACGTCGCCGGTGACCAGAAAATCATAGAGCCCGAAGCCGTGAAAATCGCACACCGCCTGTACGCCCGCGACCTCCATTTCGACCGCAAGGCAACCCTCCGCCCTGCGCTTTTCAAACTGATCGCGCGTCTCGCGGTAGAATGCGTCGGTCGTCCACACGCGCCCCGAAACGTACGGAAGACCGAGCTCCTTAAAGATCGCCTCGACGCGGTCCGCGCTTTTGATCGCGATATAGTCCGCGGGCGAGGCGTAGTGATAGGACATGCCTTCGTCGCGGTACGCCTCTGTCGGGATCACAAACCTTCCGGCGGTCGCTTCCCGGTTCAGGGATCCCGCCGACCCGAACATCACGAACTTCGTCGCGCCGGTGAGCCAGTTGAGCTCCTCGACGTCGCCGCTTGCAAGCGTCGCGCCGACGCCGCAGAGCACCGTCGCGAGCGTTTTTCCGTCGTATTCGAACAGAAAGATCGGACGGTCGCCGTTCACGTTTCTGAGATATCCGGCTTCGCGCAGCGCAAAACGCGTCTGCAGTTCCTCCAGGATCCTGTGCGAGAAGGTCAGAATGCAGACGTCGCAAAGATGCTTCTGGGGTCCGACAAACGATTCCACGGTGAACAGCGGTTCGGATTTCGGGTCAAAGGAATCGGTAATCATGCTCAATACCGGTATACGGGAAGTCCGAGATAGCCCGCAAGCGCTTCCAGCGTCCCTGCGCACCGCCCTTTGATGATCGCAAAATGTGGTTCAAAGCCCTTGCACACGCTGTCCATGACGATCTCCTTTGCAGGATCGTCGGTCCGGATCACGATGCTCGTACCGGTAAACTGCTTTGGCTTTGAAAGCGCCGTTCCTTCACAGAGGAAAAAGCGGAACTTGCCGTCCGGCAGCCTGCCGACGCGAAAGATCGTTGCGCCGTCGAACGCTTCACAGCCGAAATCCATCGCGGGACCGATTTTGCGGTTCGGATGCACGCCGACGACCGCGCCGGTATCCTTCCGCGCAAGCGAGCACGCCGCCGCGCCGCAGTGCCAGAAGGTGATCGTGTTCTCGTTTTCGTCGAGCGACACCGGATCGCCGAAGAAGACGGGGGAGCCGGAAAGCTGCATGCCGATCCACATCGACAGCGCGCCGTAGATATCCGCTTCGCAGGCGGCGGCGATGCCGTCGTCGTTCAGCATCGAAAGCACCGTGCATACCGGCGTGCCGAATGCGGTGAAGAAGTCCGGCCAGCAGCGCGACGCGAGCGCGCCGATCCCGTTTTCGCCGATCCATTCGCTGTATGCCTTATAGAGCCTTGCGTGGTCGAGCCGGTTCCGCTCGGGCGTCTTGTCAAACCCGCAGGTGGCGCGTGCGGTTTTTTCGAGATACGGCGCGCATTCCTCGTCCGTATAGCCCTTCGCACGGTCGATGAGCTCGCGCGCTTCGATCGAAACGAGCTCCGCGCCAAACGCACTTCGCATTTCGGCGTCCAGGGCTCTGCCGAAACCGAAGCCCTGCGGGGTATGCCCGATCGCCGCGACCTTCAGATCGCGCATCGCATGCCGAAGCTTTGCCGCCGTGAGCAGCTCGCGAAGATCACGCTGCAGGGAGTCTTCCTCCGGCGCGCCGAAGGTATAGAAGAAATGGCGATCGAACGCGCACAGCACGTTTGCCGCGGAGTATGCGCCGGTCAGGGAATTGAGACGCAGCCGTCCGCCGTCGATCACCGGCTCGCGGAGCGTCCACAGCACGATCGGGCAATCGAAATGCCAAAGCACCTCGGACATGTACGCCGCGTTTGCAAAGGTCAGATTCTGAAAGACGATGAGATCGGGCTGCAGCGGTTCGAGATACGCCTTCAGCGCCTCGATCGACAGCAGTTTTTCATCGGGGCAAACGAAGCCCGGATCGAGCGCCTTCAGTACCGTGCACGAGCGAATGAACGCGTCCTGCGCGCTCTCCATATGAAACGTCCCGACGCCGACGGGGACATAGACCGGGGTAAATTTCTTCATAAAGGATCATCCTCCGAATTGATTCAATCATTTAATCAATCATACTGCAAAGAACGAAAAAAGTCAATCGGTTTCCCTTGACAATTCGCACGTTTACGGATAAAATTGATTTGGTTAACAGAATGAATTAAATAAAGGAGAATTTGGCATTGAAACAGAATCTGAAGAAAATCGCGCTGGATATCCGCTGCGACGTTTTGACGTGCATCGGGCATCTGGGCGTCGGTCACATCGGCGGCTGCCTTTCGGTCGTCGAGCTTCTGACCGTGCTGTATTTTGAAGCCATGCGCATCGACCCGAAGGACCCGAAGATGGCGGGACGCGACCGCTTCATCTGCTCGAAGGGACACGCGGGTCCCGCGGTCTACGCAACGCTTGCTAACCGCGGATATTTCGATAAGAAGGAGCTTTTGACGCTGAACCGCGGCGGCACGAATCTGCCGAGCCATTGCGACATGAACCGCACCGTCGGGATCGACATGACGACGGGATCCCTCGGTCAGGGCTTTTCCTGCGCGGTGGGCGTTGCTTTGGGCAGCAAGCTCGAACAAGACTGCGCAACGATTTATACGCTGATCGGCGACGGTGAAAGCCAGGAGGGACAGATCTGGGAGGCGGCGATGTTCGCGGCGAGCAAGCAGCTCGACAATCTGATCGCGTTCACCGACTACAACAAGCTGCAGATCGACGGCACGGTCGAGGAGGTCAACGGCATCGCGCCTCTGGACGAAAAATGGAGAGCGTTCGGCTGGAACGTGATCGACGTCGAGGACGGCAACGACATCGACGAGGTCAGCGCGGCGGTGGAGCATGCAAAGCTCGGCAAGGGCTCCGGCAGACCCACGATGGTGATCCTGAATACGAAGAAGGGCTGCGGCGTCAAATGGATCGAGGATCTCGGCGCAGGCAACCACAACACGAATCTTTCGGCGGAGCAGGCGGAAGCCGCGATCCGGGAACTCAGAGGGGAGGCATGACCATGGAAATGCGGGCGATTTATGCAGAGTGTCTGGACCGGCTGATGGCGCAGGACAAACACGTCGTGCTGCTGGACGCGGACCTGGCGAAGGCGAGCGGAACGATCAAGCTGCGCGAGAAATACTACGGCACGCAGATCTTCGACTGCGGCGTTGCGGAGCAGAATATGGCGTCGATCGCGGCGGGACTTAGTAGCTACGGGTTCAAACCGTGGATCGAAAGCTTTACGCCGTTTGCGAGCCGCCGCATCTGCGATCAGATCGCGATCTCAATCGCATATGCAAAGCAGAACGTCAAGATCGTCGGCACCGACCCGGGCATTTCGGCGGAGCTGAACGGCGGCACGCACATGAGCATGGAGGATATCGGCGTACTGCGCTCGATCCCGGAGCTTGTGATCTTTGAACCGGTCGACGGCGTGCAGCTTCGCGCTGCGATGCCGGTGCTCAACGACTACCCCGGCGCTGTCTATGTGCGCCTGTTCCGGAAGGAACTGCCGGATGTATTCCCGGCGGATTACAAATTCGACCTTTTCAAGGCGGATGTTCTCAAGGAGGGCAGGGACCTTTCGATCTTCGTCTCCGGCATGCTGACCAAGGACGTACTGGACGCGGCGGAAACGCTCGAGAAGGACGGCGTCTCCTGCGACGTGATCAATATCCATACCATCAAGCCGATCGACCGCGAGGCGGTGCTTGCGTCGGCAAAGAAGACCGGCGCCGTGCTGACGGTCGAAAATCACAACGTGATCGGCGGACTGCATTCCGCGGTGCTCGAAGCGCTCGCAAAGGAAAAGATCCCGGTCTGCGCGGTGGGCGTCATGGATCGGTTCGGTGAAGTCGGCAAGCTCCCGTATCTTCGCGAGGCGATCGGGCTCACAAAAGAAAACATCATCAGGACCGCAAAGGAAGCGGTCACGCTCAAATAATACAGG
>CAMVGD010000056.1 GCA_947166925.1 uncultured Clostridia bacterium | reverse complement strand
TGTTCGTCCTATCTGGTCGAAGACCGGAACACCCGCATCCTTCTGGACTGCGGCAGCGGCGCGCTGCAGAAGTGCCGGGCGATCCATCCGGAGCTTCCGCTGCGTCTGGACGCTGTTGTGCTTTCGCATATGCACGCGGATCACGCGGGCGAGATCGATCTGTTCCGGTATCAGTGCGAGTTCGGGCTGATGCAGTCTCCGCTCAAGGTGTTTTCACCCGAAACAGACATGCTGCAGGCTCCGGTGTTCGATCCCGTCCGGACATACGACGGTCAGCAGGTCACGATCGGTTCGATGACCCTGCGCTTTGCCGCGATGCAGCATGCCGTCCCCACGATGGGCGTTCACATTACGGACGCGGAAGGACGCACGCTGTTTTATACCGGAGATACCGGTTGGTTCGACGGGCTTGTCGATGCCGTGAAGGGCGTCAGTCTGCTGCTTGCGGACGCATGCCTCCGGGACGAATCGAACGAAAAAGCGCTGAAGAACCATATGACCGTGGCGCAGGTCCTTGCGCTGCGGAAGCAGGCGGACTGTGACGGCGTGATCCTCACCCATCTGTTTCCGGACGGCAAGCCGTATCCGCCGATCATCGACCGGAAAGCCGTATACGCGCGGGAAGGCATGCAGTTTATGAGCACTCGTAAATGACGGCAGAAATGACGCGGGCAACCGCTTCATGATACAGTAATTTCAGGAAAGGAATATAAAACTATGGCAAAAATGACGATCGAAGATGTCAACGTAGAAGGCAAGAGAGTTCTCGTACGCGTGGACTTTAACGTGCCGCTCGCAGAGGACGGGACCGTTTCGGACGACAAGCGCATCGTTGCTGCGCTTCCGACGATCAAGTACCTGCTCGATCACAAGGCAAAGGTCATCCTTTGCTCGCATCTCGGCAGACCCAAAGGCGAAGTCAACCCGAAATACTCTCTCGAACCGGTCGGTCAGCGTCTCGCGGAGCTGCTGCCCGACACCCGCGTCTGGTTTGCGACCGATACGATCGGCGAAAGCGCCAAGGCTGCGATCGCAGACATGAAGGAAGGCGAGATCGTCCTTCTCGAGAACACCCGCTTCCATAAGGAAGAAGAAAAGAACGATCCGGAATTTGCAAAGCAGCTCGCAAGCCTTGCGGACCTGTTCGTATCCGACGCGTTCGGCACCGTGCATCGCGCACACGCGTCCACGGCGGGCGTTGCGGATTACATTCCGGCAGTCGCGGGCTACCTCATCGGCAAGGAGCTCGGCGTCATGGGCGAAGCGCTCGAAAACCCGGTGCGTCCGTTCGTGGCGATCCTCGGCGGCGCAAAGGTCGCTGACAAGATCGGCGTCATCAAAAACCTGCTTGCAAAATGCGACAGCCTGATCATCGGCGGCGGCATGGCGTATACGTTCTTCAAGGCGATGGGCTATGAGATCGGCACCTCGCTGCTCGACGAAAACAGCATCGACCTTGCAAAGGATCTGATGGCGGAAGCCAAAGAGCGCGGCGTGAACCTGCTGCTGCCGGTCGACACCGTCGTTGCCAAGGAATTCGCGGCGGACGCGGAGCACAAGACCGTGTCCAGCGACGCGATCCCCGAGGGCTGGATGGGTCTCGACATCGGCGAAAAGACCCGCGAGCTGTTCCGCAAAACGATCCTCGAAGCAAAGACCGTCATCTGGAACGGACCGATGGGCGTGTTTGAGTTCCCGGCGTTTGCCGAAGGCACCAAGGCGGTCGCCGCGGCATGCGCGGATTGCGACGGCACGACGATCATCGGCGGCGGCGATTCCGCTTCCGCAGTCAAGAAGCTCGGTTTCGCGTCGAAGATGACGCATATCTCCACCGGCGGCGGCGCGTCGCTCGAGTTCCTCGAGGGCAAGATCCTTCCCGGCGTGGCGGTTCTGAACGACAAGCCCGAAGGACGCCGTCCGATCATTGCGGGCAACTGGAAGATGAACAAGACGCCCGACGAAGCAAAAGAGCTCGTCGAAGCGCTGATCCCGCTCGTAGCCGACGCGAAGTGCGAAGTCGTCGTCTGCCCGCCGTATGTGGACCTCTGCTGCGTCGGCAAGGCGATCAAGGGCACGAACATCAAGCTCGGCGCGCAGAACATCCACTGGGCGGAAAAGGGCGCGTTCACCGGCGAGATCTCCGCGGACATGCTGAAAGCGCGCGGCGTCGAATACGCGATCGTCGGTCATTCCGAGCGCCGTCAGTATTTCGGCGAAACGGACGAGACCGTCAACAAGCGCGCGCTTGCCGCGCTGAACGCGGGCATCACCCCCATCATCTGCGTCGGCGAATCGCTCGAGCAGCGTGAAGCGGGCGTCACGGACGCACTCGTCTCCGGTCAGACCGTTGCGGCGCTCAAAGATATGACGAACGCGCAGGTCGAATCCGTCGTCATCGCATACGAACCCATCTGGGCGATCGGCACCGGCAAGACCGCGACGAAGGAAGACGCGAACGCGACCATCGGCGTGATCCGTAAAGCGATCGCGGGCGTGTTCGGCGAAGCGACGGCCGCGAAGGTCCGCATCCAGTACGGCGGCAGCATGAATCCGAAAAACGCTTCTGAGCTCATGGCAATGCCGGAGATCGACGGCGGTCTGATCGGCGGCGCAAGCCTCAAGGCGGAAGACTTCTCGAAGGTGGTCCATTTCTGATGAAGCCGATTACCGCATTGATCATCCTCGACGGCTTCGGCTATCGTGAGGAAAAACAGTATAACGCGATCCTGACCGACGGCGCGGTGAATTTCATGCGTCTCTGGAAGGAATACCCGCACACGTTGATCGGCGCGAGCGGCATGGACGTCGGACTTCCCGACGGACAGATGGGCAATTCCGAGGTCGGGCATACGAACATCGGCGCAGGACGCATCGTCTATCAGGAGCTGACCCGCATCACCAAGTCCATTCAGGACGGCGATTTCTTCGAGAATCCGGCGTTTGTCGGCGCGATCGAAAACTGCAAGGCGCACGATTCCGCGCTGCATTTCATGGGGCTCTGCTCCGACGGCGGCGTGCACAGCCATCTCGAGCATCTCTATGCGCTCGTGGAGCTTGCAAAGCGCAACGGACTTCGTAAGGTCTACGTCCACTGCTTCATGGACGGCCGCGACGTTCCCCCGTCCTCCGGCAAGATGTATCTGGAACAGCTCGACGCAAAGCTCAAAGAGATCGGCTGCGGAAAGATCGCAACGGTCATGGGCAGATTCTACGCGATGGACCGCGACAACCGCTTCGAGCGCGTCGAACGCGCATACGCGGCGCTGACGTACGGAGAGGGCTTCACCGCCTCCTCCGGTCCCGAAGCGATGCAGAATAGCTACGATCGCGGCGACACCGACGAGTTCGTGCAGCCGACCGTGATCCTGACCGACGGCAAGCCGACGGCGACGATCGCTGCAAACGACAGCGTGATCTTCTTCAACTTCCGTCCGGACCGCGCAAGAGAGATCAGCCGCGCGTATATCTTCGAGGACTTCAACGGCTTCGAGCGCAGAAACGGCTTCTTCCCGCTCTACTACGTTTCGATGACGCAGTACGACAAGACGTTCGAGAACGCGCTGCACGTCGCGTTCAAGCCGCAGTCGCTTGCGAACACCTTCGGTGCGTACGTCGCCGACAAGGGTCTTTCGCAGCTTCGCATTGCGGAGACGGAAAAGTACGCGCACGTCACGTTCTTCTTCAACGGCGGCGTCGAAGCGCCGAACGCGAACGAGGACCGCTGCCTCATCCCCTCGCCGAAGGTCGCGACCTACGATCTGAAGCCGGAGATGAGCGCGTACGAAGTCGCCGCGGAGGCGAAGGCGCGGATCGAAAGCGGCAAGTATGACGTGATGATCCTGAACTTCGCAAACCCGGACATGGTCGGACACACCGGCGTCATGGAAGCGGCGGTCAAAGCCGTCCATGCGGTCGACGAATGCCTGAACACGGTCGTGAGCGCGATCCTCGCGACCGGAGGACGCTGCATCGTAACGGCGGACCACGGCAACTGCGAGCTGATGTGGGACGAAGCGCAGAACGCGCCGTTTACCGCGCACACCACGCTGCCGGTCCCGTGCATGCTGATCGACGACACGCGTAAGGACGCGAAGCTTCGCGCAGGCGGCAGGCTCTGTGATCTTGCGCCGACGCTTCTGGAGCTTCTGGGACTTCCGATCCCGGCGGAAATGACCGGGAAATCGCTGATCGGTTAAGCGGATCGGCATTCGGCAATTCTTGCGGGAGGTCGGAATCGACCTCCCCTTTTCTTAAAACCGCTTGTCTGTATTCCGCCTTCCTGACGGCAATGTTTCTTCGTTTTTTGAATCGTTTCGCACGATCCGGATAAATTCGTACAATTCACCGGAATCTTTTTCTTTTTGTGCTTGCATTTTCGATAGGTGCGTGTTATAATCATTCCCGCAGATATTTTTGGAGGAACTGTTATGGATATTTTGATGTGGGTTGTGGCCGGTATTCTCGTGCTTTCTTCGATCCTGATGTGCGTGGTCGTGCTGATCCAGCAGACCAAGTCTTCCGGTCTCGGCGCGGCATACGGCGGCGACACCGTTTCCTTCTCGCAGCGCGGAAAGGCGGCAAGCCGTGAAGCAAAGCTGCAGAAGATCACCGTTGTTCTCGCGATCGTGATTGCGGTCATGGCGATTGCACTTCTGTTCATCGCCAAGTTCGCAGGCAAATCGATCTGAGCGGAACATCAAGCGCTTGCAACGGTGCATCTTCGGATGCACCGTTTCTATTCTCAGAAAGGAGGACGTGCCATGCCGGTACATAAGGGAATCAAAGTCGCCGCGCAAAACCGCAAGGCGCGTCACGACTATTTTATTGAAGATACGCTGGAGTGCGGGATCGCGCTCGTCGGCACCGAGGTCAAGTCGATCCGCAAGGGATCGCTGAATCTCAAGGACAGCTATGCGCAGGTCAAAAACGGAGAGCTCTACCTGATCGGTATGCATGTGAGCCCGTACGAACAGGGCAACATCTATAACCACGATCCGTTCCGCACGCGCAAGCTTCTGGCGCACGCGCGCGAGATCAAAAAGCTCGGTGTGAAAACGCAGGCGGAAGGATACAGTCTCGTTCCCCTGTCCGTCTATTTCAGAGACGGCAAGGTCAAGGTCGAGCTGGCGGTCGCAAAGGGCAAAAAGCTCTATGATAAGCGCGCAAGCATTGCGGAGCGCGACGCCGATCGGGATATGGATCGAAGCTTCAAAAAGCAGTATCGCTGACGGATCGTCGGCATACAATAGAATCAACCGCTTTACGGTCTTGGGGGCGAAATGGTTTCGACGGGGATCGCGGAAGCGGGATAAGCGAGCCGAAGCCCCGTGCTTCGTTAAAAACGGGAACTGTCTAAAATAACTGACAACAATCACAAACTCCTCGCAGCTGCATAAGCAGCCGCGCGTCCGCCCGAAAAAACCTACCGTTTCGGAACCGGGCGTCATCAGGGTAGGGAACGAACCTGCGTAAGCTTTGCCGCAGGCCGGACTTTATGAAGCTACCGTAACGCGGAGCCTGTCGGAGGGCGCCGCGCGAGGGGAATCCCAAAACACCGACTGCGCTCGGAGAAAATCCTGCCAACGGGTTTTCGGACGGGGGTTCGACTCCCCCCGCCTCCACCAGAAAGAAAACAAGGCATCGCTGATGCCTTGTTTTCTTTTATAGAATTGTGCGGGGGGAGGAGAACCCGGCGCGGGGGGTGAATGACGCCGCAGTGCGGCGTCAGAGCCGCGCCGTGACCGAGCCGCAGCGAGAAGCGATTCCCCCCGCCTCCACCAGTATAGGATTGCTATTTTGTCAAGATAGCAATCCTATTTTTTTGCGCATTTGCGCCGGAAACGGCTTGAAAACAGGTTGTTTTCGGCATTTTCTCGTAATTCAATCAAGCAGAAAGCCTAAACCGGGGTTGTCTCGGTTCAAGCTTTCTGCTTGTTCGGGCTGTTATGCCGGTTTTAGGGTGCCAAATTTAATGTTTGCACTATTACCAATAATATCCATATTTTCATTATTGAGAACCACATTCTATCCACAACCGATCAATTTTCGCAAATAGCTTCGAATTCTTTTCCTTAGACCAGATTCCGAATTGCTCATTGAAGCTTGTATGTAGGACGTCTTTATCAAATTCTCTTTCATTTTTCAAATAATTGATAAATATCTTCAGGATCTCCAAGTAAACTGTTTTATCTTCAATTACTCTGTTATGGCACTTCGCTCGCCATGGTTGATTAGTAACCCAACCGGAGTACAGATCATTCAATTCGGGAACGATAAAGTTTATCACGCCGCCAATCCCCACATCTGCAATTGGGATTTTGGCTTTAGATGGATACTTGCAAATAAGTACATGTAGAAGCAAGTGTTCCAGATAGTCACAGTAGACGATGTTTTCCTTCTGTTGCCATTCATACGGGCACATCTCCGCGACAGCTTTTGTTGAAAGCATTATCATCTTATCTTCCGCTTTATGGTGAGCAATCAACCCCTCAGATGTTCTTGAGACTTTTTGATTTTTGTTGAATGACCTGGTCATGTAATCTGCCCGGCCAATTCCGTATTTCGCCTGCAGATAATCACAATAAGCTTCATAAGTCATTCCCTTTACTTCTTTGTACTCCGCTATTTTCATCTTTCTCAACTCTCCTTTCAGAGTTTTCTAAGATGAATATAGCAAACCGTATATCTCGCTACTAAGAACGATTTTCGGGATTTATAGTTTTTCCAGCGTAATCAAATTAAAGAGCTTCCTCATATTCCGAATTCGCTTTGGAGTCCACTCCTTCTTTTCCCAAATTGAAAAAATGTCATAAAACCGGAAGAAGGAAGCCCAATCAGAAACATTGGATTCCGTTCTGAACCAATCAATATACTTTATATCACCTTTGCAATATAGCGATTCCTTATAATGGACAACTAATGCTATTATTTCCTTAATCAGAGATTTTAGTTCTTCTTTCTCAGAATCAGGCATTCCTTTTCGAAATAAAGGATCAACAAAAAGCAAGCGTTCCTTAACCATCCTGCTTTGTGTAGCTACCCAGCCCGAATACATTGATTCAATCTCCACGTTTCCACAAAGCAGGACTAAATCAGATTGGTTGATTTCTTGTATGTCCGTCTCTTCCATGATGCATGCAATATAATAGAGCAATTCTATCGGATAATGCCATTCTAATGTGAATAGCGCAAGCGAATAGAACACCATATCCTTATCGCTTTTTTTTGACTTCGCGATAATATCTTCGATAAATGCATCGTATTGATCGAAAATCTCTATAAATCTTTCATTCTTTATTCTCTTAGCATAACCGATGCGATTCTGAACAATCGCCTTAATTATCTCTAAATTATGGATGTTTTGTTGCTCAAAAAAGTTCATTTCTGTCAATCGATACCCTTTAAGCTTCGATTCAATATTATCCATTGACACATTTGCAAATTTGTGATCTGGCGGCAATACATCTCCCGAGAATTCTATTTCTCTTTTTTTGTATTTAAGTACATACTCTATAATTCTTGATTGACGCACCCGTTCATCATCTGTATCATTTTCTCCTTTTATAAAATGCCTTAACGAATACTCCGGATCATCATAATCGAAAGCACACTTTATGTATTCCAAAGTAATATAGAACGCCGTGCCAAGAACCCATTCCATGTCTTCTCCATCCGGAGGACCAAACAAAAAGACCCGCTGTTCTACCGGCAGTTGTCCTAATGAGGCAATAATATCTTTAAGAAGATATTCCATCTTATCTGTTAGCAACGGAAACTGTTTCGGCATAATACCCTCCTAGGCTGAACTTTTAAGCCGTACCATTTGCCTACATTATAACACAAATAGAAACAGTCTCCAACAAGATTTCTTGCGTGCGCGGCTATAGCAAGTCTTGACGGTGTTATATAAGGGAAAAACAACCTTTTGTAATGCTTTGGAGAAGCAAAAAACAAAATTTACGATTACACTAATTGTGTTGAAATAGCAATCTTTAGCCGGTAAAGAAAACAAGGCGTCTTTGACGTCTTGTTTTCTTTTTCTTATGACAAGGGGAGAGTCGAACCGGCGCGGTGGTGAATGACGCCGCGGTGCGGCGTCAGAGCCGCGCCGTGACGTTCTTGTTATAAACCTCGAAAAGCGCCTTTTGAGACGCCTCGTCTTCCGCAAATATCAGAATCGATCTCATATCATTCCCCACCCTATGATCGGAATCAGGTAAGCAAAACGGCCGAAGCGATGCTGCTTCGGCCGTCTGTGTTACGGTTTGCTGTACTTTGCGATCAGCGCGTCCATTTCGCTGTCGGAGACCTTGAACACCTTCTTGAGCTTGGCGATCATGACGTCGCGGCGTCCCTTGATGAAGGAACGGTCCTCCTCCACGCTCTTGCGCCATTTGTCCATCGAGGACGGCTCCTTCCAGCGTTTGATCTGCCGCGGCATTTCGGGCTCATACTCCGCTACCATCTGATCGAGCAGGTTCAGAAGCCTTTCCGTATCGTACTGCGTATACAGGATCTCCACATAGCGCTCGACGAACTTTTGGCAGAAGCCCTTGTTGGATTTGAACGCGGCAAAGACGTAGAATTTCGACTGATAGCCGTGCGGCGACGTGACCACGTTGAACGAGAAATACTTGTCCAGCACGTCGGTGCGCTTGACGTCGCGCATCGTATAATCGAGATCGAACAGCAGCGGCCGCCATCTGATCGAACCGCGCACGCGCCAGTATTTCTGGTTGATCATATCGGTATCGGAGAAGTACGTGCGCGCGATGATATAATCGATGAAATAGTCCTCGTCGACCTTTTCGAGGTACTTGCTGTATGCTTCGTCGCTCGAAAGATCCAGTTTGTAAGCGGAATCGCGCAGTTTTTTCCAGTCGTCGCTGCTCCCCTGCGTCGCAACGTCGCCGTTGTAGCGGACAAGGTCGACCAGCTCCGGGTCTGCGCCGTAATGCGTTTCAAGATAATCCGCGTTCAGATCCTCGCCGAGCTCGTACAGCCCGTAATACTTGCCGTTGACATACAGCGCGGTCGCGCGGGAATCGGCGGCTTCGATGTTCATGCCGATGCTTGCACGCGACACGAACGAATCGCAGAAGCGGGATCTGCCGATGTCCTGTCCGCCGTCGCGCAAAACCAGCGCGCCGAAGGATGTGATCGGATAATCCGGAAACAGCGGATACTCGAGCTTGCCCATGCCGTACTGCCCGCGCAAATGGATCGAGAACGATTTCTGCGAGTAGGTCAGCGTTCCCTGTCCCTTGCAGCGGACGTCCGCCGGAAAGCTCGCGCCGATCTTGCCGTCCGCTTCGTAGTAATTGAACTGTGCTTTTCGTTCCGTTCCCTGGATGTCGCGATGCTTTTTGACCTTGTATACCGTCTCGAAATCATCCGGCGCAAGCGACATGCACACGACCGGGACCTGATGCGGTTCTTCAAACAGATAATTATAGGTAACGCATTCGCTTTTCAGCATGCCGTCTTTGACGGCGATCGCGCGCACGACCGTATTCTTGGAAATCTGGATCGGCTCCGTGTATTCCTTGCTTTTCTCCGTCGGCTCGCTGCCGTTGGTCGTATACCGGATCACCGCGTTCGGATCGCTGCAGCTGAGGCGCAGCGAAAAAGCGCTCGTCTGATACAGACCCGTCTCCGAAAAGACCGGCTGCGGGGCGTATCCGGCATAGTGCGTATCGCTGTTCGGCTGTCCTTTTGTTTTTTTGGTGAAGAAAACGCGGCGGGTAAGGTTGTCGCCTTCGATCCGTCCGCTGGACAGACCGTTGCGCTGCGCGCCGGTATGGAATGCGTCGCGGATGACGCCGGAGGCGTCGGCCAGATACAGCGTCTCGCCGCTCGGATCGATCCCGAACCCGGCGTCGCCGTCCTTGCGGTTCGTCGCCGAGCTCGTCGTTTCGATCACGGCATAGCCGTCCGCGTCGATCGACAGCGACGAGATCCGGAACTTATAAGGATCCTCCAGCGAATCGCTCAGATACCAGCCGTCCAGCGAGACCGCAGAGGCGGATCCGTTATGCAGCTCGATCCAGTCCTTTTCCTTGCTCCCCCGATCGTGAATGGCGCATACCTCGGAGATGTATACGCCGTCAGGTTGAAAAAAACCGATCGCCTCCGCCGTCTTCTCGGCGTGTCCGTTCGCCGCGCCGGGCGTCGGATAGCGGTAATAGACCTGCTCGTTGTTTTCGTCGAGCCCGACGGATACGTTGTCGGGAAGCTCCGGGATCGTGACCCAGTCGAGCTCGCCGGTCTCTGCGTGATACAGGAACAGCGTTTCGCCGGTGCCGAGCGAGAAGCTTGCGTGAAGTTCGCCCGCGATGTCCGTCTTGCCGGACAGAAATACGATCAGGTACTGTCCGCCGGACAGCGTCATGTTCTCCGGCAGCGCCCATTTCATCAGATTCTTCGGATTGTCGGACAGATACCAGCCGGAAAGCGGGATCTCCGTATCGGTCGAATTGAAAAGCTCGACCCAGTCCGATCGTTCGCCTTCGCTGTCCGTGATGCTGTATGCGTTGTTTGCAAGCGCTTCGCTGATGCGCAGTCCCGTCGGACGCGTCGCGTTCAGGGTCGGATCGACCGGCTCGTCGCTGTTCTGATCCTTGTCGTCCGGCTGCGGCGTTTCCTCCGGCCGGTACGGCGGATCGCTTGTGATATCGGCGGCGTTCGCTTCGCCGGGCGTCGGCGTCTCGCAATAGCCGAACGTGCCGTCCGCGCGGCGCGCATACGTCACATCCTTGTACGGCATTTCCGGGACCGCAAGCGTTTCCAGTTCAAACCCGTTCGGGTCAAACAGGTACAGCGTTTCGCCGTAACGGCTGATCCCGAAGTCGACGCATACATGCTGTCCCGCGGTCTCGCAGTCCTTTTCGCAGCAGTATACGAGCAGATATCCGTTTGCCGGCAAGACGCCGGAAAGATTCGCGTCGTCGTAGTCGCTCGGCTTGTCGCAAAGCGTAAAGCCGTCGAGCGGAATATCCTTGTTCGTCGTGTTGTGCAGCTCGACCCAGTCGCATTTCAGGCAGCCGCCGCAGCTTTGGATCGTGTTGCGCGGAGATACCTCGCTGATCTCCACCCCGGTCATCGGCTTCGGTTCCTCGGGCGTCTTCGGCTCCGGCTGGACGTTGGTGATCTTCGTCGTGTTTGCCGCGCCGGGCGTGGGCGCTTCGCAGTATCCGTAGGTGCCGTTTTCCCTGCGCGCATAGGAAATGTCGCGGTTCAGCGCCGGAACGGCAAGCTCGGCGACCGATTGCAGGTTCGCGTTGATCAGAACGAGATCCTCCCCCGCCGCCTTCAGCGAGAAGCCGAGACAGATCGGGCTTTTCCCGTCCCACGCAAGCGTATCGGTCTTTTCCATCTTTGTTGCGAGCAGCAGCAGGTATCCGTCCGCCGGAAGAATGATCTCCGGCAGCGTCAGCGCCTTGTCCGCATTTTTGACGTTGTCCGTAATCCCCCATCCGAACAGATTGATCGGATGGTCCGATTCGTTATGCAGTTCGATCCAGTCGGGCGAACCGTAATACTCGTGCTCATAGCTGCTGCCGTTGCTTGAAACGACCTCGCTGATCACGATTCCCTTCGCAGCGTCGTCCGATCCCGTGACGCAGCCCGCAAGCGGCGCCGCCATGCACAGGATCAGCAGAAGCGCTATGATGTTTTTCCAAGGTGCAGATCGCATTCCCGATCCTCCGATCAGTATTCCAGTTGTATGATAAGGCGCAGGATCTTTGCGGCGTCCGCCGCCGAGATCTCGCCGTCTCCGTCCGCATCGCCCGCGATGCACATCGCTTCGTTCATGACGGACAGACCGACGACCGTCCGCAGTATGAGCGCCGCGTCGCCTGCGGTCAGCTTTCCGTCAAGGTTTGCGTCGCCGCGCATGATCGTTACGCGCAGAAGCTGCGGCTTCGCAAAGGAAGCGTTTTCAAAATATCCGGATGCAAAATAGCCGAAACCGCCCTGATAGCTTCCATACAGGATCGCGCGGCCGTAGTATCCGTCCGCCTGCAGCCGGTCTGCGCCGTCCGCAAATCGCGTCCAAGTGAAAATGCCGTCCGCATCCGAGATCCGCATCGTCTGTCCGGTCCCGGACGTCCGGCTCAGCGCAAGCGTGCCGTTTGCGCTGCGGCATACAAACCGGAATCCGTCCCCGGTCCGGATCGCGCGGAAGATCGCGCCGTTCGCGTTTGCGGCGTCGATCGTTCCGTCTTCGTTCGGCTGAACGGGGATCGCCTTGAGGATCTGATCCTCCGCAGGCTTTGCGTAGATCGCAAGCCATTCCCCGCCAAAGTTCGCGGCGATCACATAAAAGCCTTCCTCCGGTTCCGGCGCCGAATAGATCTCCGTCACGCCGCCGTCGCCGATCCCGACAAACAGAAGTCCGCTGTCCGCATCGAATGGCACGGCAAATTGTCCGCCGCATTCGACAAGCAGCGCGCCGCCGCCCTCGATCCTGCGTCCCGTTCCGGTATATGCCGGCATATCCGGCGCCGTCGTGCCGAGCGAAAACAGCCCGTCGGGTTCGTGCAGAAGGATCGCAAGGCGGAATGCGAGCGCAAGCTTTGAAAGAAGGATCTCGTCTTCGGACCCGCATTTTGCCGCGACCGCATCGCTGTATGAAACGAAGCCGTCCAGCGCTTCAAACTGTTCTGCGCCGAAGCATTCGCAAATCGCGTTCCCCTCCGTCAGCATCGGGAGGCTGTCCGCGCTGCGCCAGTATGACAGTACATCGCGGAAAACGCCGTCGCCGCACTGCGCGCGAAGATACGCGGTAAACAGGAACGACTGCCCGTACGCGCCGACGTCGCTCGCGGTCGTATCGAAATTCCGGTAGCTCATGCCAAGGCGGATCTTTTCGGACCGTCCGTACGCGTCCGTGTATCCCTGCTCCGCGACCGAGCCCGGATAGCACAGCTCCTCCGCCGCCATCGAAAAGCCCTCGTTCAGCCAGACGCCGATCGTCTTCTCACTGCCGAGCTGATCCGCATTCGCAGGCGACGCAAGCACGGCGCTTCTGAGGATCAGGTGCTGAAACTCATGCGCGAGCGTACCGTATACGACGGATTCGCGGTCGGCCATCCGCGCGTTGACGTTGATGATCGGCAGACAGTTATAGCTTTCGGCGTCGTCCGGATCGATGACCGCGATCTCCTCCTGCGTATAGAGGTCGTAGGAATCGAAGAATCCGCAGACCGAAAGACTGTTCATGGCGTAGGTCACGATCTCGAGCTTGCCGTCGCCGCCCATGTCGCGGAATCCGCCGAAATACCCGGTGTCGGACGGATAGATGACCGTTTCGAACTGCTCGAGCATCGCAGCGGTCTGCTCCTCCGTAAAGGCAAGGCTGTCGTCCTCCATCGTCCAGATGCGGCAGTGCGCGCCTTCCGCGGCAAGGCGGAACGTGCGCTTGTCGTAGCGATAGGTGACGAGGTCGATGCAGACCCAGAAATCGTGCTGATCCGGTCCTTTTTTCCCGAGCGTCAGATCCTTGCCCGTTTCATGCATGCCCGGCGTAAACAGCGAATCGCCGGTCGGCTCCTCGTCCTCCGGCTTCTGTTCGATCGTGCCGGAAAAGAGCATGTTTTCCTTTCCGTTATACGGCAAGGGGTTATAGATCAGAACCCTGTCCGCTTCGATCGTATGCGATTGTGCCGTCTCGCCGACCGCCACCCGCGGAAACGCCGCCAGCAGCAGGATCAGACCGAGAACGACCGACAATACCCGTTTCATTTTATACTCCTGCGCATACAGTATACCACGGATCACGCCGTTTGAAAAGGTGCGCCGCCGTTCGGGAAGCAAAATAAATGTAAGACGATTGTAAACAATTCACGAAAAAAGCGGATCATCCGTCGGCGCGTCCGTCAAGTACGTTTTTCAGACGGTACAGCTTGCTCTCCTCGAGCATGGCCACAACGTGCGTTCCGTCCGCTTCATGCGATTCGGAAAGCACCGTTCCGATCTCGTGCAGCACGCGGATCGCCTCGTACCGGTCATACGGGATCACGAGTTCCACGCGCTGCTGCGTACGGTTCAGCTCCGCCTCGATCCGTTCCAGAAGCGTTTCGATCCCCTGCCCCGTCCTTGCGCTGATCGCAACGGCGTTCCCGCGCTTCGACGGGATCGCTTCCTTTAGGTCGCACTTGTTATAGACCTCGATGCTCGGGGTATTGCCGGCGCCGAGGCTCTCCAGGACCTGCTCCGTGACCCGCATCTGTACCTCATAATACGGGCATGCGGCGTCGACGACATGCAGGATCAGATCGGCGTCGCGCACCTCCTCGAGCGTCGAGCGGAACGCCTGCACGAGTTCGTGCGGAAGCTTGTTGATAAACCCGACGGTGTCGGACAGCAGGCACGGCGTTCCGTTCGGCAGCGTAATGCTGCGCACGACCGGATCGAGCGTTGCAAAGAGCTTGTCCTCGGCAAGCACGTCGCTTGACGAAAGCAGGTTCAGAAGCGTGCTCTTGCCCGCGTTCGTATACCCGACCAGCGCGACGATCGGCGTCTCGCTCTTTTTGCGGACGGAGCGGCGCACGCTGCGCTGCTTTTCGACCTCCCGAAGCTCCTGCTCGAGTTCATAGATGCGCCGTCTGATGCGTCTACGGTCGATCTCAAGCTTTTTCTCGCCCGGACCGCGCATGCCGACGCCGGACGCGCCCTGTCTCGACATGGCGACGCCGACGCCCAGAAGCCGCGGCAGACGGTATTTGAGCTGCGAAAGCTCCACCTGCAGCTTGCCTTCCCGCGTGGTCGCGCGGGATGCAAAGATATCGAGGATCAGCATCGTCCGGTCGATGACCGGCGCGCCTAAAATGCTTTCGAGATTCCGGATCTGGATTGCGGTCAGCTCGTCGTCGAAGATGAACACGTCCGCTTCGGTCGCGCTGCCGATCAGCCGCAGTTCGTCCGCCTTGCCTGATCCGATATAGGTGCCGTTGTCGATCGGACGCTTGCGCTGCCGTTCGATATGCACGACGTTGACGCCCGCGGTGTCGGCAAGCGCTTTGAGCTCCTCGAGCGTGTCATAGCCGTCGTCGTTGTCGATGCCGACGAGGACCGCCCGTTCCGGCTCCGCCTGTGTGACCGCGTACGCCGGCGCCTTCAGACGGTTGTCCGCCTCGATCAGTGCGTTCAGAAGCGCGTCCTGCGGCAGGCGGTCCGCCCGCATCGGTCCGTAGATCAAAGGCTTGCGTTCCTCGCCCTCCATCTCGCCGACGAACGCGACGTACACCGAGGTCGGTCTGCCGTCCCGCACGCCCACCGCCGCCATCGCGTCGAGCCGCATGGAATTCAGCGTGCCGAGATCGACGTCGGAAAGATAGCCGCTGCCGTTCGGATGCGTATGGATGCACCGAACGCCCGCAAGCCGGTCCGCGTTGCGCACAAGGCGCATATCCGGCATGGAGACCGTCGTCGCGTCGCCGACCGATACGTCCTTCACAGCGCCGCTGCGCGACAGGTAGACCGAGATCTCGCGTCCGATCCGTTCGGTAAAATCCGCAAGCTTACAGAGCAGCTCAGTCGACGCAAACACGCCGCTGGGCTGCGTTTCGTCGTACAGCGTCTGCATTTCGTTCAGTATGGTGTCGCGGATGCCCGCAACGTTTCCGTGTATCTTTCTTTCTTCCATATCAGTATTGTATCATATCGATGACGTCGCTTGCAAGCAATGCACGTTCGCCGAGAAGCTTCATGGCGCGGTCCGCGCTCGTTCCGAGCAGATACGCGCCCGCCCGCGCCGCATCGAACGGCGAAAGCCCCTGCGCAAGCAGCGCGGTGATCAGCCCCGTCAGCACGTCGCCGCTGCCGCCCTTCGCAAGTCCCGGATTCCCGAACGTCAGAAACGCCGTTCGTCCGTCCGCATGCACCAGCGTCGTCGCGCCCTTCAGGAGCGTCGTGCACGGGAACGTCCTGACCGCGCCGAGCGGATCGTTCAGAACGTCCGCAACGTCGGCTTTCAGAAGCCTTGCCATTTCACCGGCATGCGGCGTCAGCACGACGTTCCGATGCAGCTTTTTCAGAATCGTTCTGTCCGCGGCCATCCGGTTCAGCGCGTCCGCATCCAGCACGAGCTTCGTCCCGGTTTCGAGCGCCGCTTCGATCACAGGCAGCAGATCGCCTTTGCCCGCGCCGCTGCCGACGCCGATCGCCTGTTTCCCCGCCATCAGACGGATCGCGGTCGCCGCCGCTGCTTCGCACCAGTCGTTCGTTCCGGTCGGCGCCGTGATCGCTTCCGGAACCGCCGCAAAGAACGGTCGGACCGAATCCGGCGTGCAGACAGTCAAAAGCCCTGCGCCGCCGCGCAGCGCAGCGCGCGCCGAAAGCAGCGCCGCGCCGGGATACGTTTCGGAACCGACGCACAAAAGCGCGTGCCCGTTCTGTCCCTTATGCGAATCGAAGGGACGCGGCGGCAAAAGCGGCTCGATATCCGCACGCTCCTGCCAAAAGA
>CAMVGD010000055.1 GCA_947166925.1 uncultured Clostridia bacterium | reverse complement strand
CGGATCTTGTAAGCCTCGTCCTTCGCTTCCAATACCTTTTCTTTCCGGATCTCCTCGGCCTTCTTCTGGGCTTCATCGTACAGGCGTTTCACGGCGTCCTCGGCCTTTTCGACCTTTGCCTCCGCGACGTTCTTACGATAGAAGTAGCCGATCACAACCCCGATGACGCCGACGGCAACCGCCGCGCCGATCAATACGTAGTGCAACCAGTCCACGATATTCTACTCCAATCTATATCAATATAACCGAGCATACTGCCCGGCTATTCCACATAATCGTTTCAAGTTTTCGAAAGAGTTCAGCGCACCGAAAAGGTGCGGCAAAGCGTTCCGCAAATCTATCTTCAATACTATGATGAACGCACTTGGCAGTGCAGGATTACTCGATAATATTGTAAACGTATTTTCCTGCAAAGTCAAGGTCGATCTGCATAAAATCCGCGATTCTGTATCATATATTTCCTCTGCCGCTCCAGCGCTCCCCTTCCGCCGCAGCGATCCGGCTTTTCCGCTTGACCATGCGCAGAAGAAATGTTATACTATAAATCGGTAAAATCCTCCCGGGATCCCTGTTCCGGGGCAACGACCTTCTCGGAGGCGGAAAACGGCATATCGGAAAACCTCCTTCGAGTCAGACGAATGTTGAAGGGGGTTTTTATGTTGAAAAAAAGAATCATCTGCACCGTCCTTTCCCTTTTGATGCTGCTCGTTCTGCTGCCTGCGATCGACACGGCAAAAGCGGACGCGACGCTGATCACCGGTTTTACGCTGCAGGCGTCTAAATTCAAGACGCCGAAAGCGGGCGATCCGCTCGTTTTCCCGAGCGACAAGGTCACCGTCACCTCCACGTCTCCCGCAGGGCTGGAGTCGGCGCTTCAGATCGATACGTCCTGGTACGACGAGGTGCATTGTACCAGTTACTACCCGTCAAGCGAGGGCGCTGTGTTCACCCCCGGTGAATGGACGCTGTACGTGTATGTCGCTCCGGTCAGCAGCGCGTACGAGATCGATTACGACAACGAACGATTCAACAGCGGCGGCGATCTGAGTGTCATTACGCTCGGCGGAAAGGAGTTCCGGATCGGCGCGCGCGGCAGCTCCTATATCGGATACTATACGACGTTTGAGGTCTCGTCCGAAGGTGTTGCGCCGATGTTCGTCCCGGACACGTTCAGCGACACCGTCAACAACGGCGATACCTACGAGGTGGATCTGCTCGGGACCGGCGAAGCGCCGATCACCTATTCGAAAAAGAGCGGCACGCTTCCGCCGGGCATCAAGCTGTCTTCGGCGGGCGTTCTTTCCGGCACGTTCACGACCCCCGGCACATACAGCTTTCAGGTCAAGGCAACGAACGCAATCGGCTCAACGGTGCTTCCCTGCGAGATCACCGTCCGGGACGTGACCCGCATCAAGGCGTTCACGCTTTCAGCCAGCCAGGACATCCCCACCCCGGTCATCGGCAATAAAGTATATTTCCCGTCGGATTATATCACCGTTGCAAGCACGATCCCCGCCGGGAACGAGAGCGGTCTCAAGATCAATTCGTACTGGTATAACTACGCGACCGGCGAGTATTACTATCCTTCAACCAGCAGCGGGAAGAAGTTCACGGAAGGCGAATGGATCCTTTACATTGACGTTGACGTCGTGAACGACCACTATGTGATCGATTATGACGAGTATTTCTCCGGCGGCTCTTTGTCAAAGATCATGCTCGGCGGGCAGCGGTTTTATACGAACGGGCTGGGTACTTCTTATATCCTTTACAGCACCGATTTTTATCTCGGCACGACGCCGGAAACCATCAATCTCAAGTATTCCACGTCCGAATACGATCTGCCTTATATTTCCGATCGGATGACCGGCGCGGATGTATATCAGACATTCCGGCGCTCGATCATCTCGCGGAGAGGTCCGTGCTACTATGAATGCTACAGCGGAAATGAATCGAACGGCTGGTATGTCGATACCGACTCCGGCTATACCGGATTCTCGGACGATCCGGGCGATCCCGCATACCTGAACGAGAGCGAGGAGCTGCTCGTCCCGCAGGATCCGTATTATATCACCTTTGACGTCGGACTTGCGCCCGGCTGCCAATGGCACCCGGATCAGAAGTTTACCGTAAACGGCGATGACAACACGATCATCGAAGCGCCGTATCTCGACGAGGACGGTATCGAGCACGTCTGGGTCTCCTATATGCTGATGAGCAGGGAGGATCTTTCCGATGCGGAGATCTGCGGCGTCGAGCCGATGACCTGCACCGGGTCTCCGCTCACGCAGGCAAATCTGCAGGTCGTCTGTAACGGCGAGCTGCTTCATGAGGGGACGCACTACGTCGTTTCCTATGAAAACAACGTCGACCCGGGTTATGCCGACATCCATATTTACGGCGTCAACAATTATTGCGGCAGCGCATATCACTATTTCAGGATCTTTGATTCCGATCATCCGCACGAGGTCATCGATACGCTGACCGCAACCTCCAACATCGACGAGTTCCTATTCTACGGCGGACAAATCTGCGCGCCGGAGTTTACGATCACAAGCGGCGAGCCCGGATACTTTGAAACAGGCATGGGCGGCTGGTACAATCTGATCGACGGCGAGTGGGTGCTGATCCGCAGCGGTCAGTTCACCTCCGGGCAATGGATGTATTCCTGCCAGATCCGGATCGACGAAGGCGGCGATCGGTATTCGTTCTCCTATCGTCCGTACGTCGCCGTCGACGGAACGGAATGGACCGGAACGGATCACGCGCAGATCGGCGATACATACTGTTATACCTACGCGTCAAGTCCCGTGTTTACGATCACCGGAAGCGGCGAGCTGATCTTCAATCTCCTCGATTCCTACTATATCGGCGAGAACTATGTCGGCGAATCGATCACGCCGTTCTCGGTCGCAGGTTCCGTCGACGGCGGAACACCGCCCTATACGTTCAAAAAAGTTTCCGGTCCGAAATGGCTCAGGGTCTCCTCGGACGGCACGATCAGCGGCAAGCCGACCGTCACCGGTCCCAACGAAGATCTCGTCGTACGTGTACAGGACGCTTCTCTGACGGGCGGCAAGCGGATCAGAATCCCCGTTTACAAAACCGCAAAGCGTCCGGAGAAAAAGACCGTCATATCGGAAATCGCTGCGACCTCGAACATGGCGGAGCTTGCCGTTAACGGCAAGGACGTCGTATCACCGACGTTCACCGTCACGGAGGGCAGCCCGTCGCATTTTGAAACCGGAATGGGCGGTTGGTACAAGAAGGTCGGCGACGACTGGGTTATGGCTTCCTACGGCGAAAAATTTACTCCCGGTACATGGGAATACTCCTGTCAGCTTCGCATCGACGAGGGCGGCGAGGAATACGTGATCGCGGACGGGCCGAACGTCGTCGTCGACGGCAAGGTCTGGTCGTCCGACAGTTCTACGTATGCCGGTTACGATTTCTGCTACACCTACGGCTCCAGTCCAGAGATCACGATTCTGGACGATTCCATCAAGATCGAGTTCAATCCGGACGATGTGGAATACAGAGGCACGACGCCCTACGTCGTCTATGACGGAACGGCGTCGACGCCCGGCGTCATCGTCAAGAATAAAAAAGGCAACGTGATCAAGCCGAGCAAATACACCGTCACCTATCTTGAAAACGCGCAGCCCGGCACCGCATATGTCGAGATCACGATAAAGGCGAGCGGTTTGAAGAACAGGGCGTTCTTCAAGATCTACATGCCGGGCACGACGTCCACAACCGTTGCAAACACGAACGACGGCGTCAAGGTGAGCTGGGCGGCGGTCGACGGCGCCGCGGGCTATGTCATCTACCGCAGAGCGTGGAACCTCTCCTCCACCGGCTGGACGACGTTCGAGCGCTGGAATAATACGACCGATACGAGCTGGACCGATACGAAGGTCTACGCCGGTACGCGCTATCAGTACGGCGTCAAGGCGTACTTCGCGCCGCGCACCGACCCCGTTTCCGGCGCGACGATCGGCGGCGCGATGGACAACTACAATCTCGGCATGGTCGGTCCGCTGAAGACGACGGTCCGCATCACGACGCGCACACTGGACAGCGTCACCGCCGGAACGAAGCAGTTTACGGCAAAGTGGTCGGCAAGCAGCAAGTTTACCGGCTATCAGCTGCAGTACGCGACCAATTCCGCCTTTACGGAGAACAGGAAGACGGTCACGATCAAAGATCCGAAGACCGTGCAGAAGACGATCACGGGACTGCTGTCAAACAAAACATACTACGTGCGCATACGTTCGTACCAGGAGTTCAACAGCTCGACATATTACGGCGCCTGGTCGAACGTGAAATCCGTCAAAACAAAATAAGCGAATACGCAAAAGCAGGAGGCAAACGTCCTCCTGCTTTTTTCATCGAATGGGGATCAGAAATCGAACAGCGAGATCTGCTTGTTCTTCGGCATGTTGCCGAACGCGCCGCACAGCTCGAGCAGCGAAACGATGCCGCTGTTTGCGCCGGTCTCGTTCGCGAAGTCCTCGATCGTCGGATACTTCACGCCGGGCTTTCTGCGCTCGCAGATCGCGATCGCCTGTCCCGCGCCGACGCCCGGGATCGCGTTGAACGGCGGCCGGAGCGCATTCCCTTCGATCAGGAATTTCGTCGCGTCGGACTTGTATACGTCGACGGGCAGCAGCTCGATGCCGCGAACGTTCATCTCGTAGACGAGCTCCAGGATCGTGACAAGCTCCTTATCCTTCTTCTTTTCGTTCTCGGTCTTCTGCGTATTGCTGTCCTTCTCGATGAGCTCGATCTGCTTCTTGATCTCCGCCGGACCGCCGGATGCGCGCGTGATGTCGAACGCGTCCGCACGCACCGTGAAATACACCGCATAGAACGCCAGCGGGTAATGCACCTTATAGTACGCGATGCGGAACGACGACATCGAATACGCGACCGCATGTCCGCGCGGGAACATGTACTTGATCTTCTTGCACGAATCGATGAACCATGCCGGGATCTTGCCGTCGATCATCGACTGCTCCATCTCGTCGGTCAGTCCCTTGCCCTTGCGGACGCGCTCCATGATCTTGAACGACAGCGAAGCCTCCATGTTATGCGCGATGAGATAGTTCATGATGTCGTCGCGCGTGCAGAGGACCTCGCTCAGCTTTGCGATGCCGCCCATGACGAGCGGTTCGGCGTTGTTCAGCCACACGTCCGTGCCGTGCGTCAGTCCCGCAATGCGGATCAGCTCCTCGAACGTCGTCGGGCGCGTGTTTTCAAGCACCTGCCGCACAAAGCCCGTGCCGAATTCCGGCACGCCGAGCGTACCCAGAGAACAGCCGATTTCACTCAGGTCGATATGCAGCGGTTCGACCGTTGAGAACAGCATGCGCGTATCGGGATCGTCGAGCGGGATCTCGCGCGGGTTCAGCCCGGTCAGCGCCTCCAGCATATGCAGCGCCGTCGGGTCGTCGTGTCCGAGTATGTCCAGCTTGACGAGGCGGTCGTCCATCGCATGGAAGTCGAAGTGCGTCGTGATCGTATCCTTGTCGATCTTGTCCGCCGGATACTGGATCGGCGTGTAGTCGTAGATCTCTGTATATTCGTCGTGGTCGCGCGGCACGATGACGATGCCGCCCGGATGCTGCCCAGTCGTGACCTTGACGCCTTCGCAGCCCTTTTCGAGCCGCTGTACCTCCGCAGGCGAAAACGTGCGTCCCGTCGCCTCCGCGAACGAATACACGCATTCAAACGCCTTCCGTTCCTTGAGTCCGGAGATCGTGCCTGCGCGGAACGCATGCCCCTTGCCAAACATCTCCTCAACGTATTTATGCGCGACCGGCTGATATTCGCCGGAAAAATTCAGGTCGATATCGGGGACCTTGTCGCCCTTGAAGCCCAGAAAGACCTCGAACGGGATCTCAAAGCCCTCCTTGCGGAGCATCGTGCCGCATTTCGGGCACGCGCGGTTCGGCATGTCCGCGCCGACGCTGTACTTTTCGCGGTCGATGTCGAAGTCCGAGAATTTGCAGTTCGGGCAGACGTAATGCGGTGAGAGCGCGTTGACCTCCGTGATGCCCGCGAGCATCGCGACGACGGACGAGCCGACGGATCCGCGGCTTCCGACGAGGTAGCCGTCCGAAAGCGATTTTTTGACGAGCCGCTGCGCCATCAGGTAGAGCGACGCGTAGTGGTTGCCGATGATGGAATTCAGCTCCTTGTCGAGCCTTGCCTGCACGATCGGCGGCAGCGGATCGCCGTAGATCTCGTGCGCGCGGTCGATCGCCGTGTTCTTGAGCTCCTCCTCCGCGTTTTCGATCGTCGGCGAATGCGTCCCCTCGGGGAACGGCACAAGCTCGCCGCACAGGTCCGCGATCCGGTTCGGCACGTCGATGACGATCTCGTGCGCTTTTTCCTCGCCGAGATACGCAAACTCGTCGAGCATCTCCTGCGTCGGCTTCAGGTACAGCGGCGCCTGCTGTTCGGCGTCCGTAAAGCCGAGCTTGCTCATCAGGATCGCGCGATAGATCGCGTCGGTCGGTTCCAGAAAATGCACGTCGCCGGTCGCCGCAACGGGCTTTCCCATCTTCTCGCCGAGCGCGACGATCTTCCGGTTCAGTTCTCTGAGGCCATCGTCGTCCTCCACCCTGCCCTCGCGCTTTAGAAACGCGTTGTTGCCGATCGGCTGCACCTCGAAATAGTCGTAGAACGAAGCGATCTTCTCGACCTTCTCCTCCGGCTCTCCGGAGAGGACCGCGCGGAACAGCTCGCCCGCTTCGCACGCGGAGCCGACGATGAGATCGCTCCGGTACAGCATCAGCAGCGATTTCGGGATCTGCGGACGCACGTGCAGATAGTCGAGGTGCGACCAGCTGATCAGCTTGTACAGATCCTTCATGCCCTTCTGCGTACGGGCAAGCAGGATGATATGGTTCGTCTGGCGCTTCTCCTTCGAAGCGTGTCTGAGAAACGCTTCATGCGTGCTCGGCACGACCGGAATGCGGTCGATGCCGCGCTCCCGGAGCATGCCGATAAAGCGCAGCAGGATCTCGGCGCAGGTGTTTGCGTCGTCGTCCGCGCGGTGATGGCTGCCCATGTCGATCCGGAAATAATCGGAAATGGTATTGAGCTTGTGGTTTTCAAGCTCATCGCGCAGCAGATAGCGTGAAAGCATCAGCGTATCGGCATACGGCATCGGGAACGTGATCCCGAACCGGTCGCCGTGATGCGTGATAAAGCCCGTATCGAACGCCGCGTTGTGCGCGACGAGCGTGCTGCCCTCCGCAAACGCGCGGAAGCGTTCCAGCACCTCGCGCGTGCCCGGCGCGCCGTCGATCATCGACTGCGTAATGCCGGTGAGTTTTGTGATCTCGCTCGGGATCACGACGCCGTCGTCGACGAAGGACTGGAAGCGCTCTGTGACCTTGCCGTCGTGCAGCCGCACCGCGCCGATCTCGATGATGTCGCAGCGGTCCGCCTTGAGCCCCGTCGTTTCAATGTCGAACACGGTGAAATCGCCGTCCGTAGGGATCGAGTCGCAGTCCGGGATCAGATACCCCTCCACGCCGAAGATCGCCTTGACGCCGGTCGCCTTCGCCGCCTTCGCCGCCTCCGGGAACGCCTGCACGACGCCGTGGTCGGTGATCGCAAGCGCCTTGTGCCCCCACCGCTTTGCGGTGCGGAACGCCTCGGTCAGGTTCGTGATGCCGTCCATCGTGGACATGCGCGAGTGCAGATGCAGCTCCACACGTTTTTCCGCCGCGTCGTCGCTGCGGAGCGCGCGCGGCAGAACGCCGACCGAATCGACGTAGAAGCTGCGTTCGCCGGTCTTTTTCGCGATCCGGCACACGCCCTTGATGCGAAGGTCCTTTCCGCCTTTGGAGGCTTCGGAGAGCCAGTGCTCGAACCTTGCCGCCTGCCATTCCTCCGGAAAGCTTGCGGAGCAGTAGATCGAATCGGAAAGGTCGGTCACGTTGAACTGCACGCGGCAGTTCGGCCGTTTCTGACGCATCGACCAGTCGTCGCGGATCTCCGCGGAAACGAGCCGTCCGGTAAACACCGCTTTGGTCTCCTCCTCGCCGCTCAGTTCAAAGACCGGGATCGCCTGCTCCCCCTCGGGGATCGGCTTGCCCATGAGCACGCCGTTTTCGGGGATTGGAACGTCGACCTCGTTCTTTTTCTGGGGCGCGGGTTTTGGGGCGACGCGTTCCGGCTCGACGTCGCGGTACTCGAACACGAGCGTGTAGACGGGAAGCAGCGAACGCATCCCCGTTTCCCACGCCGAAAGCGCCTGATCCGTGACCAGACTTCTGATGCGGTCCGCCCTGACCGTCAGCGTTTGCGTCTCGCGCGAAAGGCTCACGCCTTTGATCGTGAGCCACTCGGTTTTCAATTGCGCCGCGTCGTACGCAGCCTTGAGTTCTTCCTGCATGCTGCCCCTTTATCCTTTGCCCGTAAAGGCGGAACGCATCCGCCCGTAAGAATCTTATGCGCCGAGAAGCGCGTTGGCCTCGTCGACCAGGCGCTTCAGGATCTCCTCGTAGCTGCCGCTGCCGACGATCTCGCCCTTTCTGATCAGTACGCCGTTGCCGTCGCCGAACGCGACGCCGATGTCGGCTTCCCGCGCTTCGCCGGGTCCGTTGACCGCGCATCCCATGACCGCGATCTTCAGATAGCCCTTGTTGTGCGCGACGTGCTCGTTCACGTACGCCGCCGCTTTTTCGACGTCGCAGCGCGTGCGTCCGCAGGTCGGACAGGAAACGATCTCCACGTCGTCCTTCCTCAGCCCCACCGCGCGCAGGATCGCAAGCGCGGTCTCCACCTCGCGCACCGGATCGCCGGTCAGGCTGACGCGCATCGTGTCGCCGATGCCCTGCAAAAGCAGCGCGCCGAGCCCTGCCGCGCTCTTGATGATCCCGGTTTCGATCGGACCGGTCTCGGTGATGCCGATGTGCAGCGGATAGTCCATCCTTGCCTGCGCCATGCGGTAGCTGTGCACCGTTTCGGAAACGGTCGTGCACTTTAAGGAGATCACGATATCGGAAAAACCGCAGTCCTCTAAAAGCTTTGCGTGTCCCATCGCGCTGCGGCACATCGCCTCCGCGGGGTTTTCGCGGTACAGCGGCAAAAACTGCTTCTCGATCGAGCCGCCGTTGATGCCGATGCGGATCGGCACGTGATGCGCTTTGCAGCAGTCCGCGACCATGCGCACGCGTTCCGCGCTGCCGATGTTGCCCGGGTTGATGCGCAGCTTGTCCACGCCGTTTTCGACCGCCCTGATCGCCAGCCGGTAGTTGAAATGCACGTCGGCGACAAGCGGGATATGGATCCTCTCTTTGATCCCCTTGATCGCCTCCGCCGCCGCCTCGTCGAACACCGCGACGCGGATGATCTCGCAGCCGGCTTTCTCAAGCCGCAGGATCTGTTCGACCGTGGCGTCGACGTTCCGCGTGTCCGTATTGCACATGGACTGCACGGAGACGGGCGCGCCGCCCCCGATCTGCACGTTTCCGACCTTTACAAAATCTGCCATAGGTTCCTCCGGATCAATGGAAGCAGCGAACGATATCGCTGATCGTCAGCGCCAGCATCAGCAAAAGCAGCGCGATCATGCCGATCAGATGCACCATGCCCTCTTTTTCGGGCGGCACGGGCTTTCTGCGGATCATCTCAACAACGATGAACACGAGCCGTCCGCCGTCCAGCGCAGGCAGCGGCAGCAGGTTGATGATGCCGAGGTTGACGGCAATCAGCGCCATGAACCAGAGGAACATCTCCCACGCGTCCGAAGCGGATTCGCTTTCCGCCATCGCGTCGGATACGAAATCGACCGTGCCGACCACGCCGGTTACGTCGCTGCATTTCGCCTGTCCCGTGATCAGCATGCCGAGCGACTGATAGACCAGCTTGCCCATATTCCACGTCTCCGGGAACGCCATATACG
The DNA here is from genome assembly GCA_947166925.1 of uncultured Clostridia bacterium. Taxonomy (GTDB): domain Bacteria; phylum Bacillota; class Clostridia; order Christensenellales; family CAG-138; genus UBA3792. Next base: position 6,790 of record CAMVGD010000055.1, on the reverse strand, counting down.
CGGCTTTCCAGACCGAGTATTTCTCGATCACCTGCGTATAGGGCGGATACCGGAACGTAATCTGCATGCGTTTGTTGCCGGTTTCCTGATCGAGCAGGTTCCCGAACGTCAGCGTCAGCGTCTCGCCGCCGCTCGCCTTTGTCCCGATCGTCGTCAGCGATCCCTCGGTCGATCTGGTCTCCTCCACCGCTGCATTCCGCAGCACCGTCACGGATGCGCCTTCCAGTCTCGCGTTTTTCATCGCTTCGTTCAGCGAATCCGCGTTGACAAGGGACGTGCCGTCCAGAGAAAGAAGGATATCGCCCGGCTGTATGCCCGCCTTTTCCGCAGGTCCGTTCTCCAGCACGGTATCGACGATCAGCAGTTCCTCCGTGCTCTGTTCCTTCAGAACGCCGCTGCCGACGAGCATGACAAAGCACAGCAGCACGCAGGTCAGGATGTTCATCAAAGGACCCGCGAGCACGACCAGAAAGCGCTTCCACGCGGGCTTTGTGGAAAACAGCCGCGGATCCGGCGCCTTCGGCTTCTCCTCCGGCTTCGGCTCGTCGACGTCGTCTTCAAACGCTTCCGGATGCTTTTTGTCCTTGTCGTCCTCGTCCTTGCCGTCCTCGCCGAAGAAGCGGCAGGAACCGCCGATCGGCAGCGCGCGGAGCGTGAACTCCGTTTCCTTGCCCTTGATGCCGAAGATCTTCGGACCGAGCCCCACGGAAAACTCCGTGATCGTAAAGCCCAGCCACTTTCCCATCAGGTAGTGACCGAGCTCATGTGTGATGACGAGCACCGAAAGCCCCAGAATTGCCAACAAAATGTACCAGAATGTCTGCATATCGTTTCCCTTACTGTTTTCTTCCCGCAAGGAAGCGGTCGACCGCGTACCGTGCGGCTTTGTCTGCCGCCGCGATCGTCTCGATCGTGTCCGCGGGACGGTTTTCGATCGCGTTCAGCGCCGCGTCCACGCAGTCCTCGATGTCGATGAACCCGATGCGCCCCGCAAAATACGCCTCCGCCGCGCGTTCGTTCGCGCCGTTATAGACCGTCGGCATGATCCCGTCCGCCCGCAAAGCGTCGTACGCCATGCGGATCGCGTGAAAGCGTTCCGGGTCCGCCGGATAGAATTCCAGCGGATGCGTAAGATCGAGCTTCAGCGGCTCGCACGGACTTTCCGTCCGTTCGGGATACGTCAGCGCGTACTGGATCGGCAGCCGCATATCGGGCTTCGACATGTTCGCCATGACCGTGCCGTCGCGGTATTCGACCATGCTGTGCACGATCGACTGCGGATGGATCAGCACCGAGATGTGCTCCGCGTCGAAGTGAAACAGCCGGCTCGCCTCGATGATCTCCAGTCCCTTGTTGAAAAGCGTTGCGGAATCGAGCGTGATCTTTCTGCCCATCTTCCACGTCGGGTGATTGAGCGCGTCGGCAAGCGACACGTTTTTCAATTCCCCGCGCGTTTTGCGGAAGAACGGACCGCCGGAAGCCGTGAGGATCAGGCTTTTCACCTCGTTCCGCCTGCCGTTTTGCAGCGCCTGAAAGATCGCGCTCTGCTCGCTGTCGATCGGCAGAAGCTCCGCGCCGTACAAGGCAAGCGCCGCGTCGACCAGGCGCCCGCCGCACACAAGGCTTTCCTTGTTCGCGATCGCGATGCGCTTTCCGTGTTTGATCGCCGCAAGCAGCGGACGAAGCGCCGCGTAGCCGGAAATTGCAAGCACGGTCACGTCCGCGTCGGAGGCTTTTGCAAGCCGTTCCGCAGCGTCGGCGCCCGTAAAGATCTCCGTGCCCTGCGGCAGCCGCCCGGGATCGAGCGGCGTCTCCACCGCGACATAGCGCGGGCGCAGTTCGTTCGCCTGCGCGTACAGCGTTTCGACGTCGCTCTTGCAGGACAGTCCGACCACGGAAAAGCGATCGGCGTGATACCGGATCACGTCGACCGTCTGCGTTCCAATCGAGCCGGTGCAGCCGAGCAGAAGTACCGATCGTTTCATTTTATTTCGCTCCGTTTGATTTCAGTCCGCCGAACCGCCGTTCGCGTCCGGCAAAGTCCCGGAACGCCTTCAGAAGCTCCTCCCGCGTGAAGTCCGGCCAACGGACGTCGGTAAAATACAGCTCCGCGTACGCGATCTGCCACAGCAGAAAGTTCGATACGCGTTCGTCGCCGCCCGTACGGATCAGAAGATCGACGTCGCCGGACTCCGCCGTGTACAGATTGCGAAAGATCGCATCCTCGTCCGGTTCGTCGTCTTGTGCAAACGCCAGCCGCATCGCGCGGACAAGCTCCGCCCTGCCGCCGTAATTCAGCGCAAGGTTTACCTTAAGCCCGGTGTTGCCCGCCGTCTTGATCTCGGCGTTTCTCACGGTTTCCTGCACCGCGGTCGGGAACCACGAAAGATCTCCGATCCCCTTGACGCGTACGCCGTTGCGGTGCATCTCCTCGATCTCTCGATTGAAATACTCGATCAGAAGCCCGCAGAGGATGCTGATCTCGTCCTTGGGACGCTTGCGGTTTTCGGTCGAAAACGCATAGAGCGTCAGCGATTCGACGCCGAGATCCGACGAGAATCGGATGATCTCCTTGACCGTATTCATGCCGGCGCGGTGACCCGCCGCCCGCGGAAGTCCCTTGGCGGTCGCCCAGCGACCGTTTCCGTCCATGACGATCGCGACATGCTTCGGGATCCGGTCCGGCGTCAGTCCGAACGCCTTCAGCTCGCTGTCCGTATACTTTCTCATACTGCTCCTATCGAACAAGCGGGGGTGTCGCGTCAATCGCAACGCCCCCTGATCAGAAATGATGCTGTTTCTGCGAAGCAACGATGCAGGCGCATGCTGCTTCGCAGTGATGTGCGGTTATGCTTCGACCTCCGTCTTGAACGCGGACCAGTAGACGACCGTTTCCGTTTCCGTTTCGAGCGTTTTGATCACGCGCCGATCCGTACCCTTCGCGCCCTTTTTCGAGCGTACCTCCACAAGGCGGACGGGCTTGCCCGCTGCCAAAAGAAGCGTTTCCGCCGTCGCAAGGTCCAGTCCGAGCACGTTTGTCAAACCGAAAGGATCTCCTTTTCCTTCGCGCCGAGGATGGCGTCGATGTCCTTGATAAACTCGTCGGTCATCTTCTGCCCCTTCTCCTCCAGACGCTTCTGATCGTCCTCGGTGATGAGCCCGTCCTTCTTCTGCTTCTTGATCTGGTCGTTCAGATCGCGGCGGATGTTGCGGATCGCGACCTTGCTCTCCTCGCCCTTTTTGCGGACGGTCTTGACGAGGTCCTTTCTGCGCTCCTCGGTCAGCTCCGGGAACACGAGACGGATGACCTTGCCGTCGTTCGCCGGGTTGATCCCGAGGTCGGATTTCTGGATCGCCTTTTCGACCGCGGGGATCATCTTGGTATCCCACAGCGCAATGATCAGCATGCGCGGCTCGGGCGTAGAGATATTGCCGAGCTGGTTGATGGGCGTCATCGTGCCGTAATAATCCACGGTGATGCGGTCCAGCACCTGCGCGTTTGCACGGCCTGCGCGAAGGCTCGAAAGGTCGGCCTTTAAAACGTTCAGCGTTTTCGTCATTTTTTCTCTGGTTTCATCGATCAGTTCCATCGGCATATCGGATCCCTCCTTATTGTTTCGTTCAAATAGATAGTATACTACGGTTTTCCCGTCGATATCAAGCTTCTTTTCCGTCGATGCGCGTGCCGACGGCCTCGCCCTTTGCGACCTTGTCGATCTCACTTCTTGCGAACACGAGGATCGGCAGGTTGTTGTCGCGGCACAGGGTGATCGCGCTCATGTCGATCGCCTTCAGGTTGTCGCGGATCACCTTGTCGTAGGTCAAATGATCGTAGCGGATCGCGTTCGGATCGACCTTCGGATCCGCGCTGTACACCGCGTCGACGTTCTTCGCCATCAGAAGCGTGTCTGCGCCGATCTCAAGCGCGCGCAGCGTGGACGCCGTGTCCGTCGAAAAATACGGGCAGCCGGTCCCGCAGGCGAACAGCACGACCTTGCCGTTGCTCAAAGCTTCTCTTGCGCCGCGGGCGGTGTACTCGTCGATGAACCGCGTCATGGCGATCGCGCTCATGGCAAGGGTCGGCATGCCCTGCCGCTCCAGACAGTCCTGCAGCGCAAGCGTATTGATCGCGGTAGAAAGCATACCCATGCTGTCCATGCGCGAACGCTCCTGCATGACCGTGTCGCGTCCGCGGACGATGTTGCCGCCGCCGACCACGATGCCGATCTCAAGTCCCGCGTCGTACAAAAGCTTGATCTCCTTCGCGGTCTCCTCGACCTTTGCAAAACATACCGGCTGATCCGCGCTCGAAAGCGCTTCGCCGGAAACCTTGATCAAAACACGTTTCATCCCACAATCCTCCATTATGCCATACAGTATACCATATACTTTGCAAAAAGAAAAGAGGTTGCAAAAAACTCCACATGTTTTTCACAACCTGCCGTCCTTTGCGCGGATCCGATTTACAAACGGACGATCCTGTTATATACTGGTGTCGGAACAACACGATCCACCGTATCGGAGAACCCTATGACGCAGAAACGCATCGCTCTCATTCTGGCGGGGATCCTCCTGCTCTGCGCGGCGCTGCCGGCTTTCGCGGCGGAAACGCCGACGGAAGACACGATCCCGGCGCATTATCTTACGGAATGCCCGGAGCAGGGAACGATCACATCCCACCTCTATAAAGCGGAGGAAGAACTGAAGGTCTGGACGCCCTTCGGGTACAGCGAGCACGTTCTTTACGAGATCGTACTGCTGCTGCACGGCGACCTCGGTTCGCTGGACTCGTGGCTGACGCGGCGGTATCAGCTGTTCGGCTGCCCCGTGGAGGGCAGGTACATATACGACTGGCTGACGTACGAGAAGCGCACCGCGCCGTTCATCGTCGTGACGCTGAACAATAAGCCGGACGAGCCGGAGACGATGGCGCAGGACATGACGGACGCGCTGCTGTTCGTCGCAGACCGATACAGCGTCTATCCAAAGGGAACGATCGCCTCCCTGATCGAAAACCGGGATCACATCACGGTCGGCGGTCTGTCCCGCGGCTCCATGATGACGCATTGGTTTTTGTCGATCACGCCGGAATATGCGGGAAACTACATCTGCATGTCCGCCGCCGGTCCCTATACCGACATTCCGGAGGTCCTCGAACGAAAGCACGTCCGGATCCGAAAGCTGTTTTCGGCGGTCGGCACCATGGACAGGGATTACTATGAAATGACGAAGGCGTCGTATGCGCTGCTCCGTCCGTACGCGGACGAAGCCGAATATCTGGAATACCGGCACGGTCATAACTGGTACGTCTGGATCCCGGGCATCTGCGAAGCGCTGCAGTTCGTGCTTCCGCCGTACTCCGCCGAATACGAGATCGGCTGTGCGCTGCGTTTCCGTCTCAGAAACAAAACGGTTCCGCTCCCCTGCCTGGTTTGCAGAGGGATCCGGAACCGATAGTCAATGGATCCTTTCGCCTTTTCCGCACGCCGGGAAAGGCTTTTTTATGCGCAGGCGGAACGGCTCATTCCTTCCGCAAAAGCTTCCGTCCGCAGAGTCCCGCGCCGATCAGAAGCAGCGCGATCACGAGCACGAACGCAAGCTCCCGCGCCGGCGCGATCGTCGTCGCCGGAAAAAGAAAAGAGGCTGCAAAAAACTCCACAGAGTTTTCACAACCTCGATCCTTATCGTCGAGCTCCCCTTGTCAGGGGAGCTGTCTGTGTCAACAGACTGAGGGGTAGCCGTCTCTCCCTCCGTATCGGCTTCGCCGATCCACCTCCCTCATCAGAGGGAGGTCAATCTTCACTCCTTTTTTAGCAGCTTCCGTCCGCAAAGCCCCGCGCCGATCAGAAGCAGCGCGATCACGAGCACGAACGCAAGCTCCCGCGCCGGCGCGATCGTCGTCGCCGGGAACCCCGCCGCGAGGAACGCGATCACAAAGCTTCCCGCAAGGATCAGCAGTACGCCGAGCACGCGGGCTCCCTTCTCCTTTTTGCAGAGCCGCAGTACAAACCACACGAGGGCAAGGATCGCCGTGCCCGCAAGCGCCATCAAAAAGTAATAGTTCAGAACCAGCCGCGGCAGCGCAAAGCCCGCCTCCACCGGATAGCCCTCGCGCTGATAGAGGATCTCGTGATCCGTATTGTCATACGGCTCGAAGAACACCGCATCCACGCCGGAAAGGGTCACTTCAATCGTCTCGTTCTCCTTTCCCGTTTGCGGAACCATCTTTACCCACTGCGTCGTATACGCATAGAAGCTGATTTCCGCACCGGTGCGTTCGGCGAGCAGCGTAACGCCCGGACGAACCGTCAGTTTCAAAATTCGGTTAATCGGATCGGAGATCGAAATCTCGCCGTCTGTCAGATCGGCGCCATTGACCGGTTCCATTGTTCCGTCGCTGTTTTTTTGATACAAAACGAACAGCTGAATATCCTGATACGGATCCGCTTGCCCGCTTTCGGAAGAATCGCTGCCGGGCTGTACGATGATGTACAGCTGTTCGTTCAGCTCGCGCGGAATCGTTCCGTCTTCGGCAGCGACGATCGGGATGGCGGGCGCTTCCACGGCGACATCCGTAAACGCCTCTTCCGCCGAATGAATGACGATCGGCTTTGTGAGCCTTGCAAATACGCCGAAGATCAGCGCGGCGACCAGACATGCGATCAGTCCCGCGATCAGCCATCCGCGGCGTTTGACCGCTTTTCGGACGGTTTTCAGGGGCGCGGCGGGCTCGGCTTCCACCGGCGCCTGCATGGCGGCACAGGTCGGCTCGACCATCTCGTCATACGGC
>CAMVGD010000054.1 GCA_947166925.1 uncultured Clostridia bacterium | reverse complement strand
CACCGATCTTCTGCGCGCGGCGTTGATCCTTTCTGCAACACTCGTGACCGCGGCGGCGATCTCCGTTTCGGGTGTGATCGGCTGGGTGGGGCTCGTCATTCCGCATCTTTCGAGAAAGCTCATCGGCAGCGACAACCGCGGACTGCTGCCGTGCTCCATGCTGACGGGCGGCGCGTTCCTGCTGCTCGTCGACGACGTTTCCCGCAATCTCCTTGCGACCGAGATCCCGATCGGCATCCTGACCGCCGTGATCGGCGCGCCGTTTTTTATCTTTTTGCTGCTGCGAAAGGAGAAGACGCTATGAGCCTTTCCGTTCGCGAACTCACCTTTGCATACAAAAAAACGCCGGTGCTTTCCGGCGTCACGTTCGACGCCGCGCCGGGCGAGTTTCTTGCCGTTCTCGGACCGAATGGCGTCGGCAAAACGACCCTGTTCCGCTGTATCCTCGGCGAACAGAAGCGCTATGCGGGCACGATCGCAATCGACGGAGCGGACGCACGCACGCTTTCCCCGCGGGAGACGGCGCACCGCGTCGCCTATATCCCGCAGACGCATGCGATGACCTTCCGATTTACGCTGCGCGATATGGTACTGATGGGTACGTCGCACGCGCTGTCGCCGTTCGCATCCCCGGGCAAAGCGCAGGAGAAGATCGCCGCGGAAGCGCTTGACCGGCTCGGGATCGCCGCGCTTTCCGACCGCAGCTTCGATACGCTGTCCGGCGGGGAACAGCAGCTATGCTATGTCGCCCGCGCGCTTGCGCAGCAGACGAGGATTCTTTTGATGGACGAGCCGACGTCCTCGCTCGATTACGGCAACCAGCTAAAGGTGCTGTCGGTCGTAAAGGCGCTTGCACAGGACGGCTATACGGTGCTGTTGTCCACGCACAACCCGCAGCATGCGCTGTGGTACGCGGATCGCGTGCTTGCGCTTCGGGACGGACGCACCGCGGCGTGCGGACCGACCGCATAGGCATTGACGCCGCAGTTGATTGAAACGCTGTACGGCACGCGCGCACAGCTTTATGAAACGCCGGGCGGATCGGTGATCCTGCCCGTTCCGGACAAAACGGAAGAAGGAGAAAGCCCATGAAAAAGACAATTGCACTGCTTTTGACGGCGATCCTGCTGCTTGCTCCGATCGGCTGCGCAAAGACGCCGGACGCGCCGGAAGCGTCCGCAACCCGCATGTTCACAGACTCCGTCGGACGTACGGTGGAGCTGCCGGCAACGATCGACAAGGTCGCGATCTCCGGACCGCTGGCGCAGATCGTCGTATTCGCGCTCTGCCCCGATAAGCTCGTCGGGATCGCGCAGAAGTGGGACAAGACCGCGGAACAGTATCTTGCGACGGAATACTATCATCTGCCCGAGCTCGGACAGCTCTACGGCGGCAAGGGCGAGATGAACCTCGAGACGCTGCTAAGCAGCGAAGCGCAGGTCGTCATCGACGTCGGCGAGCCAAAGGGCTCGATCCGGGAGGACCTTGACGCGCTCTCGGAGCAGACCGGCATTCCGTTTGTGCACATCACCGCGTCGATCGGCACGATGGGCGACGCGTACTGCAAGCTCGGAGAGCTACTCAACATGCCGGAGGAAGCCGAGGCTCTGGCGGCATACTGCGACGCGAAATACGAGCTGATCACGGGGATCGCGGGCAGCGTTGACAAGGCGAATCTTTTGTACATCACCGGTGAAAAGGGGCTGAACGTGATCGCAAAGGACAGCTATCACGCGGAGATCATCGACCTCCTTTCTAACAACCTTGCGGTCGTGGAAAGCCCGTCGAGCAAGGGCACCGGCAACGAGGTCGATATGGAGCAGATCCTTCTCTGGAACCCGGATGTGATCCTGTTTGCGCCGGACAGCTGCTACACAACGGTCGGGAGCGACCCGCTGTGGAGCGGCGTCGCCGCGATCCAAAACGGAACGTATTACGAGGTCCCGTTCGGTCCGTATAACTGGATGGGCTTCCCGCCGTCCGTGCAGCGGATCCTCGGCATGCTTTGGATGGTAAAGCTTCTCTATCCGGACGCCGCGGACTACGATCTGATGACCGAGGTGCAGACGTATTTCAGGCTGTTCTACCATTGCGATCTTTCCGCTGCAGACTATGACGCGCTCGTCGCAAACTCGATCGGCGCGGGAGAAACGCTTGCGCCTGCCGCGTAACGATAAACATCATCCGTTTTGGAACTGCCGTATCAAGGGGATGCGGCAGTTTTGCGTTTCCGGAAAACAGACGTTGAGAATCCCGCGCGGGCATGGTATAATAAAATAAATTCAATCAGCGGGAGAAACGATATGCGGTATTGCAAGCTCGGAAACAGCGATTTATCCGTCTCCGCCGTGGCGCTCGGCACGTGGGGACTCGGCGGCGGCAGCGTGTGGTCGGATCACGATTCGACCGAGGCAGAGGCAAGGAACCTCCTCGACGCCTGCCGTGATCACGGGATCAACTACATCGACACCGCGCCGGTCTACGGCACGGGCGAAAGCGAACGGCTCTTGGGCGAAGCGCTCAAAGGACGCCGGCACGATTTCATTCTGCAGACGAAGTGCTCCTTGAACTGGCGGAACGAGGGCGGCAACTTCCACTATTCGCGCGACGGCTACACGGTCAACAACGACACGCGCCCGACCGCGATCGTCCGCGACGTCGAGGATTCCCTCAGACGCATGCAGACGGACTATCTCGATTCGGTGATCGTGCATTACGTTTGCAAAAGCTTTCCGGTCTCGGACACGGTCGAAGCGCTCGAACGGCTGAAGGAGCAGGGCAAGATCCGCGCGTACGGGCTTTCTAACAGCCAGCCCGCGGACCTCGAAGAATATCAGGCGAATGGCGGACACGTCGATGTCGTGCAGGAGTTTTTCAGCATCCTTTCGCCGTTCCACGGGCGGGAATACTTCACCGCGTGCAAACCGCACGGCACGACGTTCCAGACCTACGGCGTACTTGAGGAGGGCTTTCTGACCTCGCCTGCGTTCATGGACCGCACGTTCGTGAAAACGGACATCCGCTCCCGCATCCCGTGGGTGCAGCCGGAGGTCAAGGCGGGACTGCGCCGCGCGTTTGAGACCTGGGAGCCGATCCGCGCCGCGCACGGCTGCAGCTTTTCGCAGCTCTTTGAAGCGTGGGCTTTGGCGCAGTACGAGAACATGAGTCTTTTGGTCGGCATGCGAAAGCCCGCAAACGTCGCGGACAACGCCGCGTGTCTCGACCTCGTTCTTTCGCCCGATGAGCTTGCGATGATGGAGGAAGCCGCAAAGCCGATCCAGGTGGAGGTCCTCGATAAATAACCGAATAGCGCACCGTATTTCGCACCGATTGCCCTTTTGATCGGTGCGATTTTGCGGTATGATAAGGATGATGAAAGGGGGAAAGACGATGTCCGGATTCTGGATCTTTATGCTGCTGATGGATCTTCTGATCCCGCTTTTGATGATCGGGCTCGGAAAGCTCCTTGCAGAGCGTCCGCCGAAACGGATCAACGGCGTCAGCGGATACCGCACGAAGCGGTCCATGAAAACGCAGGAAACGTGGGAGTTTGCGCACCGGCATTTCGGGAATCTGTGGTTCAAAATCGGGCTCGTTCTGATCCCGCTTTCGGTGCTGCCGCTGATCTTCGTATACGGGAAGGATCCCGATCTGATCGGCACCGTCGGCGCCGCCGTCACACTCTTTGAGATCGTTCCCATGATCCTGCCGGTCTTTTCGACCGAGCGTGCCTTAAAGGAGAATTTCGACGAGTTCGGTAATCCGCTTTGATTGAAATACAAAAAAAGGCTGTGAGCGATCACAGCCTTTCTGTTATGCTTTTTATGCCTTTCGTTTGTCCCACTGCGCCAATATGACGCCGGCGGTGATGAGGATCGCGCCGAGGATGCTCATCCAGGAGGGGACTTGCCCCAACATGATCCACGCGACGAGCACCGTGACAAACGGCGACGCATAAAGGTAGTTGTTCGTGATGACGACGCCGAGCCGGTCGAACGCAATGTTCCACAGCGCGAAGCAGACCGCGTTGCCGAACACGGCAAGGAAGATCCAGCTGATAAGTGCTTTCGGCTGCGTAAAGAGCGGCGCAAGGTTCGGCATGCCGTCGACGGCGAGCATGAGCGGGACGGCGGTAATGAACGCCCAGAACATGACCCGCCGCGTGACCACAAAGCTGTCCATCCGCTCGGAATAGGGCTTGATCAGGATCGAGTAGAACGCCCACGAAAGTCCCGCGCAAAGCGCCAGAAGGTCGCCTAAGGGGCTGATGTGAAAATGCAGGCTGCCGTTCAGGATCACGAGCACGACGCCGATGACGGCGATCGCCGAACCGATCCAGACAAGCCGGGAAAGGCGTTCCCTGGTTGTTCGCTTCAACAGCTTTGCGAGGATGACCGTAAACAGCGGCGTCAGCGAAATGATGATCGAAACGCTTGCGGTCTGATCCCCTGAAACCGCGATCGCGGTGTTTTGAAAATAGAAGTATACGCTTCCGCCGGTGACGCCGAGCAGCACGAACATCAGCTCGTCCTTCCACGGAAGACGGACAAACTTCGGACGCATCAGAAGAAGCACGACGTATGCGAGCGCCATGCGAATCGGCGCGATCTGCACCGCGGTAAAGCCAGCGTCCAGAAGGTTCTGCGTCACCACATAGCAGCTTCCCCAGACCGCAACGGAAAACAGCGCAAACAGATGCGCCAAGATGGCGGGGAGCTGTTTTTTGTTTGCCGTTTCGATCTGTTCCATGCTGCCTCCTCAGGGTTTTGCATCCGAACGGGATTATAGCACAGCGCGTCCGGTTCGTAAACAGAAACCGGATAATATACGATCTTCCGAAAGCCGGAATCGGGCTTGCGCATTGCACCCGAATGTACTATAATAAATATGGTATAAACTGCCCGTTTGCGGGTAAAACCGTTTTTTGCGGAGGTTCCTATGACGCACATCCTGTTGGAAAAGAAGGGCAACGTTGCGATCGCTTCGATCGACCGCCCGAAGGCGCTGAACGCGCTCAATTCCGAAGTACTGAACGACCTTAATACGCTTGTCGATACCGTACATGCCGATCCGGAGATCCGCGTGCTGATCCTGACCGGCAGCGGTGAAAAATCCTTTGTCGCCGGCGCGGACATCGGCGAGATGTCGAGCCTTACGAAGGTCGAGGGCGAGGCGTTCGGCAAGAAGGGCAACGACGTATTCCGCCGTATTGAAACGCTTCCGATCCCGGTGATCGCGGCAGTCAACGGCTACGCGCTGGGCGGCGGCTGCGAGCTTGCAATGTCCTGCGATATTCGCATTTGCGCGGACACGGCGGTGTTCGGTCAGCCCGAAACGGGACTCGGCATTACGCCGGGCTTCGGCGGCACGCAGCGCCTTGCGCGGCTCATCGGACCCGGCATGGCAAAGCAGCTCATCTATTCCGCGCGGAACATCAAGGCGGACGAAGCGCTGCGCATCGGACTCGTCAACGCGGTCTATCCCTTGGAGGAACTCAGACCTGCGGCGGAAAAGCTTGCGGAAACGATCGCAAAGAACGCGCCGATCGCGGTGCGCGCCTGTAAGCAAGCGATCAACGAGGGGCTTGAGGTCCCGATGGACGAGGCGATCGTGATCGAAGAAAAGCTGTTCGGCAGCTGCTTTGAGACTGCGGACCAGAAGGAGGGCATGAGCGCATTTCTGGAGAAGCGCAAACACGAGCCCTATCAGAACAGGTGACAACCCTTCCGCCGGCAAATGACAACCCTCCCGGTTCGTTTCGCGAACCACCCTCCCTTACACAGGGAGAACAAGGAACTGTGAACAGGGAAGAGCCTTCCCCTTTGAGGGGAAGGTGGATCGGCGAAGCCGAGACGGATGAGGTGGACACGCGGAAAAGCATAAGCTTTTCACGGATGGATGAATTGCGCCTGCGGCGCATGAATTGCCCTGACGGGCATGAATTGGCTGCGCCGTGAATTGCGCCTTGCGGCGCATGAAAGATTAAATACCAGACACAGGTAAACCAACGGACAGGGGTCCGAATCAACTATAAAAAATCAATTCAGGAGGAAACAAACATGAAGGTTGCAATTTTCGGCGCAGGAACCATGGGCAGCGGCATCGCGCAGGTCTTTTCGGCGAACGGACACACCGCGCTTCTGTACGCGACGAGCGTGGAGAGCGCGCAGCGGCATAAGGACAAGCTCGCGGCGTCTCTCAACAAGCGTGTTGCGAAGGGCAAGATGACGCAGGAAGCGGCGGACGATCTTTTAAGCCGCATCGTCGTGGACGAAGTCGCAGCGGCGGCGGACGCGGATCTCGTGATCGAGTGCGTGGCGGAAAACATGGCGGTCAAGAAAGAGCTTCTTGCGCGTCTTGACACGCTGTGCAAGGAGGAGACCGTCTTTGCGACGAACACGTCTTCGCTGTCGATCACCGAGATGGGCAAAGGGTTGATGCACCCGATGGTGGGTCTGCACTTCTTCAATCCGGTCCCGGTCATGAAGCTTGTCGAGGTCATTGCGGGCGCGAACACGCCGACCGAGCTCGTCGAATGGGCAAAGAACCTCTGCGTTGAGATCGGCAAGACGCCGGTCGTCGTCAACGAGGCGCCGGGCTTCGTGGTCAACAAGATCCTGATCCCGTACTGCAACGAGGGCGTCTGCGTCCTGCAGGAGGGCGTAGCAAGCGCGGAGGACATCGACATCGCGATGCAGCTCGGCTGCAACCATCCGATGGGACCGCTGCATCTGGGCGACCTCATTGGCTGGGACGTCGTGCTGAACATCATGGACGTGCTTTATAACGAAACGCATGATTCTAAGTACCGCGCAAACGTGCTGATCCGCAAGATGGTCCGCGCGGGCAAGCTCGGTATCAAGACCGGCGAAGGCTTCTTCAAGTATACGAAGTAAAGATAAAGGAGAAATCAGAATGGATTTTCGTCTGACGAAGGAACAGCTGCTGGTTCGCAAAATGGTCCGCGAATTTGCAGAAAACGAAGTGAAGCCGCTTGCTTCCGAGATCGATGAGGAAGAGCGCTTCCCCATGGAGACCGTCGAAAAGATGGCGAAGCTCGGCATGATGGGCATTTACTTCCCGAAGGAATACGGCGGCGCCGGCGGCGCCGTTCTTTCCTACGCCATGTGCGTCGAGGAGCTTGCGAAGGTCTGCGGCACCACCGCGGTCATTGTCTCCGCGCACACCTCCCTGTGCTGCGCGCCGATCTTTGAGCACGGCACCGAAGAACAAAAGATGAAATACCTGCCCGATCTGTGCTCCGGCAGAAAGCTCGGCGCCTTCGGTCTCACCGAGCCGAACGCCGGCACCGACGCCTCCGGTCAGCAGACGACCGCCGTGCTCGACGGCGATCACTACGTACTGAACGGATCAAAGTGCTTCATCACCAACGGCAGCGTCGCGGACGTGTTCGTGGTGTTCGCCATGACCGACCCGAAGATGGGCAACCGCGGCATTTCCGCGTTCATCGTGGAAAAGGGCTTTAAGGGCTTCTCCCAGGGCAAGCATGAAAAGAAAATGGGCATTCGCGGAAGCTCCACCTGCGATCTGATCTTCGAGGACTGCATCGTCCCGAAGGAGAACCTCTTGGGCAAGGAAGGCGCGGGCTTCAAGATCGCCATGCAGACGCTCGACGGCGGTCGTATCGGCATTGCGGCGCAGGCGCTGGGCATCGGCGAAGGCGCGATCAACGAGGCGATCAAGTACACGAGCGAGCGCGTACAGTTCAAAAAGCGCATCAGCGCGTTCCAGAACACGCAGTTCCAGCTCGCCGACATGCACACGCGCATGCAGGCGGCACAGTTCCTGGTTTACAACGCCGCGCTGAAGAAGCAGGCGCACGAGCGCTGCAGCATGGAAGCCGCGATGGCGAAGCTGTTCGCCGCGGAAGCCGCGTCCGATGTGACGCGCCGCGCGGTCCAGCTGTTCGGCGGCTACGGCTACACCCGTGAATATCCCGTGGAGCGCATGATGCGCGACGCGAAGATCACCGAGATCTACGAGGGCACGAGCGAGGTCCAGCGCATGGTCATCGCCGCAAACCTCGGCGTGAAGTAAGAAGGAGGGCAGAGAACATGAAGATTTTTGTTACCGTAAAGCAGGTTCCCGATACCTCCGGAACGGTCGCCGTCAATCCGGACGGCACGCTGGACCGTGCGTCCATGCAGACCATCATCAACCCCGACGATATGAACGCGGTCGAAGCAGCACTTTCTCTCAAAGATGAATTAGGCTGCAGGGTTGTGGCGTTCACGATGGGACCGCCGCCCGCAGAGGGCATGCTCCGCGAGCTCATGGCGATGGGCGTGGACGAAGGCGTTCTCATCACCGCGCGTGAATTCGGCGGCTCCGATACTTATGCGACGAGCCAGATCATCGCGGCGGCGATCGACACCTACGGCGTCGAGCCCGAGGACATCATCCTTGCGGGACGCCAGGCGATCGACGGCGACACCGCGCAGGTCGGTCCGCAGATCGCGGAGAAGCTGCATCTGCCGCAGGTCACCTATGCGGGCGAGATCCAAAAGGACGGCGACGTGCTGACCGTGAAGCGCATCTTGGAGGACGGATATATGACGGTCAAGGTGCACACGCCCTGCATGATCACCTGCATCAAGGAGCTGAACCAGCCGCGCTACATGAACATCGGCGGCATCTTCGAGTGCTACGAAAAGCAGGTCGTTACCATGACGTACGACACCTTAAAGGATCATCCGCTGATCGACAAGAGCACGATCGGACTCTTGGGTTCTCCCACGAACATCCTCACGTCGTTCACACCGCCGCAAAAGGGCGCAGGCATGATGCTTCCGGGCGACGGAAAGGAAACCACCGACAAGCTCGCGGGGATTCTCGCCGCGAAGCACATCATCTGAGGAAGGGGGAACGGAATCTTGTTTAACAGCAGCGAAATCGAAGCCTTCAAGAACGTTTGGGTCTTTTGTGAACAGCGCAACGGCGAAATGATGCCGACCACCTTCGAACTCATCTCCGAGGGACGCAAGCTTGCCGACGAGCTCGGCGTGGAGCTTTGCGGCGTCCTGCTCGGCGACAATGTCGACGGCATTGCAAAGGAGCTCGGACTCTACGGCGCGGACAAGGTCTACGTCTATGACAGCCCGCTTCTTGCGACGTTCACCACCGATGCGTACACCAAGGTCATCGTCGACGCGGTCGAGGAATTCAAGCCCGAGATCCTTCTGTTCGGCGCATCCACGATCGGCAGAGACCTCGCGCCGCGCTGCGCGGCAAGACTGCACACCGGTCTCTGCGCGGACTGCACGCATCTCGACATCGACCTTGGGAACTACCAGCAGTTCCTCAAAGAAGCGTCCACGCTTCCCGAGGACCGCATCGAGCGCACCAAGAGCGTCCGGCTTGCCGGCGCGGATCACTCCGTCGCGCGCGACCTCAAGATGACCCGTCCGGCGTTCGGCGGGCACCTGATGGCGTCCATCATCTGCCCGCGCTTCCGTCCCGCAATGGCGACGGTGCGCCCCGGCGTTATGAAGAAGCGCGAGAATCCGCGTGAGGTCGAGCTTCTGCATCCCGCGTTTGACCTCAAGCCCGAGGACATCAAGACCGAGGTCGTCGAGGTCGTCAAGGCGGCAAAGAAGCTGGTCGACCTGATCGGCGCGGACTACATCGTGTCCGTCGGTCGCGGTATCAGCAAGGACGTTGAGAAGGGTCTCGCTCTTGCCGAGGAGCTTGCAAACGAGCTCGGCGGCGTGGTCGGCGCGTCCCGTGCCTGCGTCGACGCGGGCTGGATCGGCGCGGATCACCAGGTCGGACAGACCGGCAAGACGGTCCACCCGAAGGTGTACGTCGCGCTCGGCATCTCCGGCGCGATCCAGCACAAGGCGGGCATGCAGGAATCCGAATGCATCATCGCGGTCAACAAGAACGAGACCGCCCCGATCTTCGAGTGTGCGGACTACGGCATCGTGGGCGACCTCTTCAAGGTCGTACCCGAGTTGATCGAATCCATCCGCGCAGCGAAAGCGGCGAAATAAGAATCAAAATAAAAGCGATCCCGGGGAAAGCCCCGGGATCGCTTTTAACCGACAGACGACCGCAGAATATGTCGGGACAGCTTCGCAAAAAGCGTGTATGATGATCGTGTCAGGAGGAAACGGACATGGAATGGATCGAAGCGATACAGCAGGCAATCGACTACGTCGAGGCGCATCTTTGCGATGAGCTGGACACAACGAATATTACGGGCGAAAGCTATTATTCCTCGTTTCATTTTCAGCGCGCATTCAGCATCCTCTGCGGCTATACGCTCGGCGAGTATATCCGGAACAGGCGATTGTCTGCGGCGGGCGCGGAGCTTGCAGAGGGGAAAGCACGGGTCATCGACGTTGCGTACAAGTACGGCTACGAAAGCCCGGACAGCTTCGCAAGAGCATTCCAGAGATTCCACGGGGTAACGCCGTCCCGGGCGCGCATGGACGGGGCAAAACTCAGGTCGTTTTCTCCCATGACGATCAATCTGCATTTTGAAGGAGGAAGCATGATGGATTACAGAATCGAAACGAAACCGGACATGCTGCTGACCGGATTCAAACGCCGCTTTACCGGCGATCCGAACGAGAAACAGGATCAGGATCATTATTTTGCCTGCGAGACACGGCTGGAGCAATATGTGTTGGAGGGAATGAGCCGGGAGCATGAGACCACGTATGCCGTGCTGACGAACTTTGACGACGAGGGCTATGATTTCTATTTTGCGGCAAAGCTGCCCCACTGGGCGCTCGAGGACTTTGACGAGGACCTTGGCGAATTTGCGAAGCGATATGAGCATCTGTCCATTCCGGAAGGGCTTTACGTGGTTTGCGAAACGGAACGGTGCAAGTTTCCGACCAATCTGGTCGACGGGCTTCGGAAGCGCCTTGTGACGGAATGGCTGCCGTCGTCCGGTTACGAGCTTCGGAACGCGCCGGAGATCAACGTGATCCACTGGCCGTTCGAGGACGGAAACGAAGCGGTCAACAATTCGCACTGGTGCGAAATCTGGCTGCCGATCGAAAAGAAATGACGACACATATAGCGATTCCGGGGGAGACTCCGGGATCGTTTTTGCGTTATCCGAACGACGGTTCGGCGTGATACAAATACCCCCTGTGTGTATTCTTGTTGATTTTGTTGTTTTTGTTGTTTGACAGACAAAGAAAGAGTATCCAAAATACAATTTCAACAAAATCAACAGCGCTACGCACAGGGGGTGCATGTGTCATGAGAATCATCAAAACCCGACGCCCCGTCAAGAAGGGGAGATACTGATCCGCGAAAAACCTGCGCTTTTCCACGTGCCACCTCATCCGGCTCGTTCCTCGCCACCTTCCCCATCAAGGGGAAGGCTTTTGGATACGCGCAACCGGAGGCTTCTCCCCCTTTCAGGGTGGAGAAGCTGGCAGCGATAGCTGACTGATGAGGGGATGAATTGCGCCGGAGGCGCATGAATTGGCTCACGCCATGAATTGACCTGCGGTCATGAATTGGCTTCGCCGTGAATTGCGCTTGCGCGCATGAAAAAGCCCGACCGATGCGGTCGGGCTTTTGTGATGTTTGCTTAGTCGATCATGGACTTGAGGTTCTCGGAGACCGTGATGGGCGCGGCGGTTGCTGCCTGCACCTGCTCGGGGGTAAACTCGGGGTTGATCTCGGTCATCAGAAGTCCGTTTTCGGTGACTTCGAGGACGCACATCTCGGTGATGATCTTCTTCACACAATGCGAAGCGGTCAAGGGGAGACGGCACTTTTCGAGGATCTTCGGGTTGCCCTTCGCGGTGTGCTCCATGCAGACGATGCAGTTGCGTGCGCCGACGCACAGGTCCATTGCGCCGCCCATGCCGGGCATACGCTTGCCGGGGATGATCCAGTTTGCGAGGTTGCCCTCCTGGTCGACTTCAAGCGCGCCGAGGAAGCACGCGTCGACGTGACCGCCGCGGATCAGACCGAAGTTCGTTGCGGAATCGATGAAGCCGCCGCCGAACGCCACGGATGCGACGTTGCCACCCGCGTCCACGACGTGGTACGGATCGTAGTTCGGGTCTTCGGGCTTCGGGGTCGCGCCTGCGCCGACGATGCCGAGCTCGGCATGGATGACGAGGTCAACGCCCTCGGGAAGGAAGCCGGGGATCATGGTCGGAAGGCCGATGCCGAGGTTGACGACGTCGCCGTCCTTCAGTTCTTTCGCGCAGCGCTTTGCGATGAAAGCTTTGATTTCATTCTTATCCATTACTTTCTCTCTCCTTCCACGATGTAGTCCACGCACATGCCGTAGGTGTGGATGTTCTCGGGCTCGATCTCGCCGACGGGAACGAGGTATTCGGTCTCGGCGATGACGACGTCCGCCGCGGTCGCCATGACGGTGTTGAAGTTGCGCATCGTGCCCTTGTACCAGCAGTTGCCGGCTTCGTCGCACTTATAGGTGCCGAGGAGCGCAAAGTCCGCATGGATCGGCTTCATCAGAAGGTACGGCTTGCCGTCGATCTCCTGCTTGCCGAGGCAGAGCGGGCTTTCCTCGATCAGTGTATCGACGCCGACGGGGGTGAGTACGCCGCCCAGTCCCGCGCCGCCCGCGCGGATGCACTCCGCCATGGAGCCCTGCGGGATCAGATTGACTTCCAGGGTGCCGGCGTTCATCTGTTCGCCGACCTCGGGCGTCATGCCGACGTGCGTTGCGATGACGCGCTTGACCTGATGATTGTGGATGAGCTCTGCAATGCCGAAGAATTCTTCGCCCATCGGACCGACCGCACGACCCATATCGTTTGCGATCAGCGTGAGGTCCTTCGTGCCGAGCTTGACCAGCTCCTTGACGATGGCGCGCGCCTGTCCGCAGGCGAGAAAGCCGCCGCACATGATCGTAGCGCCGTCGGGAATCATTTTCGCTGCTTCCAAAGCAGTGATGACCGGTTTCTTTGCCATGATTGTTCCTCCTTGTTGATTTCGGTTATCTATCTTGGCGGCTTATTTCATGCCGCGTTTGACCATTTCCGTGACGACGAAGCTTGCCACGTCGTCGCCGTAGGTGCCCGCGCCGAAGCCGGCGTCGAAGCCGAGCTCCTTCGCAAGCTCGTGCGTGATGCGCGGACCGCCGCAGACCACCACGAACTTATCGCGCAAGCCCTCCGCTTCCAGAAGCTCGATGAGGTTCGTGAGGTTCTGGATGTGGATATCCTTCTGCGTGACCGTCTGCGAGACCAGAAGCGCGTCCGCGTGGACCTCGAGCGCCTTTTTGATGAAGTCCTCGTTGCTTACCTGCGAGCCGAGGTTGTACGCCTCGATCATCTCGTAGCGCTCCACGCCGTAATGCCCCGCGAAGCCCTTGCGGTTCATGATCGCGTCGATGCCGACCGTGTGCGCGTCGGTGCCGGTAGAGGCGCCTACCATCACGACCTTTCTGCCGATGTGCTCGCGGATGTAGTCGTTCGTTTCCTCCATGCTCATCACCTCGGATTCGACGGTGATGACGTGGATGTCCTCGTAGTTGACGGTGTGCACGCAGCTGCCGTAGACCACGTAAAACGTGAACTCCTTGTCGAGCGGCGCGTGATACGTCACGTTCGGCTCGTCGAGACCCATCTTCTTTGCGATCTGCCGCGCCGCTTCCACGCCGCGTTCGTCGTCCTTGACTGGCAGGGTAAAGCTCAGCTGCACCTTGCCGTCGTTCATCGTGTCGCCGTACGGCTTCAGCCTTGTGAGGTCGAGCGTGGTGTCGAACTCGATCTTATGCGTGTTGTATAATCCGCTGCTCATTCGTTTGCCACCTTGCCTTTCATGACCTCGATAAACGGGTTGAAGTAGTGCTCATCCTTGAGAACGACGCCCGCAAGACCTTTGCCGCCGTCCTTCGGGCGCTTGACGTCCGCGAAGATGCCGCGTTCGAGCGTGGTGAACAGCCCAAGCGTTTCGATCTCTTTGAGAAGCTCGGTCGCTTTCGTCAGCACTTCGTTTGCGCGGGTGCGGATGATGCCGCCCTCCTTGAAGGTCAGCTCGCTTCCGAGATCCTTCATCGTGCGGAAGATGTACTGCGCGTTTTCGATCGACAGCGCGCGGTCCGACATGAACGGCGTGTGGATCGCCTCGGTCATCATGCCGAGAAGGTGGAGCTTCTGGTTCGTCAGGATCGTGACCATGTTAAACAGCGCATCCTGAATATGCCCGCGGAAGATGTTGCCGGTCATGTACTTTGTCGGCGGCATGTACTTTAACGGCGCATTCGGGAAGATCTCGCGCGCCATCTCCGCCTGTGCAAGCTCATAGAGGAATGTGTTTTCGACCGCAGGGTCCATCTCGAACGCGTGGCCGAGGCCCATCTGCTCCTCGCGCATGCCGGCGCACTTCGCAAACGCCTCGTTCAAAAACTGGGACGCAAGGACCGTGTGCGCGGACGTGATCGCGTCGTCGGTGGTGAGGTAATTGTCTTCGCCGGTGTTGATGATAACGCCCGCGTAGCCGTTGATGATGCGGCTAAAGTACTGGTCGACGATCGTGCGCTGCATGTTGATGTCGCGGAACAGGATGCCGTACAGCGCGTCGTTCAGCATGACGTCGAGCCGCTCCAACGCGCCCATCGCCGCGATCTCGGGCATGCACAGCCCGGAGCAGTAGTTGCACAGCCGGATGTAGCGGTGCTGTTCCTCACCGACCTCGTCCAGAGCGGCGCGCATCAGCCGGAAATTCTCCTGCGTTGCGTAGGTGCCGCCGAAGCCCTCGGTCGTCGCGCCGTAGGGCACGTAGTCGAGAAGCGACTGACCCGTCGTGCGGATGACCGCGATGATGTCCGCGCCCTGCTTTGCGCCCGCTTTCGCCTGGATGATATCCTCATAGATGTTGCCGGTCGCAACGATGATGTAAAGGTACGGACCCTGCTTGTCGCCGAAGCGGCCGAGATACTCGTTGCGCTTTGCGACGTTCTTGTTGATCCGCGCCATCGCCCTGTCGATAAACGGCTGCAGGGCGGAACGGATCTCCGCTTCGGTGTGCGCGGGAAGCTTATTGAGGTCGATCTCGCCGCGGTCGATCAGCTCCGCAACGCCCTGCGGGTCGAGCCCGGTTTCGAGGATCAGCGTGCCGATCAGCCACGCCGCGCCCTGCGACAGCAGCGCGTTGTCCGTCATGCGGTCCAC
This sequence comes from uncultured Clostridia bacterium, assembly GCA_947166925.1. Taxonomy (GTDB): domain Bacteria; phylum Bacillota; class Clostridia; order Christensenellales; family CAG-138; genus UBA3792. The sequence goes on along the minus strand of CAMVGD010000054.1, from coordinate 1,644 downwards.
CACGACGTTCGGCATGGGGACGTCCATGTCGTTGACGCCGTCGATGCCCAAAAGCCGGCAGACCGTGCGCTCGACCGTGACGGTGGTGTGTACGTCGATGAAACGCTGCACGTCGGCGGCGACGTGCGCCGCGCTTGCCCGCGCTTCATTGACCAGATCGAAATTCAAGCCGAGTTTGCTTTCCATACGGTTTCCTCAGTGCTTGACGTGGCGTTCGTTTCTGAGCAGCTTCGTCGGTTCGAGATAGTGCTGCTTCGTGCCCTCGGCAACGTACGCAACGCCGGTCTTTTCGACCTTCTTCTTGCCGGTGCAGACGTCGCAGTGGCAGTTGGACACATAGTGCTCCGGCTCGGTGTAGGACGTGATGACGCCCTCGAAGTTTCTCAGAATGACCTTCCGCGGCGTCTGCGAGATCAGGTACGTCGGCATGACGGGCGTCTTGCCGCCGCCGCCCGGCGCGTCGACGACGAACGTCGGTACGCAGTAGCCGGACGTATGTCCGCGCAACGCTTCCATGATCTCGATGCCCTTACTGACCGGCGTGCGGAAATGCGAAAGACCGAGGCTCGGATCGCAGGCGTAGATGTAGTACGGACGCACACGCATCTTGACGAGTCCGTGCACGAGCTCCATCATGACGTGGCTGCAGTCGTTGATGCCGGCAAGCAGCACGCTCTGGTTGCCCAGCGGGATGCCCGCATCCGCAAGCATGGCGCACGCCTTTGCCGCCTCGGGCGTGAATTCCTTCGGCGTGTTGAAGTGCGTGTTGAGCCAGATGGGATGGTATTTCTTGAGCATCTCACACAGCTCCGGCGTGATGCGCTGCGGACACACGACCGGCGTGCGCGAGCCGAGACGGATGATCTCGACGTGCGGGATCGCGCGAAGCCGGGAAATGATGCTTTCGAGCACCTTGTCGCCGACCATCAGCGCATCGCCGCCCGAAAGGAGCACGTCGCGGACCTCGGGATGATTTGCGACGTACTCGATGCACTTGTCGATCTGCGCCATCGGGACGCCGCAGTCATTCTGTCCCGCGAAGCGGCGGCGCGTGCAGTGACGGCAGTACATGGAGCACATGTCCGTGATCAGAAACAGTACGCGGTCGGGATAGCGGTGGGTGAGACCCGGGACCGGGGAGTCGGTGTCCTCATGCAGAGGATCCGCGTCCTCGTAATCGGCATATTCGAGCTCCTCCGCGCGCGGGATCGCCATCTTGCGGATCGGATCAAAGGGATCGTCGAGATCGATCAGCGAGAGATAGTACGGCGTGATCGCCATGCGGAGCTTGCCGAGCGTCTTTTTCACGCCTTCCTCCTCGTCGGGGGTCAGCGTCATGATCTTTTTGAGATCGTCGAGCGTTTCGGCGCGGTTGCGGACTTGCCAATGCCAGTCGTTCCACTGTTCTTCCGGAACGTCCGCGAAAAGACCGTTGCGGGTTTTCATATGATAAACCTCCTGTTATCGGAATAAGGAATGAGACAATCCCTCCGTCAAGGCTTCGCCTTGCCACCTCCCTTTACACAAGGGAGGCATAGAGGAGATCGGAGCCCCCTTTGTGTAAAGGGGGGGGATGTCGCCGGAGGCGACAGGGGGGATTGCTGCAGGAACGGTATTCACCGCAGCGATTCCCCGATCAAACAA
>CAMVGD010000053.1 GCA_947166925.1 uncultured Clostridia bacterium | reverse complement strand
AGGTCACCGTCAAACGTTTTTTCCAAAAAGGAAAGGAGATCGAGCTTCGTCCCGAAAACGACGCTTTCTCTCCCATGTTTTATCCGATGGATCGCATCGAGATCCTCGGTCGCGTAACAGGCTTAATGCGCAGTTATTAACGCTTTCAACACACTTCTTGCGGCAAGCACCGCATGCTCGTATGTCAGCGCGCCTTGCAGGTATGCCGTATACGGCGGGCGAATCGGTCCGTCCGCGGACAGCTCGGTCGTTGCGCCCTGAACGAATGTTCCGGCGGCCATGATAACCGGATCGTTATACCCCGGCATATCCCACGGTTCCGGTACGACAAAGCTGTCGATCGGCGCCGCCGCCTGTACCGCCTGCATAAATGCAATCATTTCCTCCTTTGTGCCGAACATAACCGATTGAATGATATCGCTTCTTGCATCATCCGGATGCGGAAGCGTTTTGTATCCAAGAAGCTCAAACAAGGCAGAAAACAGGATCGCGCATTTCAAACATTGCGCCACCGTATGCGGCGCCAGAAACAGCCCCTGATAGAACGGTCGGTAAGAAGCGGCATAGGAGCCGATCTCTTTTCCGCACCCCGGTACCGTCTGGCGGTATGACACGGCTTCGATCAGATCCTTTCTTCCTGCAATATAACCGCCGGTCGGCGCAATTCCGCCGCCGCAGTTTTTGATCAGACTTCCGGCGATCAGGTCTGCGCCGGCTGCAGTCGGTTCGACAGACTCCGTAAATTCTCCGTAGCAGTTGTCGACAAATATGATGACGTCCGGTCGGATCGATCGAACAAAGGAGATCGTTTCGCGGATCTTTTGGATCGTAAGCGCTTCTCTCCATGCGTAGCCTCTTGAACGCTGCAGATAGACCATGCGGATCGAGCGGTCGGATCTGAGTTTCTCCTCTGCCGCTCTGAAATCGATCCCTTCATCCGTGAGCGGGATCGAGTGAAATTGAATGGCAAAACGTGAAAGCGCATTCGGAAGATCCTTGTTGAGTCCGACGGCGCTCTCCAGCGTATCGTACGGCGTACCGGTTAACGACAGGACGGTATCATTCGGTTCAAGCGTTCCGGATAACGCAAGAAAGATCGCGTGCGTTCCGTTTGCGATCTGCGGTCTTACAAGCGCCGCCTCAGCGTTCAGCGCATCCGCAAAAACCTCGTCCAGCGCATCCCTGCCGATATCGTCATATCCGTATCCTTCTGTCGGAGAAAAGTGTCTTGCCGAGATCCTGTGTGTCTGAAATGCGTTCAGCACGCGTTCCTGGCACGTGAGCGCGATCCGATCGACGCGCAAAAATGCGTCTTTCGTGCGTTCTTCTGCGGCTTTGATGAGTTCATCGATTTTCATTCCGTTAACTCCAGTATCTTTTGTATCAATTCATCTGCAGGCGTCCGGATCGGATCGAACCATGTGATCTTCGGGTTTCTTTTGAACCATGTAATCTGTCTCTTGGCAAAATGCCTCGTATCCAGTTTGATCTGATCGATCGCGTCAGGCAGCGCTGCCGCACCCGTATATACATCGTAAAGCTGCGCATATCCGATCGACTGCAGCGCGCGGCAATTTGCGGGAGTCAATCCCCGTCTGAAAAACGAGTATGCTTCCTCGACCAATCCGTCCTCGATCATGCGATCGACTCGTTTGCCGATACGGTCGTACAACAGATCGCGATTCATATTGAGACCCACTCTGACTGTGTGATATGTATCGTTTTCGGTCTGCGCTGTTTCAAATGCTCGGTTCAGCGCGGAGAAAGGCTTCCCCGTTATCCTTAATACTTCCGAAGCGCGGACGACCCGTTTTTTATCGTTCGGATGAAGTCTTTCTGCCGTGACCGGATCAGCTTTCCGAAGGGCATCAAAAAAGGCGATCGGATCGGCGTCGTATTCTTTCTCAAGCGAAGCCCGGATTTCAGGATCCGAAGGCGCCGAGAACTGCATATCGGCAAAAATCGAATCCATGTATAATCCGCTTCCGCCGACTGCGATCGGCATTTTCCCGCGAGAAAGGATATCGTCGATCGACGCACGTGCAAGCGTTCGGAAAGTCGAGACCGTAAAACTCTCGTCGGTCACGTCGACACAGTCGATCATATGATGCGGGATCCCGTCTCTTTCTTCTGCAGTCGGTTTAGCGGAACCGATATCCATTCCGCGATATACCGCGACCGCATCCGCGGACACGATCTCCCCCCCTGCCCTTTTGGCAAGCGTCACGGATAATGCCGTTTTGCCGCACGCGGTCGGTCCGACAATGCAAAGAACGGTCGGCGGGTTGTTCATACGATCCTTCGGAACATTTTTTCCAGTTCCGATCTTGTGATCCGAACGATAACCGGTCTTCCGTGAGGGCAAGTCAACGGCAGATCTCCGCTCAAAAAAGCGTTCAGCAATGCGGAGATCTCCTCCCGATCGATTGCTTCTCCGCCCTTGATCGCGTGCTTGCACGCCGTCTGCATCAGCCGTTCCTTCAAAAGCTCCTGTTTTACGTCTTTCCCGTGTTCTGCAAGGATCGAAAGAACCGCGTGCAGATACGATTCGCCCAGCATCTGTCCGTTCAGAACAGGCACTTCGTTGATTGTTACGGTCGTTGCACCGGTTCGGATCAGTCCGAACCCGAGTTCTTCCATCGTGGTCTGACGATCCGTACAGAGAGATATCTCCGACGGAGTCAGCGTGATCTCCCGCGGAACAAGCAGCGGCTGCGAAGTGAGCTCCGCACAAAGATCGTCATACAATCTGCGTTCATGCGCAGCATGCTGATCGATCAGGAACATATCACGATCACGGGTTACGATCCAATATGTCTGAAATACGCAGCCTATGATCTCAATGGGCGTATCCGAGAACAAGGGCGCCGAGGGTTGGGCTTTGCTCTGTTCCGGAACGGGTTGTGTATGGACCGTGTATTTCGGCACGCTCCCGCCCGATCCCGATTTGGAGAACGTATTGAGATCGCTTTCCCGATAGGAATAGGATCCGCCCTTTGCGTATTCGTGGAAATTGATACGCGGCGCCGAGACCGTTTTGTGCGCTGTGACGGGTTCCTTAGGCAGCTCCGGCTGTACCGGGGTTACATGGTCCAGCGCGGATTCCACATGCCGTTCGCTCGCGCCGAGTGCAAGCTTTGCCGCCGCCGAAACAGAAGTAAACACGCGGTTTTCATCCGCGAACCGGACCTCCGTCTTCGTCGGATGTACGTTCACATCCACCTCCTGCGGGGCAATCGAAAGATTCAATACAAAGAACGGGAACCTGCCGATCATCAGACGCGTGTCATACGTCTGTGCAACCGCTGCGGAAACAGCAGCAGAACGTATCGATCGTCCGTTGACAAACAACGTTTGAAAGGACCGGTTGTTGCGCGATATCTCAGGCAGTCCGAGATATCCTTCCACTTTCATGTATCCGTTGTCGTAATCGACCTTGACAAGCTTGTCCGCGATCGTTGATCCGTAAACGCAGAAGACCGCATTATAAAGGCTTCCGTCGCCATAGGTCTCGTATACGGTTTTGCCGTCCGATTCATACCGGAACGATATCTCCGGTCTTGCCAGAATCATCTTTCCGATATAGTCCCCGATATATCCGGCTTCCGTTCTCGCGGATTTCAGGAATTTCAAACGCGCCGGGACCGATGCGAACAGTTCTTCCACGACAAATGCCGTTCCGAATACGCAGGAGCAATCTTCCTCGGCAACGACGGTGCCGTTGTCGATCAGAATCCTCGTTCCGACGTCCGCGTCTTTCTGCCGTGTCGTCATCGTCACTCTGGAAACGGAAGCGATGGAAGCAAGCGCTTCCCCGCGGAATCCGAGTGTCAGAACATGGGAAAGATCGTCGGCCGATGTGATCTTGCTTGTCGCGTGCCGCAGAAAAGCATTCCGGCAATCCTCCCGTGCGATCCCGCATCCGTTGTCCGTTACGGTAATGCTTCGCATTCCGCCGTTTTCGATCCGGACCGTTACGGCAGTGGCGCCTGCATCGATCGCGTTTTCGATCAGTTCCTTCACAACGGAAGCCGGCCGTTCAACGACCTCCCCCGCTGCGATCTGGTTTGCGACCTGCGGCTTCAATACATGGATCATTGCCATGGGATCAATCTCCTTTCAGCGCATCCGCATAGGAATGCAGCTTCATAAACGCGTCGATCGGCGTCATATGGTCAAGGTCCAGCTTCTGCAGATCATTCAGGATCGATCGCTCAACTTTGGATTCCATGATCGGTTCCGGACTTGAAGGCTCTTTGATGTCACGGACCAGAAGATCCGATTGCTCGAGCTCCCGCAGGATCTCCTTTGCGCGTCCGATGACCGATTCCGGCAGACCTGCCATTTTTGCGACCTGAATTCCGAAGCTTTTATCCGCCGATCCCTTCACGATCTTTCTGAGAAACAGGACGTCGTCTCCGATTTCCTTTACGGTGATCCTGTAATTCACGACGCCTTCCAGCTTGCCTTCCAATTCGGTCAGTTCATGATAATGGGTCGCAAACAGCGTCTTTGCGCCGCACAGGATCGGATTGGCGATATGCTCAAGCACCGCCCAGGCGATCGACAATCCGTCGAATGTGCTGGTGCCTCTGCCGATCTCATCCAGGATCAGAAGACTGTCTTTTGTTGCATTGTTGATGATGTTCGCCATTTCGCTCATCTCAACCATGAACGTACTCTGTCCGGACGCAAGATCGTCGCTTGCCCCGATACGCGTGAAAATGCGGTCAACAATACCGATCTCCGCAGCGTCAGCCGGAACAAACGAGCCGATATGCGCCATCAGGGTGATCAGCGCCACCTGACGCATATATGTCGATTTTCCCGCCATGTTCGGTCCCGTTACGATCAGCAGACGGTTGTTTTCCAGATCGAGGTTTACATCGTTCGGAATAAATCCGTTTTTGATGGACCGTTCCACGATCGGATGACGTCCGTTTGTAATATGGATGACCGGCGTGTCCGCAATAACCGGCATCACATACCGATTCGATACGGCGACTTCCGCAAGCGAACGGTAAACGTCCAGTCTGGCAAGCAGGGACGCATCCTGCTGCAGCCTTTCGGTGCACGCAAGCAGCGTTTCCCGAACGTCGCGGAACAGTTCCGTTTCAAGCTCCAGCAGCCGGTCCGCAGCGTTCAGGATCTTCTTTTCCAGGTCCTTCAGTTCCGGGGTCACATACCGTTCCGCATTCGCAAGCGTCTGTTTGCGTTCGTAATAATACGGTACGTTAGCCGTAAAGGATTTTGTGACCTCGATATAATAACCGAAAACACGGTTGTATCCGATCCGCAGCGTTTTGATCCCCGTCGCTTCGCGCTCGCGTGCAGCGATCTGTTCAAGCATGCTTTGGCTGTCGCCGGATACGGCACGGAGTTCGTCGACTTCGGCGTTATAGCCCTTTCGGATGAGTCCCCCGTCCTTGATATTGACAGGCGGGTTCGGATCGATCGCCGCGTCGATCAGTCCGATCACATCGTCCATCGGGTCGAGATCGTGCACGATTGCGTCGATGGCTTCCGTCGGGATGCCGCAAAGCAGCATTGTGATCGGCGTGATCTGCCGAAGCGAGTTCATCAGCGCAATGCAGTCGCGTCCGTTGATCGTACCGTATGCGATCTTGCTGGTCAGACGTTCGATATCATACACGGAATCGAGGTACTCGCCGAGCGTTTTGCGCGTCCGCAAATCGCGCACAAACGTATCGACGGCTTGCAGACGATAGACGATATCATTCTTTGTCTGCAGCGGGCAGTCGATCCAGTTTCTGAGCAAACGCGCACCCATGCTTGTTTTCGTTGCGTCAAGCAGATACAGGAGCGTGCTTTTCTTGCTCCCGTTAAACTGCAGCGGCTGCGTCAATTCCAGATTTCTTCTGGTAGAAGCATCCAGCTGCATGAACGCGGAACGGTTCAGAAGCTTGATCGAATGGATGTGGGAAAGCGCGTTCTTCTGCGTATCCTCAAGGTACGACAGCAGAGCGCCTGCCGCGCCGACGGCGAGCGTTTTGCCTTCCAGTCCGTACCCTTTCAAAGACGCGACGGAAAAATGCTGCTTCAGGCGTTTTTCTGCCTGTTCAAAATGAAACCGCACGTTCGGCAGTTTTTCGAGATAGTATCCGGAACGAATCCTCTTTGCCAGATAATCCTGCTCGAACAGCTGTTCGTTTGCTATGATTTCCGAGGGTGAAAGGCGTGTCAGTTCATCGAACAGGATCGTGGATGTATTGGAGCCGTATACCTCACAGGCATAAAAAACGCCTGTCGATATATCCGAATACGCATACCCGATTCCGTTCGCCGCAAAATTCAGCGAGAATATATAGTTGTTCCTGGAGCCGTCGAGCATCTTTTCTTCGATGACGGTGCCGGGCGTAATCACGCGTGTGACAGAACGCGTCACGAGCCCTTTTGCAAGCGCCGGATCCTCCATCTGCTCACAAATGGCGACCTTGTGACCGAGCGATATCATCTTGTTGACATAGGTATCGACCGCATGATACGGAACGCCGCACATCGGCGCGCGTTCTTCAAGACCGCAGTCCCGTCCGGTCAGCGTCAGCTCAAGGATCTTCGAGCCCTCGATGGCGTCGTCAAAGAACATCTCGTAAAAATCACCGAGACGGTAGAAAAGGAAGCAATCCGGATACTGCTGCTTCACTTCCATATATTGGCGCATCATCGGCGTCAATTCGCTCATTTATCTTCCTCCCGGGAATCACAATTCTGATGACAGGTGCTGCAGTTGCAGTCGCACGGCATGGACATAGCCGCCATTTCGCGAAGCGCGCGTTCAAGCGCATCCTTCGCCGCAACGAACGCCTGATAGAGTTTATTCTGCGAGATCTGTTCCGACATGTATTCCACGTCGTTGGTGAGGCGAATCGCTTTCTCCGCATCGTAATCCGGATCCTGCAAAAGCTCCATCAGTTCTTTTGTTTCCTTCTGATATGCATCGATCAAAGCCATCAGCGCTTTGTCCGCTTTTACTTTTTCACTCAATTCGAGATACGTTTTCAGTTCATGCATCGATCATTTCTCCCAACAAAGAATTTTTATTTGACTGTGTGACTTTTACGGTAACGTAACGGTTGAGAAGCTCACGGCATCCGGGGAAATATACCATTTTAAAATTCTGATACTTCCCGTACAGCATCGTTTCTTCTCCTCTTTCATCGAATCCTTCCACGAGCACTTCGCCGGTGTGTCCGATGTATTTTTCATTGTTTTCGACGGTTTTTCTTGTCTGCAGCTCATTCAGCGCTTTCAATCGCTCTTTCTTGACCGATTCTGGCACCTGATCTTCCATCCTTGCGGCGACCGTTCCCTGCCGCGGAGAATACGCAAACGTAAATGCGGCCGCATATCCGATTTCTTCCACAAGCGACATCGTATCGCGGAACGCTTCATCCGTTTCTCCGGGAAAGCCGACGATGATGTCCGTCGTGAACTCAATATCCGGGACCAGCTCGCGAAGCCGTGAAATGATCGAGCAATAGTGTTCCCGGGTATACTTTCGATTCATGCGGCGCAGAATTTCATCGTTGCCGGACTGAACCGGGAGATGCACATGATGACACACATTCGGCAGCGAGGCGATCGCCTGCATGACGTCTTCATTGAGATCCTTCGGATGCGACGACATAAACCGAATGCGTTTCAAGCCGGGGACGTCCGACACGTAGCGCAGCAGCTGTGCAAAATGCATGCCGGTCGACCCGTCGTTCCCGTAGGAGTTCACATTCTGTCCAAGCAGCGTGATCTCCGTGATGCCGTTTTCTGCGAGCGCAACCATTTCGCTGCGGATGTCTTCCGGTTTGCGGGAGCGTTCATGCCCGCGCACATACGGCACGATACAGTACGAACAATAGTTGTCGCAGCCGTACATGATGTTGACAAATGCGCTTCGTTGATTGTCCCGAAGTTTCGGAAGCCCTTCGGCGATCGCATCGTCCGCGCGATCGGTAACGGCGATGCGTTCGCCGTTCAAAACGTCCCGCAGCATCTCCGGGAACCGGTACAATACGTTTGTTCCGAAGATCATGCTGACGTGCGGGAATCGTTTCAGCAGTTTCTTTGCCATCCCCTCCTGCTGCATCATGCATCCGCAAATACCGATGATCACGCCCGGGTCCGCATCCTTGCGATCTTTCAGCGCGCCGATGTTCCCCATCAGACGCTTTTCTGCGTGGTCACGAACACAGCACGTATTGAACAGGATAAAATCGGCAGATTCCTTATTCTCCGCCTCTGTATAGCCGATCTCCGCGAGCCAGCCTTTGACTGTCTCGCTGTCCCTGACGTTCATCTGGCACCCAAACGTCTCGACAAAGAATCTCAGTCCGCGCGGTCTGATCTCAAGCGCAAGGTCCGAAGCGATGGCACGTTGTTTGATTAGTTCTGTTTCCGAAACGAAACGATCCGTTCTCATTCTCTGATTCTCCATAAAATTTCATTTTATTATACTACATTTCAATTCATCATTCAAGGAAGAAATCTGTTTGAAGCGCAGAAATCTGTCGGTGTGCGAAAATTTACGCTCAGTTACAGAATTTTCCGTTCATAATTCGGCAAAGTCTGCAAAGATTAAGGGTATCAAAAGCCGACAAGGAGGTGAAATACATGGCACGCAACAACAGCAATAACACTTCTTCCGATTCCAAGAGCAAGCTGCAGTCCTTCAAGAGCGAAGTCGCTTCCTCTCTGAATATCGACCTGAAGCAGGGTTATAACGGCGATCTGACCTCTCGCGAGGCGGGAAGCATCGGCGGTGAAATGGTCAAGCGCATGATCGCTTATGCCGAAAAGAATCTTCACTGAACAGAAAGGAGAAACCAATCATGAGCAGAAACGGAGCTTTGATCCCCGAAAGCAAACAGTCGCTTCAGAACTTCAAGTATGAAGTTGCAAACTCTCTCAATGTGGATCTGAAGCAGGGCTATAACGGCGACCTTACCTCGCGCGAAGCGGGCTCGGTCGGCGGTGAAATGGTCAAGCGTATGATCGCATACGCCCAGAACAACATGAACGGATCCTCGTCCATGATGAGATAAACCACACAGAACCGATAAAATCGCCGCTTTAACGGCGATTTTATCAATTGTGCGCGATCTGATCAAAGGTTCTGTATCTTGCTTTCGCACGTTCCAGAAGCGCGTTGTACTGTATGGTCGGAAGCGTGAAAACCGCATCCGCTGCGGAGGATGCTGCTTCGAGTATCTCCACCGTTGTTCCGGACAGCACGCCGATCATTTCGCCGTCCCCGCTTTGCCGTACGCCGAACAGATCGCCGCTTCCCCGGATCTCGAAATCCTTTTGTGCGATCTCGAATCCGTCGCTGCTCTCCAGCATTGCCTGGATCCTCTGCTTTGCCTGCTCCGTCATCTTTTTCGCAAGCAGATAGCAGTGAGAAGGCTTCTCTCCTCTGCCGACGCGTCCGCGAAGCTGATGCAGTGTTGCAAGTCCGAAATGGTCCGCTCCTTCTATCACCATTGCCGTTGCTTCGGGAACGTCAACGCCGACTTCGACGACCGTAGTTGAAATCAGGATCGGGATCGCTCCGTTACGGAACTGTTCCATGACCGCATGTTTTTCCGGATCCGGCAAATGTCCGTGCAGGATCCCGATCTTTATTCCCGTAAGCTTCGCGCGTATCTCCTCGTACAATTCCTCGAGGGATAACCCTTCGTATCCTTCCGTCGGTTCGATCAGCGGGCAAACGACATAAGCTCTCTCCCCGTTTTTCGCACATGCGGCAAGATGCTGATAGAGATCGTTCCGCTTTGTTTGCGGCACAAAGTGCGTTTTGATCGGTTTTCTTCCCGGCGGAAGCATATCGATCACGGACAGATCGAGATCTGCGTAGATCAGCAGCGCAAGCGTTCGCGGTATCGGCGTTGCGGACATAACGAGAACATCGGGGCGAATGCCCTTGTTTTCAATCTTCGCACGCTGTAAAACGCCGAACCGATGCTGCTCGTCCGTCACGACGAGTCCGAGGTCCCTGAATCTGACGGAATCGGACAGCAGCGCATGCGTACCGATGACGATCTCCGCCTTGCCGGAACCGATCCGTTCCAGAAGCTCCGCTCTTTCTTTGGCGGGAATGCCGCCTACGTAAAGACATGCATTCGGAAATCGTTTCCGTAACGTGCGGTAATGCTGTTCTGCAAGGAGTTCCGTGGGCGCAAGCAGCACGCCCTGTTTTCCGTTGGACGCGGCAATGCTTAACGCATATTCAGCCACAAGCGTTTTTCCGCTTCCGACGTCGCCCTGCACGAGCCGGTTCATGGGTCGATCGGAATGCATGTCGGTTTCGATCTCCCGCATGACACGCAGCTGCGCATCGGTCGGATCAAACGATAAGGTGTTTCTGAACGCGGAAAGCAGTCCGTCCGTCCGAAACGAAAACCCGTTCTTTCTTTCCCGATCGGATTTCGCGGCGCGGATGGCGGTGAAATACAAAAACGTTTCCTCGAAGGACAGTCTTCGTTTTGCGCATTCGAGTTCTTCGGTCGAAGAAGGAAAATGAATTGCATGCAGCGCATCGCGAAAACCGATCAATCGGTATTGCGAAAGCCATTCCTGCGGCAGCGGATCCGATAACTCGCAGTGCTGCAAAATCTCCCCGATCGATTCGCGGATCACCGTCTGCGTGAGTCCTTTAATCGATTCATAGACCGGAATAATGCCGCCTCCGGTGCGATTGATCTGCGGATTATACAATACGGTCCCGCGCTTTTTTGAAACGACGCCGTTCGCGCAGATCACATCCCCCGCGTGAAACTGATTGAGCCGATACGGTTGATTCATCCACCGAAGCGTCGCTTTTCCGCTTGCATCAGCTACACGAAGCGAAACGATATACTTCCCTTTGGTATAAAAGACGGTCGGATCGGACAGCGCGGTTACATTTACGGAAACACGCTGACCGTCTGCGGTATTTTTGATCGGAACGATTTGCGAGTAATCCAAATACTCCCTGGGATAAAACCGCAGAAGGTCTTCCGGGGTATGTATATTGAGCTCCGAAAACAGCGCAAGACGTTTCGGTCCGATTCCTTTGAGATCGATCAGTTCCATACAAAAAAGCCGCCTTTCGGCGGCTGATCGTTCTTATTCCACGGAAAGGTAATAATAGTATAACGGCTGCCCACCCCTTGCAACGATGAATTCAGCATTTTCGAATTCTTCCTGCAGGTGTTCTGCAAGTGCGTTTGCATCTTCTTCTTCAATCGTATCGCCGAAATACAGATTGACGATCGGATCGTCAATATCGCGCTTTTCGATCATGCGGCGTACAATCTGTTCAACGGTTTCGTTCACGGTCGGAGAAACGGCGGCAATATCGTTGTCGACGATACCGATGATATCGCCTTCCTTGATATCGTTTCCGTTATAATGCGTTTCACGAATCGCATAGGTCACAGCGCCGGATACGATCTCATGGATCGCGTCCTGCATGTTTTCCTGATTCTCCTCAAGCGAAAGATCCGGATTGAACGACATCGCTGCGGCGATCCCCTGCGGGATCGTCTTGGTCGGCAGAACGATCACGTTGCACGAGCAGAGATTCTGTGCCTGCTGCGCAGCAAGGATGATGTTGGAATTGTTCGGAAGCACAAATACGTTCCTCGCATTGCACTGTCCGACCGCATTTACGATGGTATCGATGCTCGGATTCATCGTCTGACCGCCGGAGATGATGCGATCAACGGAGAAATTGCGGAAGATCTCGTCGATCCCGTCGCCTGCGCTGACCGCTATAATGCCGTATTCCTTCTCATTTCTCTTTTTCTGCTCGATAAGCTGCCGGTTCTGTTCGCGCATGTTTTCGATCTTCATCCGATCGAGCTCGCCGAAGCGCATCGCGAACTGAAGGATCTTGCCGGGGCAATTTGAATGAACGTGCACCTTCACGAAATCTTCACCTGCCGCAACGACGACGGAATCGCCGACGCGGACCAGATGATCGCGCAGTTTTTCAAGATCTTCTTCGGAAAAGCCTTCCACGAGACGCACAATGAAGAATTCCGTGCAGTAGCCGAACTCAATATCTTCGGTTGAGAAATGATCGAGGTTCGCGCCCTCCTCCGGCATTTCCTCGGGCTCCGCTTCGATTTCTTCTTCCATATCCGGAAGATCTTCGCCCATCAGAACGGCTTTGAATCCGCGGTAAACGGTCAAAAGTCCGAAACCGCCGCTGTCGACTACGCCTGCTTCTTTCAAAACAGGAAGCAAATTCGGCGTATTGTCAAGCGCTTCCTGACCGACTGTAAGGATATGATCCATAAAGTCTTCCAGCGAAACGCGCTTTTTCTTTTTCGTAAGAGCAAGCGCTGCCTGAGAGATCATGCGGGAGACCGTCAGGATCGTCCCTTCCTTCGGTCTCATAACAGCCTTATACGCGGCGTTCGTCCCCGTCTCAAGCGCTTCCGCCAGCATGCAGACGTCGATCTCTTTCTGTCCCTTGCAAATCTGCTGATACCCGCGGAACAGCTGTGAAAGGATGACGCCGGAATTGCCGCGCGCATTTTTCAGTGCGCCGAGAGCCACAGCGTCCATGACGTCTCCGACAGATACGGAATCAGGCATGGATCTGAGGTCCTTAACAGCGCCCTGCATCGTCATGGACATATTTGTGCCGGTATCGCCGTCCGGAACCGGAAATACGTTCAGCGAATCGATATACGCCTTGTTCTTTTCAAGATTGGCCGCGCCGCCGAGAAACAGATCCCGCAGCAACGCACCGTTAATGCTTTGAATGCTCAATGCTCAAACCCTCCGAATATCGCTTACTGGACGCGAATGCTTTCCACAAAGATATTCACGCAGCGAACCGAAACTCCGGTCAGATCCTCTATCCGATACCGTACGTTTTGCTTTGTGTTTTGCGATACTGCAGGCAGCGACACGCCGTACTGGAGTGCAACATGCAGGGATATATCGACTTGTGTATCGCTGATCTTTTCGACCAGAACGCCTTTCTGCAGATTCTCTCTGCCGAACAATTCAACGATCGCGTCGCCGGCGCTTCTTGCGCACATTCCGACGATGCCGTAGTTTTCCACCGCGGCATAACCGGCGATCGTTGCAATCAGATCTTCCGAAACGGAGACGGTTCCCATTTCATTCACGACAGAAATCGCCATGATAGATCCTCCTTTTCCATTCTCTAATACTTACTGTGTATGATCCGTTATTATTCTTTTTCTTCCCAAACGCCGTTATGGAATACTTCCTGCACGTCGTCATTGTCATCCAGCCGTTCAAGGAACCGCTCGATCTTTTCGATCGTTTCCGGATCGGTGATGTTCGTGGTGTTCTTCGGAATCTGTCCGATCTCTGCGGACAGGAAAGTGAATCCGAGCCCCTCAAGACCTTCGCGGACAGCGGAGAAGTCTGCCGGAGCGGTATAGACTTCAAACGCATCTTCCTGCGCGATGAAATCCTCTGCGCCGACGTCCAGCGCCTGCATCATGACCTCATCTTCATCCATCAATGCGGTCCGCTCGATTACGATCAGACCTTTCTTGTCAAACATCCATGCGACAGAACCGGATGCGCCCATGTTTCCGCCGCTCTTGGAGAAGATATGACGCATTTCCGCAGCGATACGGTTGCGGTTGTCGGTCAGAACGTTTACGATGACTGCGATATTGCCGGGGCCGTAACCTTCATATACGACTTCTTCATAATCGATGCTGCTGCCGTCGCCGCTTGCTTTCTTGATCGAACGCGCGATATTGTCGTTCGGCATGTTGGCGGCCTTTGCCTTGGCAATTACGTCGCGAAGCTTCGAGTTGTTAGCGGGATCTGCGCTGCCGCCTTCCTTTACGGCAATCGCAATCTCACGACCGATCTTCGTAAATATCTTTCCCTTTTGTGCGTCGGTTTTTTCCTTCTTGTTTTTAATGTTTGCCCATTTGGAATGTCCGGACATATGTTTTCCTCCTAATTCATCTGGTTCTATTCAAAGAATCACAGCAGTTCTGCCGCTTCTTCATCTAATACAAAGGTCGCTCCGGGATGGAGCCGCAGCGCCGCCAAAGGCGTTTCCGTAAGATTGCCCTTCAGCATTGCTCTGACAGTGCCGGATACGTTTTTGCCGGTCGCAACAACGATCGGATGTTTACACTGCATCAGGACATTCAGCCCGGCGGTGATAAACCAATCTCCGTCGATCGCCTGCATATGCGAAGCCGGATCACGGTCCGCGCTCTGATTCATCAGCAGAGCGCCGTCGTGCCTGACAGCGATGAGGGCAAGGTCAAGTCCTCCGTCGTCCATGATCGCCTGCTCATACAGATGCGCGGTCTCCTCCGGCGTATGATCGACAGAAAACGGAACCGTGTACTGCCTTTCACAGATATCGGTCTTTGCAAACAGCGCTTTACCGAGCAGATTTGCAATCCGCTGTTCACCGCTGTTATCCGGCAGGAACTCAAATAACTGATAGATCTGCGTATCGTTCCACGTGATCAGTCCGTTCTCCGTCATAGCGGAAAGCGAATCATATACCGGAAGCAGCGTTTCATGATAATCCACGCCGATGACGCATTTCGGTTCTGCCAGGATATTTGCGGCGATCATTGTTGCGGCGCAAACGCCGACCGTTTTTACATCGCGATAGATCAGTACGCTCATTCCCGTTCCCCTGCCGTACAGACAGCTTCGACAAACAGCAGAATGTCGTTGTACACTTCCTCGCGGTTCGTTTCGTTCAGCATCTCATGCCGTCCTTCCGGATACAGCTTCATGGTGACCTTGTGACCGCTTTTCAAAAGCCACTGATTGACTTGCTTTACGCCCTTGCCCATGTTTCCGACGGGATCTTTCGCACCTGAAAGCAGAAAAATCGGACGGTTCGGTACGCGCTTTGCCCAATTCAGGTTTGATATTTCACTTAAACCGTTAAACAGGTCATAGAAACCGCTCAGCGTAAACGTGAAGCCGCAAAGCTGATCCTCTACATATTTGTTCACAGAGGATGTGTCGCGGGAAAGCCAGTCGAATTGTGTTTTTGCGTCTTTGAATTTTTTATTGTAGCCGCCGAATCCAAGCTTGTTCAGCGTTTCGCTCGGGGTTTTGCCCTTTCCCTTTTTTACGCCGCGCTTGGCAAACATCTTTGCAAGCGGAAGCGAAGGATTTGCGCCGGCTGTGCCGGAAAAGATGAATGCATCAAAATCAACGCCCATACGACCAGCATACGTCCTCGCGAGGAAGCTGCCCATCGAATGACCGAACAGAATACAGGCCAGCGAAGGATGATCCTTCATCACGGCGTCGTGCATTGTTTTGTTGTCTTTGATGAGATTGTCCCAACCGTTGTTATCGCCGAAATAGCCCATCGGCATATCTTTGCCGATCGACTTGCCGTGACCGGGCAGGTCCATGCCGAATACCAGGAAACCGTTTTCGGCAAGGAACATGGCAAAATCATGATACCGTTCGATGTGCTCTGCCATTCCGTGGATGATCTGAATGCAGGCCCGCGGTTCATCCGGCGCCCAGATCCGATAGCGAATGTCGCAGATTCCGGTCGATGACGGGAACTTCTTATCACGAATGACAATACCCATATGCACTCCTCCGCATAATATTGATATGATATCATACCATATATGCAAAAAAAGTGCAAGTCAAAGCTGTATTTTTTCGTCGACGGAAAGAAGTTCCGCATCGTCCGGATCATGTGAAACGACGACGGCAAGTCGTGCAGTCCGGATCATGGACGCCGCCTTTTCTTTGTTTTGTGCATCAAGACCGTTGAACGGCTCGTCCAAAAGGACGATATCATTTGAATACGCAAACGCGCGCGCCAGGGAAACGCGCTGTTTCTGTCCCCCCGAAAGCTTACCCGCTTTACTGTTCAGTTCGTTCTGCATATTCAGTTCGCGCAGGATGCGTTCCGCGGTGATGCGATCGGAAACCAAAGCGACGTTTTCAAACGCAGTCAAATGATCCAGCAAACGCGGTTCCTGAAATACGAACGAGATTCTGCGATTGCCGAGTCCTTCGATCCTTCCTTGATCCGGTTTTTGCAGTCCGCACAAAACGCGCAGAAGCGTCGTTTTCCCGATCCCGGATTCCCCGGAAATCAGGATGACGCCTTCGTCGGGAAGCGATATGCTGTAGTTGTCGAATACCTGTTTTTCTCCGAATCGGACGGAAAGGTTCGTGATGTCAATCATATCTCTGCCCCGCTTTCCGCAGCAATCGCTTTATGATGTATTCCAGTATAACGGACAGGATAATAACCAGCAGCGTCCACGCAAACAGCTCCGGTATTTCGATATGGATCTTATGAAACTGCATCTGTCTGCCGATCCCCAGCTTCGGCAGCGCAAGGATCTCAGCCGTAATCACCGCTTTCCATGCAAATCCGAGCGCGATAGATGCGCTCGCAAAAAACTGTGGCAGGACCTGCGGCAGCGTTACGTACCGGAATTTCTTCCATGGCGTCAGATAAATCTGCGCCATCTCGGACAGATGTACGCTTCGATTCCGGATCGCCTCCTCCGTTGTCTGCCATATCATCGGGATTACAACGATCATCGCGACGATGACCGGCACCATGCCGGAAACGACGGATACGAGCAGAATCAGGGCAAACGATGTGATCGGCGTCGTCTTGATAAGCGACCGCAGCGGACTCAACAGCCAATCAAATACGCGGAAATGCGATGTCAGAACCGCAAAGATGACGCCTGTCAAGCAGCCGGCAAAATAGCCGCACAAAATACGCAGCACCGTCATGCCGATCGATTGCCATCCGGTTCTTGAAACGACGATGTCCTTCATCGACCGAAGCGTATCGAACGGTGAAGGCAACAAAAGCAGCCTGCTGCCGACAAGCATCGACAGCAGCTGCCAGATCAGAATATAAACTGCGATGGGAACGCAGGTTTTTACGATCTTACGAAGGATCGGCCGCATAGTAGAAATCATCGCCCGGCATCGCGCCGCCGACAGAT
>CAMVGD010000052.1 GCA_947166925.1 uncultured Clostridia bacterium | reverse complement strand
AAATGAAGCTTTGACCTGCTCCAAAAACCGTTCGGCAATCGGTGTAAACGGTTGATACTTCTTCCAGACAAGATACAGCTTTGTTTCAAGGCACGGCGTAAGCGGCCGGAATACCAGCCCACTGTCTGATGATACGTCGATCAGTTTATCAAAGGTCAGCAGGTACCCGAGCCCTGCCTTGGCGAAGATCGATCCGTTGTATGACAGCCGGAACGAGCCTTCCAGATGAAAAGCATCAAAATCGCGTCCAGCCCAATTCTTTATTTCCTGATGCCAAGCCTGCTCTGAACAGAACATCGGAAGCCCGCGGAGGTCGGAAGGGCGGAAGCTCTCCCGCTCCGCAAGAGGATCATCTGCGGGGAATATCACCCCCCAGCAATCCGCTTCTGGAAGAGCTATAAATTCGTACTTGTTCCTGTCCGGTTCTTCAGCGAGGACAACAAAGTCCAAAAGCCCTTTCTGCAGCTTTTCCGCAACCTGCTCCGTGTCGCCGCTGGTGATGTGGTATTGCAGCTTCGGATATTGCTCCTTCAAGGCTTTAATCGCATCTGCAATATACTTGATCTGATAGGATTCAGCTAAACCGAGGAACAGTTCTCCGCCGGAGACATCATCAAGCGAGACAAACTCCTTCTCGATCTTATCCGCCATGCTGACAAGGTCTTCCGCTCTGTCGCGGAGCAGGACGCCTTCATCCGTCAGACGAATGCTGAAGCTGTGCCGGGTGAACAGCTTTTTATCGAGTTCGTCCTCAAGAGACTTCAAAGCCTTTGACAGTGTCGGCTGCGTCACGTGAAGCTGCTCGGCGGCCCTCGTCATATTTTCCTCCCGCGCAACGGCAAGAAAGTACCGAAGTGTTCTTATCTCCATGGTATTCCTCCTTCATGATATTCCTAATACGAATATCATGATATTCATTATAACCATTAGCGAGCATAAAGTCAATGCGTTATAATAAAAACGAACCAAGGAACAAGGAGCCAAGGAGTGCGGATTACTGTGTCAGATTATTCGGAAACAATGAAATCCTTTCTTGCCGATACCGGTGTACGGCAAGAGCTCATAGAGAGGGCGATGCAGTTATATCAATCAGGACAGGAGGCAGAGCTTGTCAGATTCCTGAAGCTGCGGCGCTGCAATATGGTGGAGGATATGCACGAGTGCCAGAGGAAAATTGATCGGATTGATTATCTGATCAGACAAACAAAGAATAATAATCACCGAAAGGAAGATTGAATCATGATGAAACCGGCAGAACTTACATTGACAAAAGAATGGGACAAGACCTTTCCCAAAAGCGACAAGGTGGATCACAGCAAGGTCACTTTTATCAATCGCTACGGCATCACGCTGGCAGCGGATCTGTACGTTCCGAAGGGCGTAGAGGGAAAGCTCCCGGCCATCGCGGTCTGCGGCCCCTTCGGAGCCGTCAAGGAGCAGTGCTCCGGGCTGTATGCGCAGACGATGGCGGAGCGCGGCTTTCTGACGCTTGCCTTTGACCCCTCCTTCACCGGTGAGAGCGGCGGGAACGTGCGCTACATGGCTTCCCCGGATATCAACACTGAGGATTTCATGGCGGCGGTGGATTTCCTCTCCCTGTGCGACAAGGTCGATCCGAATCGGATCGGTATCATCGGCATTTGCGGCTGGGGCGGTCTGGCGCTGAATACCGCGGCGCTGGACACCCGCATCAAGGCGACGGTCGCCTCGACCATGTATGACATGACCCGTGTCAACGCGAAGGGATACTTCGATTCTGAGGACAGCGAGGAAGCCCGCTATCAGAAGAGAGCCGCTATGTGCTCACAGCGTCTGGAAGACCTGAAAAGCGGCGAATACAAGCTCGGCGGCGGTGTCGTCGATCCGCTGCCGGATGACGCGCCGTATTTTGTGAAGGATTACTACGACTATTACAAGACAGGTCGCGGCTATCATCCCCGTTCCCTCAACTCCAACGGCGGCTGGAATGTGATCGGCTGCGAGAGTTTTATCAATCAGCCGATCCTGCAGTACTCCAATGAGATTCGCTCTGCGGTTTTGGTGATGCACGGCGATGCGGCGCATTCCTGCTACTTTGGCAGGGACGCCTATGCCGACATGGTGAAGGACAGCAAGTACACCGAAAACAAGGAACTGTTCATCATTCCGGGTGCTTCCCATACCGATCTTTATGACGGCGGCGGCAAGGGCGCGATCCCATTTGATAAGATCGAGGCGTTTATGAAGGAGTATCTTAAATGAGCAGGGTACTTGTCATTACGACCAGCCTGAGGGCAAGGAGCAATTCCGACCGACTCGCTGAGGAACTGATCGCTGGTGCAAAGGACGCAGGTCATGACGTTGAACATATCAGCCTTAAAGGCAGACAGATCAAATTCTGTGTTGGATGCCTGGCCTGCCAGAAAACACAAAAGTGTTTACTGATGGACGACGCCGTGGAGATCGCTGAAAAGGTGAAGGAAGCGGATACGCTGGTCTTTGTGACGCCGATTTACTACTATGAGATGAGCGGTCAGATGAAGACGCTCCTCGACCGGCTGAATCCGCTGTTTCCGTCGGACTATAAATTCCGTAGTATTTATATGCTGTCGGTGGCTGCGGAGGATGAGGCTTATGTTCCCGAAAAGGCAGTTTCCGGACTGCAGGGCTGGGTCGACTGCTTTGAAAAAGCGGAGCTTATTGATACGCTCTTTTGCGGTGGCATCAACGACGCAGGCGAAGCCGAACAGCATCGAGCCAAATTAGAGGAAGCGTATGAATTCGGTCGCCAACTCAAATAGCAGAATCATTTTACTGCCATTGGAAGCGAGACTATGGATATGAAAAGATTACTGGCTATTCTTTCATTTACATTGTTGCTCTTGATCTGCCTTTCTGCCTGTCAAAAAACGGAAACCGGGCGAGAACCAAGTCTTGATCCTTCCGAAGCACAGAACCAAGAGCATAACAATTCTACGCAACCGGAGGAAATCCATGATTCCGAAAACAAGACGTCTGCCGATCAGATTCCGGCGGACAAATCGGATGGAAGCGGAGAAACTATGATTTATGCATATGTCGGTGACGAAACCCTGATCATCAAGCCGGAGGACAATTCCTCTGCAGAGGCTTTTATGGAATTACTGAAAAAGGGCGATATTACTGTCGCTATGCACGATTACGGCGGGTTTGAAAAAGTCGGTTCTCTTGGCGTTTCGCTTCCAACCAATGACGAAAAAATCACTACGGAGCCCGGAGACTTGATTCTGTATCAGGGGAGCCAGATCACAATCTATTATGACACGAACACGTGGAGCTTTACCCGTCTCGGCAAGGTACAGGATTTGACACCGGAGCAGATTCGTAAGGTGTTGGGAGACGGCGATCCTACTGTGGTGTTTTCGCTGAACAAAACGCCTACCGACAGCTCTGCAGTGGGAGTGTTCAACTATGATACCCTCACCGTGCTGCTGAACAGCGGATATGAGATGCCGATCCTCGGTCTCGGCACCTATGCGCTCGATCACGATACCTGCGTGAGTTCCGTGATGGCGCTTCTGGAAAACGGTGGCAGGCTCATTGACACGGCCTATATGTACGGAAATGAGGAGGCCGTGGGCGAGGGCGTTCGCAGAGGCATGGAGGAATATGGAATTCCCCGTGAGGAAATCTTTGTTATCACCAAGATATACCCGAATCAATTCAGCGATCCCGAGGTCGCCATCGATATGGCGCTTAATAAGCTGGATATCGGGTACATCGACATGATGCTCCTTCACCATCCCGGAACCAACGATGTGAAGGCATACCAGGCTATGGAAAAATATGTGGAGCAGGGCAAGATTCGCTCTCTTGGTCTCTCCAACTGGTATGTAGAAGAATTGACCGAGTTCCTGCCGCAGGTCACGATCACACCGGCACTGGTGCAGAACGAGATCCACCCCTATTATCAGGAGCAGGATGTCGTTCCGTTCATTCAGGAAAAAGGCATTGTGGTGCAGTGCTGGTATCCGCTGGGTGGGAGAGGCTACACTGCCGATCTGTTGGGAAACGAAACGATCAAAGCGATTGCGGAAGCTCATGGCGTATCTTCTGCGCAGGTCATCCTGCGCTGGGATCTGCAGCGAGGCATCGTCGTGATCCCCGGTTCGAGCAATCCCGATCATATAAGGGAAAACCTTGATCTGTTCGGTTTTGAGCTGACTGACGATGAGATGGCAGAGATCGGAGAACTGGATCGTGGTGAGAAGCATGACTGGTATTGAGAAAACGAGGAAACACGATGAAGATTCTTGTATTGAACGGGAGCCCGCGCCCGCAGGGCGATACGGCGAAAATGGTCGCTGTGTTTCGGGAAACTGCTGAAAGCGCAGGACATGACGTAGCGGTAATCAATGTGTGCCGAAAGAACATCAAGGGCTGCCTTGCCTGTGAATATTGCCATGGGAAAGGGCACGGCGTATGTGTTCAAAAGGACGACATGCAGGAGATCTATGCTGAGCTGAAGGATACTCAGATGTTGGTGCTTGCCTCGCCGATCTACTATCACGGTATCAGCGGGCAGCTGAAATGCACAGTCGATCGTTTTTATTCCGCGCTTTACCCCAAAGCGCCGGAGACGCTTAAGAAAGTTGCCATGTTCCTGAGTTCCGGTGATCCGGACATGTATGATGGCGCCAAATTTTCTTATGATGGTGATTTTCTTGGTTATCTTGGATTGGAAGATATGGGGATCATCACTAATCACGACAAGGACTGCTTAGCGGCGGTCAGGCAAATGGCGACATCTTTGTAAAGCAAGCAAAAAACTGTAGCCTGATATTATTATATTATTCATTAATTCTGGCGCGCAAGAGAGAAGAGAGCACTCACAGGCGTTCTGTCAAGGTGGGTTTTCAAAAGCACGGTCGGTTTCGGTCGTCTGTACTTTTTTCGTTGTATCCTATTGGAAATCATGATAGAATCAATACGACAAATCGGGATTTGACAAAGGAGTGTGATTGTATGAAAAAGTTGATAGCATTAGTTTTAGCATTGATTTGTGTGTTGTCATTGGTAGGCTGTGGTCAAAAAGAGCAAACAGCACCTGATACACCAAACGCAACAATAGCAAAGACTCCCGGAAACTTTTTCCGAGAGTCTTGCTATTTTTTATTGGGACTATTTTAACAGCCCCTTTTTCCTTTTCCATCCTATGTGCAAATCACTCATTTTCGCGGTTTGACGACAAAATTACGACACTTTGAAATCGCGGCTTTGGGTATGATCGAACCGTCTTTCAGTTTTTTTGATGAATATGCATTCCGGCGGGGCACTAACATTCAAGAGAAAAAAACCGATCTTGACACGTTTCAATCAGATAATCTGCTTCAGAGAATACACTTGTTTCCAATAAATACCATTTGTCAATGATCAAATGATCTTTATTGCGCCGTTGCCAATTTAATTTGAGAATAATTCCCGAATTGCTTGACATTTGAACGTCCCGTGGTATAATTGGGAATGGTTCTCATATTCACATTTGGAGGCAGAAAAATGAACTCACGGTCTCAATACAAGACCAAACAGCGGGAGATGCTGCTCGGCTATTTTGAAGCCGTTCCGGGAGTTCATGTAACCGCCGGCGATGTCTGCAATTATTTCAAGTCCCAGGAGGCGTCGATCGGTCAATCAACGATCTATCGCCACCTGGAGAGTCTGGTCGATGAAGGCATCATCCAAAAGTATAACATTGACGGAAACAGTCCCGCCTGCTTTGAATATGTAAAACCGAACAGCCATAAAGATACGGAGATCTGCTTTCATTGCAAATGTGAGAAATGCGGAAAACTGATTCATCTGCGCTGTGATGAATTGAAAGCGGTCGGCGTTCATCTTAACGGAGAGCACGGATTCCAGTTGGATCCGGTTCGCACGGTGTTCTATGGATTGTGCGAAAACTGCCGCTGAATCTGGTTCATAAGAAAGGATTTGCAGTGATGAGAAAACAGATCGGCAAGATGAAACCTGCGGTTCGCCTGATCGGCGTGCTGTTGCTTGCCGTGCTCCTGTTCTCCATCCTCTTTGTCGTTGCAGAAGCCGAACACGACTGTACGCATGAGGACTGTCCGATTTGCGCCTGTATCCGCAGTTGTGAATCGCTTTTACACCAATTCTTCGGAATCACGCTCGCTGTGAACCATGCCTTGGTTCTTTCGGCCATTTTGCTTTCGGTCGCGGCAGTTCTTGGATTCTCCTATACACAAGCTTCCCCTGTTTCGAACAAAGTCCGTCTAAACAATTGAATATCTTCCGAATGAAGTGACGCGGCCTGTTTGCGGCTGCGTCTGTTCGCGCATATCTTTATCCAACCATATAACTATCATTCGGAGGATTACATCATGAAAAAAGCTTTATCCATATTGTTTGCTGTGCTCCTTTTGCTGGGCTGTTTCTCTGCCTGCAGCTCGGCTGACGTGACACAAAAAGAGACTGACAAAATGCAAATCGTAACGACCATTTTCCCGCTTTATGACTGGGTTGTTTCTGTGCTCGGTGAAAAAAGCACAAACGCCGAAGTCACAATGCTGCTTGACAACGGCGTCGATCTGCACAGCTATCAACCGACGGCGGACGATATTCTGAAGATATCGTCCTGTGATTTGTTTATCTATGTAGGCGGCGAATCGGACAAATGGGTGGAAGATGCCCTGAAAGAGGCAACCAATTCAAACATGATCGTCCTGAACCTTTTGGACATTCTCGGCGATGCCGCGAAAGAGGAGGAAATTGTGGAAGGCATGCAGGAAGAAGAACACGATCATGAACATGAAGAAGATGACCATGACGAAGACCATGCGCACGAACACGAAGAAGGCGAAACAGAGTACGACGAGCATATCTGGCTGTCACTGAAAAATGCGACTGTGCTTGTGAGCAGCATCTCTGATGCGATCCGGACAATTGACCCGGACAATGCCGAATCCTACAAAAAGAATGCCTCTGCCTACATCGAAAAGCTGAATGCTCTCGATGCAAAATACCGCGCGGCGGTGGACAGCGCCGCCATAAAGACTGTGCTTTTCGGAGATCGCTTCCCATTCCGCTATCTGACGGACGATTACGGCCTTACGTATTATGCTGCATTCGTCGGCTGTTCTGCTGAAACAGAAGCCAGTTTTGAGACGATCACCTTCCTGTCCCAAAAAGTAGATGAACTGTCTCTGCCGGCAGTGCTGACCATAGAGGGAAAAGACCATCGGATTGCGGAAACAATTGTCCGGAACACGAAAACCAAGGATCAAATCATCCTGACAATGGATTCCATGCAGGGGACAACCGCGAAGGATGTTCGAAACGGCGTCACATACCTTTCGATTATGGAGAAGAATCTTGAAGTTTTGGAAAACGCAATCCATTAGGAGGAAACAATGGCAATTCTTACCGTTCAGGATCTGACGCTCGGCTACGAATCGTATGTTGTGGCAAAAGATCTGTCGTTTACCGTAAACAGCGGCGATTATCTCTGTATCGTGGGTGAGAACGGCTCCGGCAAAACCACGCTGATGAAAACGCTGCTACGGCTTAAATCACCGATGAGCGGAACGATCCGGACCGGTGACGGCCTTGAAAAGGACCAAATTGGGTATCTGCCGCAGCAGACGGCTGTTCAAAAGGACTTTCCTGCTTCCGTCCGGGAGGTCGTTCTCTCGGGCTGTCAGGGGCGCTGCGGCAGACGCCCCTTCTACAATCGCTCCGAAAAGCAGCTTGCCGAAAAAAGCATGGAACGCATGGGCGTTTCTGCCCTTGCAAGGCGATGCTTCCGTGAGCTTTCCGGCGGACAACAGCAGCGCGTGCTGCTTGCAAGAGCGCTGTGCGCCGCAAGGAAGGTGCTTCTGTTGGATGAGCCGGTTTCCGGGCTCGATCCGAAGGCGACATCGGAGATGTATGATTTGATCGAAGGGCTGAACCGTGACGGGATCACGATCATCATGATCAGCCATGACATTGCCGCGGCAGTCCGTTACGCAACTCATATCCTGCACATGGGCGAGCATGTGTTTTTCGGACCGAAAGAAGAATATCTCAAAGCGGAAGCGGGCAGTCGTTTTTTGCAGCAGAAAGGCGGTGAACAGGATGCTTGAGAAACTTGGGATGTATCTGCAATACCCGTTTGTACGGTATGCACTGATCGTTGGCGTCCTGATCGCCCTCTGTTCGTCGCTGCTCGGAGTGACGCTTGTGCTGAAACGGTATTCCTTTATCGGCGACGGATTGTCACACGTTGCTTTCGGCGCAATGGCGGTCGCTGCCGTATTGAACCTGACGAACGAAATGCTTCTCGTCCTGCCGATCACGATCATTTGCGCCATTCTTCTTTTGCGAACGGGGCAGCACGCAAAGATCAAAGGCGATGCGGCGATCGCCATGATCTCCGTTGTGACGCTGGCGTTCGGGTATCTCATTATGAATATCTTTTCGACCTCGTCAAATCTCAGCGGCGACGTGTGCAGCACGCTGTTCGGCTCAACGTCCATTCTGACATTGACAAAGCGTGAGGTTTGGATATGCATTGCGCTGTCGGTCGCCGTCGTCGCAATCTTCATTTTATTTTATAACAAGATTTTTGCCGTAACCTTTGACGAAGATTTTGCCAAGGCCTCCGGGACCGATGCGAATGCGTATAATCTTTTGGTCGCGATCATCATCGCCGTCATAATCGTACTTGCCATGAATCTCGTAGGATCGCTGCTGATTTCGGCGCTTGTCATTTTTCCGGCGCTTTCGGCAATGCGGCTGTTCAGGAGTTTCCGTTCGGTCACGATCTGCGCGGCCGTGCTTTCGGTGTTTTGTGCATTTCTCGGGATCATTATCTCGATCCTTGCGGGAACGCCGGTCGGGTCGACCATCGTTGCGGTCGATGCGATCGTTTTCGGACTATGTTATATCGGCGGAAAGCTGTTCGGAGGCATTCACGCATGAAAGCAGCTATACTCGAACTGATACAGTAAAAGGAGGAACCTTCCATGAAAAAAAGACAGATACTATGGTTGATCGTTATTGCCGGTCTGCTCCTGATCGCTTGCAATGAACGAACGCAGCAGCTCGTTTCGCATAAAACTTCGGCGCCGACTGCCGTCACATCGACTCCGAAAGCGAATCCAAGTACAGAAACAAATGCCCCCGCAACGGCTCAGCCAACCGTTATTCCGAGTATGACAGAAGAACCGAATCCCTCGGCAGTCCCTTCCAAAGCGTCTCAGGCGAACACCTCTGACGGACAGATCGACGTGGACTTGACGCAATTAAGTTCCACAATGGTCTATGCGGAAGTTTATAACATGATGACCTCGCCGGAAACGTACATCGGAAAAATCGTCAAGATGGACGGGACATTTGCATACTACCATGACAAAACAACGGATCAGTACTATTTTGCCTGTCTCATTCAGGACGCAACCGCATGCTGCTCCCAAGGAATAGAGTTCGTGCTGACCGACGATTATTCCTATCCGGATGATTACCCGGAAGCGGGCAACGAAATCTGCGTAATCGGCATATTCGATACCTATCATGAAGGATCCAATACCTATTGCACGCTCAGAAACGCAGAATTTGTCGGGCAATGATACAGATTTTCACTTACAAGTTATTTGGCATCCAAGCAAGAAACAGCGCACCGGTTACCCGATGCGCTGTTGTTCTGCTTGATATAAATGCAGATAAGCAGTAAAAAAGCATGATGCTGCCATCGTGCTTTGTTATTAATTCAAGGAAATCACAGGTATAATCGCAGTTCTCTGCCCAGCAGAAACGGGAAGTTTTCGTCGGTGTACTTAATAAAAATCTCCCTCGCAACCAAATGGACCCATTATCATATAATGTACTTATTGAACAGCGGCAGATGACTGCAGTATAGTATCTTTCAGTTCTTCCGTGCCCTTGACGCCCTGATGCTTCAGCGTTTCCGCGGCGGAGATAATCGCCGGGCGGAAGCGTTTTACCATTTCGTCCAGACGGTTCATGGCCATCCGTTCGCCGAGACCGGCTTCTTTTGCCGCAAGACGGAAGGATTCGAGCGTGACGTTTTCAATCCATTTCGCATTGCCGATCGCAAATGCCATTTCATGTGTCATGCCCTTATACCCGATCGTATTGATCACGTCGTATGCCGGTGCAAGCCGGACCGTTTTCAGATCCTCGCTGTACAGCAGCGAATAATTCTTCAGATGCCCGTCCGTATTCCCGATCAGCCAATTGAACACGATCCGATCCCAAAGTTTCAGCTGATCCTCGATCGGCTTTGCGGAATGTGCACGAAGCAGCGCAAACATTTTCGCAAGATGCCGATCCCCGTTCTCATATTTTTGCGATGCGGGAATGCCCAGCGCCTGCGCAAAGTCCTCCTGATGCAAGCGCAGCGGCATCGGCAAATGATCTGCATAGACCGGCTGTTCGGAAAAGCGGCGATCGAACCGTTCGGAAGCAAGCAGGATGTCTGCGTCCGTTCCGGATCCGAGATCGATGATCGTTGTTTCCGGAACGTCGATCCCGCACTGCTTCGCCGTAAGCAGGCACAGCAATTCATTCGGCACAATGCGCTCCAGCCGCACATGGCTTTGTTTCACAATATGCGTGCTCGGCGCCGTTCCGTGAGGCAGGTACCACTCCCCTGTTTTCGGATCCCGATACAGACCGACCTTTCCAGTTGCACCGGCAAGCGACAACCGGGATTCAATCACCACCGCCGCTGATTCGGTCGCACCTTCGCGCGCCAGTTCACGAACCTGTTCATGCGTCAGTTTATCATAGGACGCGCGCGGCAGTTCACCCTTTTGACAGATGCGAAGCGCACCGATGCATTCGCGTCCGAGTTGATACAGAATCCGCACATAATCATTTTCATCCAGATGCAGATTCGATGCGACGGCGCGGCGCGTGAATCCCTCCGGCAAAAGTCCATCGAAAAAACACTTGGTTTGCTCTGCGGAAAAGGGCTCCGATTGCAACGGAAGGCTGATGGATATCGGTGTCGCTTCGGGATCATTCCGATATGCTTCCGCATATACGAACCGTGCATCCGTGCTGCTCTCTCCGAAGATCGACCCGGTCGCGATCGCCTTTCCCCGTCTTTCTATGCTGACTTCAAATTCCATTTATTTCCTCTCCATTACTGTACAATCCATACCTAAAAGATTTGCAATCCGAATCGCCTTTTCCAGTTCGATCGTCGGCTTTCCGTTTTCGAGGTCAGACAGAAAACTGACGCTCATTCCGGTAAACTCGGACAGGTATGCCTGCGTATATCCCAGCTGCTTCCGTCTTTTGCGGATCGCTTCTCCGAATGATTTTGCATCTGTTACGATCATATGCGCTCCTTTGTCCAACGGCTCATATCAAATTATTATTGGTAGGATTTAGCCGTACGGCTTATTTTTATCAACATCATTATAATTTAGCCGTACGGCGAAGTCAAGGAGTTTCTCCAATGTCCTGTATTCCCTTTCAATGTTTTGTTTGCTCGGTTGAATGTCTTGTTTGCTCTCATCAATGTCCGGTTTGAACTGTCTGCTGATATAAAAGGCCCGTTTTCAGATTCGGAAGCGGTTTACTCCCCGTGATGACGGCGGCAGTCCTCATCGCCGTGATGATTACCGCATTCCTGTCCTTCACCGTGATGCCCGCACGCATGCCCCTCGCCATGATGATGCCCGTGGTGGTCACAGTGGGCATCGGGGTCATATTCAAGCGTTCCTTCAACAAAAGCTTTTACAGCAGCATCAGCAGCGCCCTGAACTCCTGCATAAAGCTTGATCCCGGCATCGGCAAGTGCCGTTTGCGCACCCATGCCAATGCCTCCGCAAATCAAAGTATCCGCCTGAACCGCCTGCAGGAATCCTGCAAGAGCTCCGTGGCCGCAGCCGTTGGTCGGTACGATCTGTTCGTTTACGATCCTGCCCTCCGCAACGTCGTACAACTTAAACTGCTCGGTATGACCAAAGTGCTGGAAGATCTCTCCGTTTTCATAGGTGACTGCGATTCTCATACTGTTGTTTCCTTTCTCCATAACGGTTTGTTTCAGTTCAACCGGTTCAAAGGAGCATCTGCCTCCCGTGATCAGCAGCCGCTTCCCGCGGACGAGGGCGTCCGCCACCTTCCGCCGGGCGCTGTCGTAGATGGCCGTGACGGTGGTCCTTGCGATGTTCATCCGGGCGGCGCAGGCTTCCTGCGTGAGGCCTTCATCATCCAGAAGTCTTAATGTCTCATACTCGTCTACGGTCATCTGAACACTTTCTGCGGCTATAATGTCGTCAGGCGAGAAGCTGCGATAGACAGGAAGCTGTTCTATTCTGCGGCATTTGAACGGTCTTGCCATAAGCGTTCCTTTCTGACATATGTCAGTTATAATACTACATCGAATAACAACATATGTCAATAACCTTTGTGAATAACATAAGAAAGATTATTTCATTCGCTTCTCAAATCGGAACATGCCGTCGAAATCTTCACCATTGTAATTGTTCTCTTCGCCGGTTTCCGGATCGTGCGGATCCGGATGATGGCTGTTAAAGAACTCAACGATATGGAAACCGCATTTGTTGACATAGAAATGGATGTTTCTGGTCTCAAAGTATGGCGTGCACGTCTCCCAGACGAGCGTTTCAGGATACAGGCGTTCAACTTCCTGCCACGCGGCATAACCGATCCCCTTGCTGTGGGCGTCAGGCGTCACAAACAGCAGGTCCAGATGGTTGTGCTGCGTTTCTTTATCGATTGTCAGCACCAGCCCGCCGACGATCCGTCCGTCCTCCAGAATACGGTAGGCAACGCCGCCGTCGATGCTGTCTTCGATGGTCTTCCGGGAAATGATTTCCCCATCCTCCTCCATGTGATCGTCGCGGTTCCCGAACTCTTCCATCGCGCCGAACTTGAATGCTCGCTGGTTGTCCAAAATGAACTGCTCCCGATCGTCGTCTGTCAGCTGTGTCAATGTAACGTTTGCCATATCCATATCCTCCTTCATAAAAAAAGACTCGGCAACACAGGCTTCTTCAGCCAAATGTTCCGAGCTCACTCGACATCTTATCTAACAGGCGGCCTGCAAAGCTTTCGCTTTACGATCCCCTACGCTACGGCGTACTGTCCTCCGATGACCGATATTTGATTTACCTTGGTATTATACCATCCTAGTCTCTGTTTTTCAATCCTTTACCAGATTTGCTTAAATTGCAAGATTTGGGATATTGGTTTGAGAATCTGATATAAATAGCCTTTTGGTGCTCGAACAGATGATCCTCACTTTGCAAAGAAAAAGCCCCGCTTTCGCGAGGCTCTTCTCGGGGAGGTTATAATCGGTGCATCTGAAGTGAAGAAGGAGGAAAACAACTTCAGATGCACAGCCGTTTGATCAGGATTGTTAACCGTCATGAATCCACCACGCCAATTAATTCTCCATCGGTTCAGAGACTTATGCCCATCGTTCCAAAAATGGAACGCCGAGTGGAGTAGCCGCAGTTTCGCGTGGGATAATATTGGTTTTTATGGGGGATTTGGTTTCAAAACGGGCTGTTTTGGGGCCGTTTTGGGGCATTTTGCCCTATACCCTACCCGTACCGGGTACGCAACCGCTGGCTGCAGAGGGGATTATTCGTAGTAATCCGGCGCTTCGCATCCGTTGTACCAACAGAACACTACAAGACGGACGTCGTGCATATCGATTTGCGGGAACAACTTTTGAAAAGCCGATGCGTATTTCTTACGTTCGATGAATGTCAGTTTTCGAGTTCTTCCGAAGGACTTTTTTTGTGAAATCTGTTCGGAAAGGACATAGTCGATAAAACCGCGCACGGTCGGTGCGACAGCAAAATACGGGTATGGACCTTCCGCCGGGAAATCTTCGCTGTGCGCCTCGCCAAATGCCCACGGGTCCTTGACTCCGACCTTTTCGCACGGGACACGCAGAACGCGCATTTTGATTCTTGCAGACATGGTTGTATCTCCTATGCATGAACTTCTGTAAGTTCGCATGCCGGACCGCAGGTCATTGATTCTTGGACTCCTTTACCGAAAAATCCCAGACATCCTGCAATCCGCATTGATAGCATTGATACGCAAATCATATGTCCTTCCTCCGTGCAGCACAGAAGATGCTCCGAACGAAGACCGAGCAGCTCGATCGTGTTTGGATTGCCGTTTAAGAGCAGCTTCATGCCCTTTCTGAGACCGTACAGCATCGTATCCGAATCGTCAAGGCGGATCTGCTCCGTCTCCGGCGTCAGACCGATCCATTCTTCCGGCGGATTGAGAAATATCCCGCGAATGTCGACGTCCGACGCGGGCGTATTGAGTCCGTAGGCGATGCTTCCGCCGAAGCCGACCAGGATCGGTCGGCAGCGGCTTCGGATCTGCGCAAGCGTTCGCTCCGCTGCATCCCGTTGTACTTGTGTCAGATTTCTCACAGCTTTACTCCTGTTTCAATTCCCTGAAAACGCCGTCTGCCGCAGCATAATCGCGGATCGGCGCGCCGCTCCAGTCATTTTCGCAAAACGGACGTTCGCCGTTCATCTGCTGTACATGCATGATCCTGCCGTCATATTGCGCGCGAAGGACCTGGATCGCGCCCGATACCGTCATTTCCCACCGAAAACACGCCGTAAAATGCACCTGCGGGTAACGCAGCGCACAGGCGAAGCAGAGCGCTGGGAACAGGTCGTTCGCGTTGTCGAAGCAGGCGGTCCGCTGTATGTCCTCGAGGTGGCTGAGGTCCAGTCTTGTACGGCGCCGTTCAACAAAATCCACAGCGCTGTTCTTCCAGAGAGATACCTTCGCCGCTTCTTCCCTGTATGCAAAATACCGTTCGCAGAGCGAAGACAGCCCTGCGGCTTCTTCGACCCATGCGTAATCTTCCGGCATATCCATTGCGTAGATCAGACGGATCATATCCTGCGCGATCTGCTTTGCCCAGCGTGCATGCCTTTCCCTCTGAAAATACATATGGATCTCTGTTGTGCATCCCGTCCACATGAAGCCTGACTCCTCCCCGTGTCATGCTGTTTCTCGTCCCGAAACCGGTTTTATCCGATTTAATATATAAAAGAGTATAGCAAGCAGGATATGCTTTGTCAAATACTGTGCCTCATATACAAAAAACGCTCTTTCCGAGCGTTTTGGGTGCGGATTATACCGTTTTGTCAACCACGCCGTCTTGCGTGAATTCCAGCACACGATCGCAGATCGAGAGCACAGCGGGACGGTGCGTGACGATGATGACCGTCTTGTCCGTCATGGTGCGCAGGTTTTCGAGCAGCTGCCTTTCAGTCACGGAATCCAGCGCGCTTGTCGCTTCGTCAAGGAGCAGGATCGGACTTCTGGAATAGATCGCGCGCGCGATCGCGATACGCTGCATCTGCCCTTCCGAAAGTCCTGCCCCTCGTTCGCCGAGCAGGGTGTCGACGCCGTGATCCAGTTCCGAGACAAACGCATCCGCGCAGGCGATCTGCAGCGCGTTGTGCAGACGGTCTTCATCCTGCGCCGTCTGCGGATCGGCAAAGCTGACGATCTCGCGGATCGTGCCGCTCATCAGATAATTGCCCTGTGGCACATACGCAAACAGGCGACGGTATGCCGCGTTCAGATGATCGCTGTTCCCTTGTTTGTCCAGGTAGTAGCAGCTGCCCGCATCGGGGTGCATCACGCACATCAGAAGCTTCAGCGCGGTGGATTTTCCGCATCCGCTCGTGCCCGTAAACGCTGCGTATTCGCCTTTTTTGATCTCAAGGGAAAGATCCTTCAGCACGATCGGCATATCCGTTTTTTCGATCTCCAGCGTGTTGTCGGAGATCGGATAATACGTAAAGGAAACGTCCCGCAATCCGACGGCGGAAAGCTCGTTCCTGTAGAAGGACGAGATCTCCGAAAGCGGTTTCGCGTCTGCATCTTCATCCTCAAAGCTCTCTGCCTCCATCAGACGCTCCGCGCTGGCAATCATGGCATAATACCGCGGCAGATAGCCCGAGATGCTGACCATCGGCGTCTGCACCTGCGAAACAAGCGACATGATCGCCGTCAGCGTGCCGAAGCTGATCGTTCCGATCAGGATTCCGTAGCCGCACCAGCCGATCCCGAGCAGATAGATCCCGTTCATTACGGCGATGAGACCGGTGTTGCAGTAATTGGAGAAGTGGTTCCGCTTCATGCGCGCCGCCATATGCGCGTGCATTTTTTCCTCCGCGCCCTGCATCGTCTGTTCTTCTGCCGCAAACGATCGAAGCATCAGAAGGCTCGCAATGCGTTCCTGCAGGAAGATACGAAGCTTTCCGTCCGATTCCTGCACGTTCTTATGCAGGCGCTTCATGATCTTGCGAAACAGCAGGGCAAGAAATGCAATGACGATCCCGCCGGGAACCATGATCGCCGCAAAGAACGGCTGGATCACGATAATCATGATCAATGCGCTTGCCAGTTTGACCACCGTTCCGACAAGTCCGGGCAGAATATCCACATATCCGTTCGCAACGAAAACCGTATCGTTTGTCAGCCGGTTCATCCATTCGCCCGAATGCACGGCATTGATGCGAAGGTAGTCCTTGTGCAGCAGCGTATTCGTCAATCTGCTCTTGAAGGTGTTCTCGATGGCGGATTTGGAGCGTTCCGTCAGCCATCGGACAAGCGCGTACAGCGCGATCTGCGCCGCTGACAGCACGATGATCATCACAAGATATCGCCAGAATCCGGGACGGTCGTTGCCGGTCGCCGCGTCCACCACGCCGCGAAGGAAAAGCGCATAAAGCACACCGGACCCCCCGATCAGCGTCTGCGCAAGCGTCAGGGCGACGATGTACCATTTCTTCTTGCCCGGTACGGTATAGAGCCATTTTCTGGCAGATTCCTTCATATTCCGGTCTTTATCCTTTCATTGCGCCGTAAGCGATCTGTGCCGCTTCAAGCTCCATATTGCATCCGAGTCTCCACAAATTGACGACTCCCGGCAGTTTTTCGATCAGTTGTACGGTCCTTACCGCAGCCGATGCTTCCGAAGGACGATAGATCTGCTGCAGCAGGAACGGATACGCTTCCGCCGCCGTGATGCGGTGAATGCTGTTCTGTTCTGCACGCTCCAGCACGCAGACCGCCTTCAGCGGGACCGCGCAATTGGTATTCAGACGATGCTTTCCGCTCCAGGGCGTCCCGTAGATCACCGCCCCGCCGTCCGAGATGCGGACCAGCGGTTTGTCGTCGTTGATCATGATGGCGCGATCGCCGAGAAGCCTGCACCACAAGCGCGCATGCGTGCTCTTGCCCGTGCCGCTTTTTGCGATGAACAGATATCCCTCCCCGTCCACGGCGACGCAGGATCCATGCATCAGAACGGTATCGAACAGCGGCATGCATTCCGCGATTTTGCGATAAACAGCGAGCTCCTCGATATGATCGTCGGAATGCCGGATCACCGGTCGTCCCGAGAGCAGTCTCTCGCGGGCGGAGCGCTCCCGTTCGCGGTCAATATCCTCCTGTGTGATCTCCACGCGGATCTCGGCGGGCTCGCCGGCAACGCGATAGTCCGCGCAAAACCGATGTACCCGTTCGTGCAGGGAACATATCTGTATGACCTTATCCGCGATGCGATACGTTTCTGTCATTTTCTTTTTGAAAGAAGCGGGGCAAAAACCGGCGTCTTTACCCCGCTGCATTTGTCTCCGAGTACTCAGTTTGCTTTGTACGCGTCCGCCGCCGCCGAATAGGCGTAGATCGCTGCGCCCGCGTTCTGCATGACCTCCTGGCTGTTTGCGATCAGGACCTTCACGTAGGAAAGCGCCGAAGCAGCGATCGTCGCGCTGCCGTTATCCGTTGTGATGACAATATTGTACGTCTTCGAAAGCTGATGCGCCGGAATATTCGTGATCTGCACGGCCTTCTTTGAACCGATCTCCGTCACGTCAA
>CAMVGD010000051.1 GCA_947166925.1 uncultured Clostridia bacterium | reverse complement strand
AACCCGCCACCTCAGCCTTGGCAAGGCTGCGCTCTACCAAATGAGCTATTCCCGCGAACAGGTGATATTATAGCGGTTTGTTCGCGGTTTGTCAACAGAAATTTTTGGAATTGCAAAAATATTTTAATCCCGTAAAATGCGCTTATTCTTCCCACCCGGTCATGCGGTCCATGATCGCATAGAACGCAAGATATTTTTCATCGGTCATCTTCGTTTGATCGCCGAACCCGATGAGCCGCGCGGAATCCGAATTGTTCTCCCACACAGGCAGTCCGTCGCCGTTCGGATCGCCGGTCTTCATATAATTCAGGACATAGCCGGTCATCGTCTTTTCAAGCGCATAGTCCGTCTCATCGAATAAGCCGGATTTTTCGGGCAGATTGCCGTATACATAGATCATTTCTCCGCTGTGCCACGGTCCGAGCCTGCCGTTTTGCCTGCTGAAGCAGTACTCCCACACCGGAATGCCGTTTTTGACAGCAAGGCGATTCAGACAATAGTGCGGGTAGTTGAAGAAGATCGCACCGTAAATCTCCGCCCACATGGTCTTTGCCTCGTCGTCGGTCGCCGGAGCATAGATTGCCAGCACATCATCGGCATACTCCTTGAAATACGCGCGGATCTTCTGCTCGAAATTCTTCATGCTTGCATTGCCGAAGATCAGGAACGGTCCGCTCTCCTCGGAGTTGTACCCGTGCAGGATCGCCTGCTCGTTGTGCACGCCCTTTTGATAGGATTCGTACGGCGTCTCCGTGAGCGCGTAGCCGTCGACCGTCATGAAATGCTGCGTGTACGCTTCGTTTACGATCGTTTCCGCGTCGAGCGCGCGCAGCTCGGCAGGCGTCTCCACACCGTATCTGGCCTTCAGCTCCTTGCCGGAAGCGATCGCATCTTCGAACGTACGGAACGAATGCGGCGGTTCGACCGAAGCGACGGTCGAGCTTTCCAGCAGGACCCTCCGGAACAGCCCCGAAGCTCTCGGCGAGGTGCAGATTGCGCTGACGCTTGCGGCGCCTGCGGATTCGCCCGCAAGCGTGACGTTGTCCGGATCGCCGCCGAACGCAGCGACATTGTCGCGCACCCATTCAAGCGCCTTGATCTGGTCCAGAAGCCCGTAATTGCCGGTCGTACCGTGTTCCGATTCCGCGCGAAGTCCTTCGTCGGCAAGGTAGCCGAACACGCCGAGCCGATAGCCGAGATTTACCACGACCACGCCCTCGCGTGCAAGTCCCGTGCCGGCATAGTCACTGTACCACGGCTGTCCGGTCTGCAGCGTGCCGCCGTGGATAAAGACGAGCACCGGCAGTCCCTCGACCTTTCCCGCGGGCTTCCAGACGTTGACGTACAGCCCGTCCTCGCTGACCGCAGGGCGATAGTTGTCCGAGAGCGAGATACTGTATTCATGGTAGCCGATGATCTGCTTCAGGCTGCTGTAAATCGGGATCTCCACCGGCTGCATGCACATCGGCGCAAAGTGATCCGCGTCGAGCACGCCTTCCCACGCGTCCGGATCCTGCGGTTCGCGCCAGCGAAGGTCGCCCACCGGCGGCTTTGCGTACGGAATGCCCGCATAGAGTTCGACCCTGCCCCCGTCGATCAGCACGCCGCGCACGTCGCCCTTTTCGAGCGATACCGCTTCCGTATAGACCGGCGTTCTGCCCTCATAGGCGGGGACCCGCTTCACCGGCGGCCATGTGATCAGCAGGATCGCCGCGAACGCGCCGATCCAGCCGAGCCAACCGAGCAGCTTCCAGTACCATTTGCCGCCGTGCAGCACCTTGATAAACAGCACTGCAAAGCCGATCGTCACGGCAAGCAGCAGCGCGAAGCCCGGCAGCGTGTTCTTGTTCAATTCCAGTACGGCAAGCATGATGAGAAACAGCAGCGAGCCGAAAATCCCGAATCCGATCATTTTGCATTCCCCTTTATCGTCATATACTTTATTGTACCGTATCGCTGTCCGTCCGTCAATCCGGGATACGGAAAAAGCCCCGCATCCGCGAGGCTTTTTATGCTTGTTTCTTATTTGACTTTGGCGTTCATGACGTTGGACCATTCGCCGTAGTAGTTCATTCCCGCATAGATGATGTAGGAACGAATACGGACATAGTACGTCTTGCCGGAGGTCAGATCCTTGATGACGTCCTGGCTGACGACGGGGCTGACGACGTTGCCGTTTTCATCCACTGCGAACTCGATCTTATAGTTCTTGGAGTTCTTCGTGAACGCGGAGTTCTCCGCATACTGTACCTGGATGCCGGTGAAGTTCTTGGTCGCTTCCCACTTGATCGTCACCTGCTTCTTGCCCGGGGTGACGGACGTCAGCTTACGGGTGGTGATGCGGACGGTGGTCTTCAGCGGGCCGACCTCGCCGAGGTTATAGTTGCCGGAATCGTTGTTGACGTTGCCGCCGATCTCAACGCCTGCAACCGGGTCGGTGCGGCGGGCAAAATACGCCTTGACGCCGTACTGATAACGGGTTCCCGCATAGGTCTTATGCGCATCGTCGTGACCGTCGAGATAGGTCGTGTCGGTCGTGTTGTCCCAGCGTGCAAACGCGGTCCAACCGTCGGTCGTGGTGCTCCATGCACGGCGGTAGATAACGTAACCTGCCGCATCTTCGACGGGCTCCCAGGTGAGCTTGATACCGTCTGCGACGTTCTCAATGGTGGTATTGGTCGTCGCCGGCAGATAGATCTTGAAGGAAAGTCTTGCTTCGCCCGAGTACGCGCCCTTGAAATAGACGAACAGGTAGCCGGTGCCGGGCATCGTGTTCTCTTTGTACTCGAAATCGTAATTCTCCGGTGCGATGACGGTCTCGCCGTCCTCCTCGTACACGGTAAACGCCGGCTCATGGATGCCCGCGGCATGGTCCCAGATCACATACGGGGTCTGGCCCTTGTACTGGACTTCGCCCTCGTTGAACTTCACAACGCCGTTGAACAGAATCGTGTCGGAAACGACGAACGGTGCAAAATCTGCGGCAATGTCATGCGGGGTGACAACTTTCGGATCGTCCGCATAGGTCTCCGCAACCGCGCCTTTCAGAAGCGCAAACGCGATCTCGGTGCCTGCTTCCAGGTCTTCCGCGACCTTGAAATACAGCGTTGCGACAGGCGCATTCTCCGGAGCTTCGACGCCTTCCGTCGTGAAGGAGAAGCGAAGCATGCCTTCCTCGGTGTCGTTGACGACCGCCATGTTGAAGGCGTCGTCCTTCTCCATCTCGACAAAGGTGACCTGCGCGGGATCAAAGGTCAGATCGAAGGTCAGCGTAAGGAGCGTATCTTCGACGGTTCCGTTCAGCGTAAGATCGACTGCAAGAAGATTCTCGTCCTCGATCTTTTCCATGTTCTCGTTCACATCGCCGCCCTTGATCACAAGCGTGAAATCCGCGTCATCCGCAGCCGTTACAGACACGAGCGCGAACACCATCACGAGGGAAAGGAGCATTGCCAACAGTTTCTTCATAGGTTCTTTCCTCCTGCTAAATTGTGCGGGCCGTTCAGCCAGCTGCGACCGGTTCCCCGATCGGCAGACCAAACTGATACGAAACCTCATTTGTGGCGATACCTGTTCACAGTATCGTCATATTTTCTGCTATATCATACCATACTCTTTTGGCAT
The DNA here is from genome assembly GCA_947166925.1 of uncultured Clostridia bacterium. GTDB lineage: Bacteria > Bacillota > Clostridia > Christensenellales > CAG-138 > UBA3792. The sequence goes on along the minus strand of CAMVGD010000051.1, from coordinate 14,554 downwards.
TTGCAAGCATTCCGTCAAAAAAATATATATATGTATATCCCGTCCGTTTTTTTCCTGCGCAAAACACGCAAAAACGCCCTCCGAAGAAGGCGTTTTCCTGTTCAGCCAAAGATACCGAGGATCGCGGCGACGACGCCGAACAACATCAGTCCCGCCATGACCCAGCAGATGATCCGAATCGTATGCTGTTTCATCCGAGCGCTCCCTTATATGCGTAGACCGCATCCTCGAACTTGATGTCGGACAGCCACTGCTCCAGACGGTACTCCTCCTCCTCGGCTTCCTTCAGACCCTCGAAGTATTCGAGTTTGATCACGCCGTGATCGCCGTCGTAGCAGATATTGCCCTCAGCGCGGCGGAACAGATATGCCGTGATGGTCGTCGTGCCGTCCTCTGCGGTCTTGGGTTCCTCTGCGAAGGTACCGATCTGACCGATCTCCAGCGCATTTGCGATCGCAAACACGTCGTCCGACACATACAGGCCGGAATGATCTTTCTCGGCGATCGGATACGGCGCCTTCATGATGTTTCTGAAGGTATCCTTGTTCTCATCGGAATTCATCAGCTCGTCGAAATCGCGGGCTCCGCCGATGACCTCGGTGACGATCTGCGTGATCTCCTCCGCCGTGCTCTTTTCCAGCTTGATGAAATCGACATAGATGAAGCCTTCCGGCACGTACCGCATCGGCGCGGAATACCCGTACTGCGCCATCGTCATGTTATACCAGAACTGACCTTCGAGATAGGTCGGCTTTTCCGTGCCGTCCTCGTCCTTCGTCGTCATGGTTTCTTCCACGCTCTTGCGATAGAAATCGACCAGCTCGGCTTCGTCGATGCCGCTGCCGTTCTCCGCATAGTACGCTTCGAGCGCCTGACGGTAATAGTCGCTCTGAATGCTCTGCAGAACGAAAGCGCGGTATGCGCTCTTGCTCATGCCGAGCTGCTGATAATGGTTGTCAAGCTGCTTGTCCAGCGCCGCCTTGGAATAGCTGCCGCTCTGGATCATGCTGTTCGCATAATACTGTTCGATCGAAGCGATCTGATCGTCCGCGCTCTTTTCGCTCTCTGTGATCTGCTCCTCGGTCAGCGTCAGACCGAGCGCCTTCGCTTCCTTTTCATAGACCTTCATCATCAGCGTTTCACGCGCGGTGTATTCCTGCAGGCTGCGGATGTATTCATCGGTCAACGTCGAGTTGGCATAGTTCGACGCGACCATGTCGTACATCACTCTGTATTCCGCAACGCTCGCCTTCACGCCGTCCGCGCTGACTGCCGTCGCGTTCCGCTGGAAGCAGTTCATGCCCGCGCCGTCCTTCTGCAGCGCGACGATTAGAAAGATCGCCGCCGCGATCACGAGGACCGCGATCACGCCGATCAGGATGTTGCGAGTGGTTTTCTTTTTGCCGTAGACATTCTTTGCCATATTGTTTCTCCTCATATATCGGAATGAAATCCTATGAATTGTACTCTTTTCCCCGCCGCTTGTCAACCATTTCCTTTTTCGGGGAGCAGTCTTAAAAACGCCGCCATGCCGCCGGTCTTTCCCTTGTCGCGCCGATGCGAGTACAGACGCTCGTCCTCAAACGTGCAGACGCCCATCAGGTGGATGTGCTCCGGCAGGATCCCGCACTCCAGAAACTGCGCCGCCGCAACCTGCCAGAGGTCGACCGTCGCCTTGCCTTTCGCATTTTCACCGAGCAGATCAGACTGCGGGAACGCGATTACAAAGCTTTCCGCAACGTCGTCTCCGACCTCGAAGCACTTCGGGCAGATCGAGGGGCCCACGCCGCACACGATGTCCTTCGGGTCCGAACCGCAGGCGGTCTGCATCGTTTTGATGACCTCCGCGCCGATGCGGTCCAGCGCGCCGCGCCACCCCGCGTGGCAGAGCCCGATCCCCTTCTTCACGGGGTCGTAGAAATAAAACGCCATGCAGTCGGCATGCCCGGTGATCAGCGTGACCTCCGGGTCGTCGGTCACGAGCCCGTCACAGTACGGCAGCGACTCGCGGTCATACCCTCTGCGGCAGTCGAAGCGGTTCACGCACAGCACCGTCGTGCCGTGCTCATAGGTATCCATGACCATGCTGTCCAGCGGGATGTCCGCCGCTTCGCAGAAGATGCGGTAGTTTTCCATCACGTTCTCGCGCTGTTCGGGGCGTGTGAAGCTCAGGTTCAGCGAGGAAAAGCAGCCGGTCGAGACGCCGCCGGTACGCGCAGAAAAGCCGTGGTCGATGCCCGGGTACGCCGAAAACGCCGGGATCGTATAGATACCGACGCCGTTCTTTTCCCGATACGCGTGCGCGGGAACGATCGAACGATAGATCTCAGAGAATTCTTTGCGCGTCATTTCTCATCCAGAAGACGCTGCAGCTCCTGCAGGAACGTCTGTGTGTCCTTGAACTCGCGATAGACGGACGCAAAGCGCACATACGCGACCTCGTCCACATCCTTGAGCTTCTTCATGACCATCTCGCCGATCTCCTTCGTCGAGATCTCGGAATCCAAAGAGTTATTGATCTCGCGGCAGATCTCGTCGACCAGGCGGTTCTGCACGTCCGCGGGGATCGGGCGCTTCTCGCACGCCTTGCGGATGCCGACCGCGACCTTCTCGCGCTCGAACGGCTCGCGCCGCCCGTCGCGCTTCACGACCATAACCGGGTTCTCCTCGATGCGCTCCCACGTTGTGAACCTGCGCCCGCAGCCGATGCACTCTCTTCGCCGACGGATCGCGCTGCCGTCCTCGTTTGGGCGTGAGTCGATGACCTTGCTGTCCGTTCCTCCGCAATACCGGCACTTCATAGGCTTGTCCTCCTTTGATGCCATACTTAAAGATAGTATAGCATACCGGAGCGAAAACCGGTCTGTTCCGAAACCGAATTTACGGATTGTTCATGCTTTCATGGCAGTTCGACCAGGATCACGTCCTCGCCGAGCTTTTTGATCTTCGAAAACGGGATCACCGTACCCTCCTTGCCTTTTAAGAGTCCGAACAGCCGCGGCGCGCCGGGCACAACGATCGCCTGCACCTCGCCGGAGCACGGGTCGAACACCAGATCGCAGACGTTCCCGTAACGCTCCCCCGTACAGACGTTGATGACCTCCCTGCATTTCAGTTCCGAAAACAGCATACGCTTTCCCCTGCTCCTTTCTGTCGTTTGAAGCTCCATCGACATTCTGCAGCCGACCTCCGTTTCGTTTGAACAGATTATGCGGAGGCGCCGCGAAATAGAATCACGCTTTTTCGACGGTTTTCATACCATGGCAGTAAAGAACCAAGGAGGAAAGACCATGCAACAATCCTATGCAAACGGCGGGTGCTGTTTTGCGGACCGCATTCCCGCTGTCGATCCCACCACGGTCGACAACGTCGTTCCTGCGGGCTCCGTCTCTGCGGGCAATTCCTGCGGCATGACGGGCGGCTGCGCGCTTGCGACCGTTTATTTCCCGAATCAGGCGTACCGCGCAGGCTTCTGCCCCTGCGAAGCCTTATCGCACGGCACGCTTTTCCCGGAGCTTGTCTCCGAATATCCGACCTGCAGAAACCGGGAGGTATGACTATGACGAACTATACGGAACAGGAGCTTCTGCAGCGGATCGGCGAGGTACGCTTTGCCTGCGTCGAGCTGCAGCTCTATCTCGATACGCATCCCGATGATCTCGACGCAACGAACGACTTCAACAGCTACGCGGTGACGCTCGACCGGCTGTGCAACGAATACACCGAACGTTTCGGTCCGCTCGAGAACTTCGGCAACAGCACGCACGACGCCGGAAGCTGGGTCTACCAGAAATGGCCGTGGCAGAATTGAGGAGGTAAGCAATATGTGGATCTATGAAAAACGACTGGAATACCCCGTTCGCATCACCAGACCCGACCCGAAGATGGCAAAGCTGCTGATGGCGCAGTACGGCGGCCCGGACTCTGAGCTCGGCGCGGGGCTCCGCTACCTCACGCAGCGCTACTCGATGCCCGACGACCGCATCCGCGCGACCCTGACGGACATCGGTACGGAGGAGATCGCCCACTGGGAGATGATCGCGACGATGATCACGCAGTGCATGCAAGGCGCAAGCCTTGAGGAACTCTCCGCTGCGGGGCTCGACGGCTACTACACGATGCACGGCACCGGCGTCTTCCCCGCCGACCCGAACGGCGTGCCCTTCACAAGCGCGTACATCGCCTGCACCGGCGATCCGATCGCGGATCTAAGCGAGGACATGGCGGCGGAGCAGAAGGCGCGTGCGACCTATGAGCACCTGATGAACATGACGAACAACAGCCAGATCATCGAGCCGCTGTACTTCTTGCGCGAGCGCGAGATCGTACACTATCAGCGCTTCGGCGAATGCCTCGAGATCATGCAAGCGATCAAGACCGGCCGCAGCGCACCCTCCTGCCGCTGCACAAGACGCAGATATTGACGCCGGAATAAAAACAGGGCACGCGGATTAGTTGCGTGCCCTGCTCTGCGCTCTTAATGATATGCTTAATGATTTGTTGAATTACGGGTTGTCAACAGAACCGCCCCCTTGACACCCCGTCCCCCTGACACTACCTTCGTGTTCACACCGTTTTACGTTTTCACGTTAACCGTCCCCTTGTCACTTGACACTCTATCAAGGATGCACAAACGAACAACAAGCATAACTATCAGTACTGAAAGCACGACTAAGCCGCTTAAGGTTGACATAACATGATACAGACGTTCCTCATCTGCGGCAATCTGACTAATCGAATATGTTTTCAGAATGGTAAAACCATCTAAAGACAGGAGTGTCTTCAAAATCGGGATTCCCATCAGCGGCAGGAGATAGTACCAGCGTTTTACCAATACACCAAGCACGATCGCAACCCAAATCCAAACGATGATAGTGATAAGGCGCACGAATGTATCCCCTGTTTTAGGTGGGAAATCATCTGCTTCGGGCCATACAAGTAATGCCTGAAACCATATTACCATGGCGATCAATTGAAAGAAAACTGTTAATACGATCGTCAATACCAATCGGTTTTCTCTTTTCATCAGCGAGCACCTCCCGCATAATCAAATATTAACGACTGCCAATGGGTGTCACCGGGACGGTTCTCTTGACACAATCCCCTTGTTTTATATTCGAATTTGTCAACACAGAGGAACCGTCCCCCTGTGTTCCAAATGTTGTCAACAGAACAACCATGCTCCGGCAAGCGGACACATATACGCCATGCGGACGAAATATCGAATTCATCTCACGCTAACCGTCTTGACACACCTACGCTTTGGTCGACAAATCTTTCACTGCCCATGTAAGCAAAAGACGTTCTCCGGTGTCCTTGTCAAGCATTTGCGTGAATCCTTTCCCGAGAATAAGCCAACTGTTCGATCTTTCACAGTCATATACCTTATACTCCCCTGAGCCTATTCCTCCCGATCCCGGATTATCGCCAAACTGATTAAATATATCATTCGCTGTTACCTGAAACGCCTTTTCCGGCGAAAGCGGAAGGTCTCCATTTTTGTATTGATAAGTCCTTCCTTCCATCGGTGGGGTATATTTTGCAAGTGCCTTCACTTCTTCTGCCGTTAGCTGTGCCAGATCAATTTGGAATACGATGGAATGCCATTGCTCCGTTTTTGCAAAATACGGTTGCAGACGTACATCTATGCATTGAACGATTGCGTTATCGTTTGTGTCCAGAATCAACATGGTACTGCCGGCACAATAAAGGCGAAGGCCCTCCGATTCATAGCCTTCTATATGGATTTCTTCTTCGCCGATATCGATATAGCGATCCTCAAACGCGAGTCTCAATCCGTATTCCATAATCTGTTCGGGTGTCATATTCAAATCGGGCAGGGGAACTTTATGCGTTAACTGACTGTCCCGAAACAAAAAACAGTAAAACCCAGAATGATCTGTTTCATAATAGAGATTCGTAAGATCATACTCACAGTTAAATGCAGGATCCCATCCACTTGTGCGGTCAGTCATGTATGGTTTTTTTGCCTTGAATTGGCACGCGCAGGTTAAAACGGCTATTACCAACAGCATACTCCATAATCTTTTCTTCATTTCTTCCTCCTCAATTCCAAATACTCCAAACTGCAATTGGATCATAATTGTTATCTGAGAAAAAATTGTATATACTATCTAAGGTGTATAAACTGTCAACATAAAAACCTTTTTGATTATATACATGATATGTGTTGTCTTTTTCTCGAACTGCTGTAAAATAATGTCCTCCAATTGGATCCGAATATAAATAACAAAATACAGCAATATCAGGGGTTCCGTTTACTGTCGAACGGGATACTTTTACTTTATCCTCATCAAAATATTTCTTAAGAGCTACGCTCATTGCGAATGGGCTGAATCCCAGTTTTCCGCCTAAAAGCGTATAGAAATAGAATTTTTCATTAATATCATCACATAAATCATAGAAATCAATTTGCAGACCACCGGCATATATGGCGTTATACAATGCGACCAACCCACAGCCATTATCCCCTACTGTTCCAAACCATCCAAACGACAAATCAAATATAGTCTTCAATTTTTGACTATAAATATATGAATCACTTTTAAATCTACTGTTATTTGGTTTATCATCATGAGTGCTTACTAATCGCCATCCACCGCCATCAGACACATTTACAGATATTACCGGCCTTGAACCAGAAATATCCACCATATTCACGGGATTCCCGAGGCAATACGCATAACAGTTATGCCCCAGCACCCCCTGCCCGGTGGAGAGGAGTACATCCGCAGAAATGAATCTCCCTACGGTCGGATCGTAGTATCTGCTCTGCAGGTAGTAGAAGCCGGTCTCAAAGTCATACACATACCCGCGGTAACGGAACGGCTGGAACAGGCCGAGCGTACCCGCAAGGGCGCCTGTCGTTGTCACCTTCTTTCCCCACGTATCATAGGTATATTCTACCACAGACGTGCCGTTTGCGTCAATCAGCTTGACAATGTCTCCCTGCGCGTTGCGGAGATAGTAGTATTCCGTTCCATTGAATTTTACAGAAACGGCGTTCCCTGCAGCGTCATAGCTGAACAGGAACTTACTCTGTCCGCGCTGCATGCCGATCAGGACCGACCCGTTGTAATAATAGTCGGTCGTTATGTTATTGCAGGTCTTGCTCTGTCGCAAACCATCCTCGTTGTATTCAAACGTCAGCGAGTTCGTGTGTCAAGAGAACCGTCCCTCCGACACGCGTTCATGAACCTCATGCGGTTGTTTTTCAAGGTGCTTGCTTTCAAAAAGTTGTCAAGAGAACCGTCCCCCTGACACCTATTTTTACAAACGTCCTTCCCATAACGGTCCCTTCTTTTTATCTATTTATCTATTCCATAAAACGCTGGAAAGGCATGAAAAGTCCGTTGTGAAAAAATATATTATTTGTTGTCGGCAGCGTTGAATGTGCCGCAATTTCACGATGCGTGGCAGCAAGGTAAATGATTTCGCCCTGATCCCTGCGGTCTCAATCGTCATTACGCCGGAAAAGCCGTTTTCCCGTATCCATATGCCCGACATGGATGATCGCTTCATAAAATATATTATGTCTGATCTTGTGACAGAAAGGACTTTTTTCTATCACACAGCGTTATATATTTTGGGGTAACCCAAATTCAATACTATGGAGGTCATTATGAAAAGAAAAGTCTTATGTATCGCGCTTGCACTGCTGATGTGCATGATGGTCACGCTACCGACGTTTGCGGACACAGAGAAAGAAACGCCGCTGGATAGGGCATTTATTACAGCGACCTTCGGTCTTACGCATGTCTCCGGCTCGACCTACAAAATGTGGGCAAGAATTGACAATCCTCTCGGAATATCCGTCCATGCGAAACTCACGCTGTACAATGTCTCCTATACAGAGATTGCTTCCCTCAGCACCACATCCACCAACACGAACATCAATTTGAGCCAGAACGTGAACCTATCCTCCGGCACCTATCATCTAATTCTGACCTATACAGCAAACGGTTCAACGTACTCACGCGAAAAGACATATACGATCTAATCCGAATGATATGGCGGGCGTTTTGAAAGCGCCCTCCTTCTTCTCATTCGGCGTTTAAGAGATTCACGAGTTCATCTACAGTATAATAGTCTTCGGCAATGATTCCGATAGTAGAGTCTTCATAAGTCTTCATTATGTTTATTGTTCCATCGTAATCGAAAGAATAATAAACGGAAGGATCAGTATCATATACCGTATATCCAGCCGCTGTAGAGAATGTCAAATCCGGCATATTCCAGTATTGTACTGTAACGATCATCCCTTTCGGCGTTTCATATACTGCATGCAAGCGCAGATAATGCTGGAATTCGTCATTTATATAACACAGTTTTGTATACGGGAACGGCAAAACCGTCGGCAGAACGCCCGTTGCCGCTATAAACTCTTCAAACGTGTCAACATTCACCTCACCATTTTCTTCATATTCCGGTATTGTATTTTCGGAAACAGGTGATGTATCCTTAGGATTTGCTAAAACAGGAGTTTTATTCAAATCATGCATTATTGTTTCGTTATCACTCCGATTAACATAAACCCCACCATCCTCAAACAGCGTCGCAATATACTGTATCACACTCTCTGCGATCGCGCGGCCGGTTGGCGTCGCTGCAAAGAATACGGTCATCAGTATGACAACAAGGACCGCGATTGCGATCTTGCGGATAGGAGGCACAGTAATCAATTCGCTCAAGCTATGCAGCCACGCAAAGTGTTTCTTCTCCTCTGCCGGTCTGGTCATGCCGAGTTTTGCGTAGATGGAATCGACGAATTCTTTGCCGGTCATCGTGTTGTTCGCTTCAACGATCGCCTTCGCTTCCTTTTCGGTCAAAGGGAGCTTGTGCGTGTCAAAGTACGGATGATTCAGTGCAATTCGCTGTAGGTAAGTCCATTCCAATCTTGTCATTTTCATCGGCAATGTTCCTTTCTTACATCGATAACAAAACGCTCAGCTGCATAAACAGATGCTTATAATGCCGCTTCAGATACATTCGCATACTCTCAAACTTCTTGGTCGTCTGCCGTTTGGTAAGCCCAAGCGAAGCTGCAACCTCTTCCAAAGGCACCTGATCCACATAGTATGCGATGAATGCCTTGCGCAATCCTTCGTCATAGCAGATCAAATGCCGTTCCAGAGACCCGATCCACTCTACGACTTCAAAGTCCTGATCCGATCGGGAATCGGGGAGGACTTCTTTCAGTTGTTCAAAAGCCACGTCAGCTGTATGCTGCCGCGCTTTCGCACGCTTCAGGCTGAACGTCGCATTGCGAATGCACGTCATCAGATAAGACTTGCAATACGCAAGATCCTTCAGTTCATCCTGTTTCGCACAGATCTTCGCTGCAACAGTCTGCAAGACGTCTTCACCGTCCGCCCAATTCCCGTTCAGCTTCACGGCAAAGATCAGGAGCATCTCATAATTCTCCTCGATGAAATCCATGATGGAATGCGCCATAATTCCCCTTTATTTCATGGACCTACTTATATAACGCCGATGATCCATGAAAAGTCCACTCTCATAACATATTTTTTTGAAATGTCAGTGTTTACAGCACTGCATCCCGCGCCAACCGTTCTTTTGCGATTGTATACTAACGCCGTCCTCCTGTCAATCGAGATCCGGACGCGTCTCCTGCCTTCCTGCGAACAAAGCGACGCTGAACGCAAGGGAAGCGGTCAAAGCCGCAGCAGCCCCTTGCCTCAGTTGTCCGCGCGGTTATAGCCGTTCTTCATGGTGACGCTGGATTCGTGCAGCACTGCGGTCAGCGCCTTGTCGGTCTGCTCTTTTGCCATCGTCGCAAGCTTCTCGTTCGCCTCTGCGCACAGCGACGCGTCGCCGGTCTCCGCGATCTTCCGGTCGTATGCGAGGACGAGCTTCCGTCCCTCGGTCATGACCGCATTCTGGTAGCGCGTGACGATCTGCACGCACTGGTTATAACTGTGATCCGCCAGCGCGCCGATCAGACGGCTGCCCCAGTAGAAATTCTCGGTCGAAGCGTCGAGCGTGACGTCGCTGAGGTATTTCGGCATCTTCTTTACGTTCGGATAGACCGGCAGCAGCGCGTCGAACGTCGTCGATCCGAAGCAGATCCATTCAAGTCCCTTACAGCAATCCGGCGCGTCCGGACGGATCTCGATCACCGAGGTCACGCCGGTGCGGTTGATGCCGATCGAGCGGTACTTTCCGCGCACGCCCGTGTCGTGGTTCAGGTACGGATCGTACGGCGTTCCCTTGTAGTTCGAGGAAAGCAGTTCCTTGACCTCCTCGACCGCGATCTTGCGATCCGGAACAAAGCTCCAGGGGATGTCGTCGCTTTCGGGCGTGAAGTCGGCGTCCGGTCCGTCCCAGCGATACTGTCTCGGCGCCAGATACCGTCCCATGTACCACGCACGCGGCGTGTTGTAGACGTGGTCCTGATCGGAATGCGAGCCGAATACAAGCCGCGGATTGAACCTGCCGTTCTGATTGCAGTCGAGATGATAGATCTTGATAAACTCCCGAAGGTCCTTCGAGCAGAGGTGCGCCTTTTGTTCCCCGAATGCGTCGTCGAAATCGAAGCTGTCCATGCCGAACTGGTTGGGCATGACGACCACGACGTCGTCCGGCACGCGCTTTGCCATCCAGTGATGTCCGCCGATCGTTTCCATCCACCAGATCTCGTTTTCGTCGTTGAACGCGATGCCGTTGGACTCATAAGTGCCGTACTGTTCGAGAAGCGCCGCAAGCCGCAGCACGCCCTCGCGCGCGGTGCGGATGTACGGCAGCACGAGCACGACGATATCCTCCTCGCCGATGCCGCCCGGGACGTCCTTCTCCTTCTTCGTCTTTGCTTTCTGATACCGCACGAGCGGATCCGCCGCAAGCACGCGCGGGTTCGAGGTGATCGTTTCGGTCGCCGTCATGCCGACGTTCGCCGCATTGACGCCGGTCGCAGCCCATACGCCTTCCTTCGGGTCGACGCTCGGGCATGCCGTATAGCGCATCGGATTTTCCGGCAGTCTGATCGTGAGACGTCCGATCACGGACGTATACGTTTTCTTCTGATCCTTCGGCTCTACGACGACAAGCTTCTTCACGTCGAAGCGTCCGTCGTCGGTGCGCGCGATCATGGTGGAATGGTTGTTTGCGGCGTTTCTGCCGACCAATACGGTTGTACAGGGCATGGTTTTTTCTCCTTGTTTCGTTAATTGTTTCTATTATACGCGGGATCGGCGTCTGCGTCAATGAACATGCGCGTCTTGTCAGTCGACACGTTCCGTGATATGATGATAAAAAATCGGTGCGGATACGAGGAGGCAAAATGGAGGAACAGTGGACTGCGGAACAATATCGGGAAGCCGGCAAGCTTCTGATCCGCGAATCGGATCCGGCGAAGCAGAAGGAAGGCCTCGATTATATTCTGAAAGCCTTTCGCGCAAAAGATCCGGAAGCCATGTATCTGGTCGGGGCTGGTATCCTGAATCGGAAATACAAAACCGACGCAAAGGATCGGACGGAATATGCGCTTTCCCTGATCGAGACGGCGTCCACGCACGGCATTCCGGAGGCGCGCAGTTTTTTGAACGAATTCTGCAGGGAACGCTATGACCGGACGCTGCAGGCGGAAGCCCCGGGCAAGGGCGGGACCGGTCCGCTGCGCGGGTTTGACGGTAAGATCTTCAGCATCAACCGGACCGGACTCCGGACGCCGATCGACGCGGTGCTTTCTTATGAAAACGGCAGAAACATTCTCCGGCTCAGCGCGGACGTCAACTTTGCGTTCACAGAGGAGCTCAAGGATCCGCAGTCGTTCGAAAACGCGGTGATCCGCGGCATCAAAGACTGGGAAGGCGATTACACGGTCTTCGGCGGACAGCCGCTTACCGTCCGGATCTCCCTGACATTCGGGCAGAAGCTTTACGATTCTGTCATTGTACTTCCCGTGGCCAAATCTCTGAATCGCCTTGTTCAGAATCACCCGAATAACCCCATGAAACAGACGATCGACGAAAAACGTTCGTTCATCATCGCGGGCCTCGGAAAGTGGTCGGTGACGTCCCGCAAGATCATCTATGTGAACTGCGAGGATTTTGAAGATTCCGACGAGGTGAGCGACGTCACAAAGCACGAATTCGGTCATGCGCTGGGGCTTGGGGATCTGTACCTTGAAGAAGGCGTCTTTGAAGGCGTTCCGAAGGGATCGTTCCGGGAGCTCGACCCCTATCATATCGTGAACAAAACGTATTTTCTGGTCATGTGCGACCATCACGGTCCGATCAGCAACAACGATATCGAAATGGTCCTGCTGGCTTTTCACGAGAACAAGATGCAGCAATACCAGGCAAAAGGAAAGAACAAGAGGATCTCGATCGCGCTCGGACAGGGCGACTGATCCGAAAACAAAGCGAAGCGTCAAAGAGGGACCCTCAAACGACGGTCCCTCTTTTTACAGTTGTCAGTCTTCATCCTCTTCGGTCTCGTCGCTGTCGTCCCAGTCAAAGCCGATCAGCAGCGCTTCGCTGCGGCGGTTGAAATAGTCGCGGCGGCATTTCATGACCTCTTTCTCGGTGGGCACGCCGTACACCTCGCGAACATGCTCCGCAAGCTCAATGATCGCTTCCTCGAACGTGTCTCCCTCGCTGTCAAGCCGGATATCGTGCACCATGTATTCTTCCTCATACGGTCCGCATTCCAGCCAGATCCCGGTCCCGCGCTCCTTTTTCCCTTCCTCGGGGTCTTTGCGATAGGTCGAGATGTCGAGACAATCCTGAAAGTTGTTGCAGAACACGGGATGATCATGTAAAAACAGAAACGATTCGTAAAAATCTGCCATTCATAACACCTCCCTAAAGCAGTTCCTTCCTTGTATAGCGTGCGTTTTTGCCGTTGTCAACTGCTTTTTTCGGAATTTCCGAACTTGCAGGGGCCCGTGTCTGCTGCCGTTCGGCGCGTCACAGGCGTCGCCGCGGCATTCGGACATACAAAAAGCCTGCCGAAAATGCAGGCTCTTTCCGTTTATTTCAGGCGAATCAGTCCGGAGTGACAACCGGTCCGATCCCGTTCCGCTGAAAAGGGAAAGGTCTCCCTTTCCCTTTTACAGATACGATTTGTTATTTTTTGAACAGCTTCTTGTACAGCCAGACGACCAGGCAGGAGCCGACGATCGCGAGGATAATACCCATCACCCAGCCTTTTCCGATCGGGATCAGGCTTCCGAGAATGCCGCCCACCGCGCCGCCGATCACACCGGTAATGATGTAGAAAAGCAGACCTTTTCCGTTTACCTTCATGATCTTGCTGGCCGCAAAGCCGCACAGCGCACCGATCACGATCTCAACAAGAATTTGCAGCAGCATGATTGCGTTGCTCCTTTATTATTTGAAATATCTCTCGAGGAGGCCCTTCAGCGCCTTGCCATGTCTTGCCTCGTCGCGCGCCATCTCGTGGACGGTGTCGTGGATCGCGTCAAGGCCGAGCGCCTTTGCGCGCTTTGCGAGGTCCGTCTTGCCCGCGGTTGCGCCGTATTCGGCCTCCGCGCGCATTTCAAGGTTCTTCTTGGTGGAGTCGGTGACGACTTCGCCGAGGAGTTCCGCAAACTTTGCCGCATGCTCGGCTTCTTCAAACGCCGCCTTTTCCCAATAGAGACCGATCTCCGGATAGCCCTCACGGTGCGCAACGCGTGCCATGGCAAGGTACATGCCGACTTCGGTGCACTCGCTCTGGAAGTTGGCGCGAAGGTCGTTCATGATGTCCTCCGGTACGCCCTGCGCCACGCCGACGACATGCTCCGCCGCCCAAACCATATCTTCCTTCACCTCGTTGAACTTCGATGCGGGCTGCTTGCAGACCGGGCAGAACTCCGGCGGGGTCGCTCCCTCATGAACATAACCGCATACGCTGCAGATCCACTTTTTGATCATGTGATAAAACCTCCGATATTGATTTTGTAAACTTGCATTTACTGCTATATATTGTATCTTATTTTTGCCTCGCCGTCAATCGCAGATCGCATTTTTTCCGATCGGATTCCGTTTCTTGACAGGTGCCTATGCGCGTGGTATCATATCGTTGTTTCCGACGGGTCTCCGTAGCTCAGCAGGATAGAGCATTCGCCTCCTAAGCGGGAGGCCTATCTTTGAAAATCACATATGTCTCCGTAGCTCAGCAGGATAGAGCATTCGCCTCCTAAGCGAAAGGCCGCGCGTTCGAATCGCGCCGGGGACGCCAGAAAAAGCCCTAATTTAGGGCTTTTTTCTTTTCCAAAAAGTTAGTCAAATTTTCTGACTAACTTTTTTTAGTCAAAATTGAGCCCCGACTTTCCTCCTCTATTTGTGCTCATTTTGCCTCACTTTTTGGTTTTGACTAACTTTTGACTAACTTTTGAAATATGGAAGAATGTCTGTGAAGTATTATCACTGTGAACTGACCAAAGAACAGAAGGACGTAGCAGCCCTGCGGAAAATGCAGGAAAATCAATGGGTTTCAGAGATTCGGATAGATAAATACTGATTTGTCTCACAGTTTCAACACAGCGGGCATTTCGCCGTCGTCCTCA
>CAMVGD010000050.1 GCA_947166925.1 uncultured Clostridia bacterium | reverse complement strand
AACAGCCACAATGAATTCTCGCTTCGCTCCGTGAATTGTCCTTTGGACATGAATTGCGCCTTGCGGCGCATGAATTGACGGCGGAGCCGTCATGAAGGTTGGTTTTCCGTCCGGAAAACCTTCATCAATGACAACGAAGTTGTCTATTCATGCGCGCAGTGCAATTCACGGCGCAGCCAATTCATGCAGCCATGCTGCAATTCATTGGGGATGTTAAACTGACAATCAGTTTCTTAACATCCCCTTTCCTTTGCACGTACCGTTCCGTGTCTTTGTTGCGTCTGTCCGATCTCTTTTGTGTAGATGATACATATAATTAAATTGTATAGATGATACATATGTTTTATCTATCTGTTTAGATCATACATATTATTATACTGTATAGATGATACATATATCTCATCTATATATCTCATCTATATATGTAATCTATATATATATCTATGGTACATAGGAAGAAAGTCCTGCGGGACAGAGACGGAAACCGGACAAAATTCCGGGAAAACTGTCCGAAGAATCTGTGCCATACTGGGATCAGACGAAAAAGGAGAACCGGTATGGCAATCTATAAAAACACCAACAAATACTTTTCCGCGGTCGATTCGCGCGTCATTCTGGGCAGGATGCTGTCGTACGCGGCGCTCGGCGTGCTGACGGCTTTGCTGAACCGCCCCGCGTCGTGGAAGACCCGGCTTTCGGAGATCACGCAGTCGCTTGCGCTGCCTTTGAACGAAGCGGCGGAGATCCTTTCGGAGCTGGTCCAAAAGGGCTTTGCCGTCAAACAGCACGACAGCTACGGCGTCTATTACGATATCTACGCTTACCCCAAGGTCTTGCAAACCGCGCCGCAAGGGAAAGCCGGGACGATCGCTTCGCAGACCGCGCCGCAAAAGCAGACCGCCTTGCCTCCGGGCAACGACGCCGCGCGCCCGCCCGACGCGTGCCGTCCGCAGGAGCGCCGGGCCCCCGCGCCGGAATGCGGGGATCGCAGGAACGAGGACCCCGAATGGGCGGCGCTCATGGAGCAGGTGCGCACACGGTTCAAGCCCGGACCTGGCTACAAAAGCCCGTATCGCAATTGACCGCCGCCTGTTCACAGTTTGGTCACATTATCCACGACGCTTTTCCACCTTATCCACAAACTTATCCACAATCCTTGTATTTATAGGGGTTTTGGGACCGGTTTGTATGTGGAAAACCGGAAAAACGGGCACAAGCCCGGCGGCGCCGATCGCAGGTCCATGCCTTCTTTCCGCTTCAGATGCGTCCGCCGCGCGGCATGCCGAAAAAAAGAAGACCCTCCGGCAGGAGGATCTTCTTCGGATTTTGAGATGGCTCAGAACCGGTCCAGAAGCTCGACCGGCTTGATCAGGATCGCGCAGACGACGATCGCGATGATCGTGTTCGGCAGCATGTAGGCGCCGTTATAGACCAGCGAGAACAGCACCGCGCCGGGCGTCGCAACGGACAGACCGAAGAAGTCCGCCGTCGATTCCGCATACTCCGCATAGATCGTGACGCCGCTCAAAAAGTGGATCGCAAAGCGCGCGATGCAGCCGATCAGCGCGGCAACGGGCAGCATGTTCTTTCTTTTCCGGAGCAGACCGGCAAAGCCGACGAACGCGTACGCGACCGAGTAGTCCAGCAGCATGCTCTGCCAGTTGACTGCGGCGCCGCCCGCCAGGAAGAACTTCAGCGTACCGAAGGCGAGACCGGCAAGCAGTCCCTGCCACAAGCCCCAGCGATACGCAAAGACGATCAGCGGGACCATGACGAAGTCGATCGAGCCGCCGAGCGCGGCGATCGGGATCTTGAGATAGCTCAGCGCAAGCGCGAGACCGACGGTCACGCCGCCCTCTGCCAGCATCCGAACCGGCGATTGTTTCCTTTTTTCCATTTTCTTACCCTCCAAAATGATGATTGCCGCCCCTCTTGGGACGGCATCCGAAAAGCTTATGGTTTACGCTTCCTACGATGGCATGACCCAACAGGTTCCAAGGGTGCTTCTCAGCCGAAGGTCGTTCGGCGCCCCTGCGTCGGGTCCAATATAGCAGAAACCGCACGGTTCGTCAAGGGTCGTGCGTAAAAAATGTGAAGTCGCGCAGCCGCACGCGCACGATCCCGATGATGTCCTCGGGACCCAGACATCCGATCGTCCCCTTGCGGCTGTCCTCGCCGTAGTTGCGGTCGTCCGAAAGGACGAACACCTTGCCCTCCGGCACGGCCGTTTTCGGGAAGTCGATCGGCTCCGACGCGTGATAGCGGTGCTCGTCGAGCCCGTACTGTCCGTCGATGATCAGCACGCCGTTCTTCCCCTCGATCGTCTCGCCGCCGAGCGCGATCACGCGCTTGATGAGGATCGCGTCCGTTTCCGGATCGCGGAAGACGATCATGTCGCCCCGCTGAAACCCGTGAAAATGGCGGTAGAGCCGGTCATAAAAGACCGTGTCGCCCTCCTGAAGCGTCGGCGTCATGGATTCGTCGGCGATGTAGACGGGCGAGAACCACAGAAACAGCACGCCGAGCACGAGCGCAAGACCGAGGATCCCGGCAAAGATCCAGCCGAGAACGCTCTGCGCGCGATGTTCGTTTCGATACCGTTCCGTGCGTGTTTTCATGGTCAGATGAGACGCGGCTTCAGATACCGCGCGCTGGTTTTATCGAAGCAGACCACGACGCGTACCTTGCCGACGACCCGGTAAAGCGGGATCGGTCCGACGGTCGTGTAGCGCGAATCGCGGCTGACCGCGCGGTTGTCGCCGAGTACGTAAACGCAGCCCTCCGGGATCGTCTGCCTTGCGATATACTGCCCGCCGATGCGCTCCGCGGAGAGGTATGATTCGTCGATCTTTTCGCCGTTCACATAGACCTCGCCGTCGATCGTTTCGATCGTGTCGCCCGCGACCGCAACCACGCGCTTGACGCGGGAGGCGTATTTGACGTCCTGCGACGTATAGTAATCGTCCGGATAATAGCACAGCACGATCTCCCCGTACGTCGGCGTTCTGAACGCGTACGCCGTGCGGTCGACGAGCATGATCTCGCCGTCGTTCAGCGTATCGAGCATGGACCGTCCGTCCACGCGCACCAGATCGATGAGCACCGTACGGATCGAGAACACGATCAGCACGATCAGCACGAGGTACAGCAAAAAATCCAGCGCGCGCCAGACCGTGCCGCCCTCCATCGATTCGTTTCGTTTTTCCGCGTCCCGCTGCATTTTGCCCACGGTCATCGCCGTGACGCGCACCGGTTCGTCATTTCTCCCAGCCATTTACTCCGTCTCTTTCTCTATGATTTTCTTTGCCGCCTTCAAAAACGCGAGGCGGTCGAGCATCACGACGCGTCCGCAGCCGAGGCATCGGATCTTGACGTCCGCGCCGGTGCGGGTGATCTCCCAGAGGTCCGTCCCGCAGGCATGCGGCTTTTTCATGCGTACCGTGTCGCCCGGCGCAAACGATCCGATCATGCTTCTTCTCCTCTGTATCGGATGTAGCGGTCCGCCGCCTCCGCGATCTGCGCCGCCTTTTCCTCGTGCATCCAGTGCCCCGTATTGCGGATGCTGTGGAACATGCTTGCCGGCAGCATCTCCCGAAGCTCGAAGATCCTGCCGATCGGCTGCAGCCGGTCCTCGTCGCCCCAGATGATGAAGAACTCGCGTCCGGCTTTTTTGATCGTGTCGAGCGCATAGTCCTCGTCGAAATTGCGGATCGCGTACATGATCGCCTGCCGCGACGCGTGATCGTCGCAGGTCTTATAATACTGATCGACGACCGTTTCTGTGCAGACCGTGCCGTCGTAATAAAACAGCGGCAGATACTTCTCGAAATCCTTTTTGGTGTACATCTCGCGCCAGAACGCACCGAACGGTCCCTCCAGCCTTCGGATCTTCTTCGGCATTCTGTCCGTGATCCCGCCGGGTGTCAGCGCAATGACCTTCATGAACCGGTCGGGATGCTTCACCGCGGCGTACATCGTATAGAGCGCGCCCATCGTCACGCCGAGCGCGTGTGTTTTTTTGACGCCGAGCGCGTCGAGGCACTTCACGATCGCGTCCGCCGTCTCGTCCATCGAATAGTTCAGCGACAGCGGACGGTCGGAGAACCCGAAGCCCGGCAGATCGATCGCGATCACGCAGTAGTTCTCCGCAAGCAGCGGCATCAGCTCGCGCCAGGTATAGATCGACTGCGCTGCCGAATGCACCAGAAGCAGCGGCTCGCCGCTTCCCATCGTGAGATAGTGCACGCGGCACGGCTCCGGCTTCGGATGCGCGCCGGGAAATCCCGGCAGCTCTATGGTGATGAAATCGCCGATCAGATCGGAATTGACGATCGGCCTGAACTGCTGTTTCATAAAACACCTCTTTTATCGTTTCGATTATACCGCCATGCCCCTTCCGATGCAAGGATACGGCGGAAAACTTTTCTTTTCGGACATATTTCTGTTGCAATTTTTCCGCGTTTCACAGTTATCATGTGTCATATCGGGGTTTTTTTTGCGCATTGCGTCACTTTTTCTTCTCTTGAGACGCTTTCTTTGCAGAACATGTTCAAAACGGAAAGGAGGATCGATTTGACAAACGATCAAACGCTGAAAAAAACCGATCCGGACGTCTGGATCCGGACGCTGTTCCGGGAATACGGCGGGCTTGCGTACGCAGCCGCGCGCCGCGTTCTTAAGGGCTTTCCGGACGACGACGTTGAGGAATGCGTCGCGGACGTCTTTCTGTACCTGTACAGGCACTGGAAAAGGCTGAACGACCGGGAAACATCGTTTCGGTCCTATCTCATCAAAACGACGGAACACAGGGCCATGGACCTTTTGAGAAGGTCGAAGCGGCTGCCGGTACCGAAGGAGGACGCGCTCTGGGACGAAACGGCCGCCGAGCGCTCCGCCGAGGAGGAAGCGATCGCGAAGATCTCCCGGGACGAGCTCATCGAACGGATCCTTGCGCTCGGGGAACCGGACGCGACGATCCTGCTCTCGAAATACTGGCTCGGCATGACGAGCGCCGAGATCGGCGACCGGCTCGATATGAAGCCGAATACCGTCGTACAGCGTGCAAAGCGCGCGCTCGCAAAGATCAGAGAAGCATGGAAAGGAGAAGAACCATGAAAAACAAGCTGGAACACACATTTGACAATATGAACGAAACGCAGCGGGAAACGCTCTGCGGCGCGCTCGGTGAAGCGAACGTCATGGACGAGAGGACGGCGGCGCGTATTCAGGCAAGGATCGACCGGAAACTGTCGAAAAAACGCTCCGCAATGCGGGTGCTGCGGCCGTTGGCGATCGCCGCGGCGGCGTGCGCCGTGATCTTTCTCACACTCGGCTTTACCGTACCGGGCGTTGCGGACGGACTGTACCGTCTTGCGCATCCGGACACGACGACCGACAGCTACTTCATGCAGCAGCCGGACGAACATGAACCGGTCAAAGAGATCGAACAGGCGATCGAAAGCGCAAATCCCGAAAACATCGGCGGCTGCGTCGAGCTTGCTGGAAGCTATTCCGGCGAACTGCCAAACGATGCGGAACTCAACAAAGAAGCGGCGGGAACAGACGAGCATCCCGCGGTCGATCCGGACGAATACGCGTATCTGCTGTCGCTGAAACCGGAGCTGAAAGAGCTCTATTACGACGGCAGCCGACTGATCGTCAACGCGTACTTCGAGTGTCCGTTCGCGGGCGATTTTCTGGTCGGCTTCGGAAATAAAGAGATCGCGCACAGGCACAATCTCGATATGATGACGTTTGAGGTACTCGGCACGGTCAACGGCACGCCGTATGAATTCGGCGGTTACGGACACGGTGTGATCCCGGTCTTCGACAAAAAGGAGGCAAACGGATTCACCATGCAGACGGATATCGATCTCAGTACGCCTCTGCCCGACGGAACAGTCGAAATGACGCTGTATTATTACATCTACAACTGCGACGATCCGGAGATCGAATACAACGTTGCACGGGTGAAGCATCAATTCTCGTTTGACACGACCGCGGGCAACAAGCATGAAACGAAGACCTGCGAGCTGAAGCTTTCCGGCTCCGCGCCGCTGACGGTGACGGAAACGGGAGAATCTGCAAAGATCGGAAACCGCACCGTATCGTTCGACGGATTGACGCTGAACCTGGAAACGACGTTCCTGCCCGGCGGCATGACGATCGCGATCAACACGTACACCCTGCCGGATTCGTTTGACGAGGAGCTGATGAATTCGATTCTGACCTATCACGAAGGGCTGCAGTTCGACGTCTATGTGAACGGCGAGCGCATCGAGTACAGCGTGCCGAACAGTCTCGGCGGCGACCGCTGGAAGATCGAGCTGCCGGTCCACGCGGAGGATCTTCCGGAGATCCGGTCGATCCGACTCGTTCCGAAGATCGTGCGGATCACGGGAATCGTGCCGATCCTCGATCCGACGGACGGATCCAAAAAGGGCGATCCGATCGTTCTGACGGTCGACGACGCGCCGATCGGTATGCCGGCGTACGGATTCAACCTGCTCGGATGGGAGGAGACCGTTCTTTCGGACTGCGCGATCGAGCTGCCGCTGCCGTAAACGGACATAGGACCGAAACGCACCATCCGAAGAAAAAATACGACCCGCAAAAAGGACCGTGCCTGATAAGGCCGGTCCTTTTTTCCGGAAAACGCTTTTCTTTCCGAAAAAAATCTGTTATGATAATAGCGGTAGAAAAGCGTCCGGGAGATCCCAATGGGACCCCCTTGGATCGGATTGGGGAAAAACATGGAAGATCTGAAAAAGATTTGGTACGACGCGCGGGAGATCATTCGTCCGCAGATCTCGGCGGTGACGTTTCACCGCTGGATCGACGCGCTCGATCCGGTTGCCGTGAAAAACGGCGTGCTTGTCCTGGAAGCGACGGACGAAGTCGTAAAGAATACGGTCACGGAATACTATTTCGAGCATGTCCGCGCCGCTGTGCAGAAGGCGGATCCGGACGTCCTCGGCGTGCTTCTGATCCTGCCTTCGCAGCGCAGGGACTTTACGGAAGCGTCGGAGGAGGAGGTCCCGCTGAATTCGCTGATGCTGAATCCGGAGTACACGTTCGACACGTTCGTCGTCGGCAAATCGAACAACTTTGCGCATGCGGCGTCGCTCGCGGTCGTCGAAGCGCCGGGCAAGGCGTATAATCCGCTGTTCCTGTACGGCGGCGTGGGACTCGGCAAAACGCACCTGATGCACGCGATCGGACATGCCGTGAAGGAATCGAATCCGTCGGCGCGGATCGTTTACGTGACGAGCGAGATGTTCACAAACGATCTGATCGAAGCGCTGCGCGCCGGCAAGAACGTCGAATTCCGGCAGCGGTACCGCAATGTGGATCTTCTGATGATCGACGACATCCAGTTCATCGCGGGCAAGCAGTCCGTCCAGGAGGAGTTCTTCAACACCTTCAACACGCTGCACAACGCGGGCAAGCAGATCGTCATCAGCTCGGACCGTCCGCCGAAGGAGATCAAGGCTTTGGAGGAGCGTCTTTCCTCGCGCTTCGAATGGGGGCTTGTCGCGGATATCCAGGCGCCGGATCTGGAGACAAGAACCGCGATCTTACGGAACCGCGCACAGAACCGGAACGTCGAGATCGACGATGAGATCATCAATTTTATAGCGGAAAACATCGTGGACAACATCCGGAAGCTCGAGGGCAGCTTGAACCGCGTCATTGCGTACGCAAAGCTCAAGCGGCTGCCGATCACGATGAGTCTCGCGAAGGAAGCGATGAAGGACATGCTGCCGCAGAAGCAGGAGATCGTCGTAACGCCGGACCGGATCAAGGAAACGGTCGCGGAATACTATTCGCTTTCGGTCGAAAGCCTGATGTCGCAGCGGCGCGACAAGGAGGTCGTGCTCCCGCGGCAGATCGCGATGTATTTCTGCCACACGCTTTTAAGCCTTCCTTATAAACGGATCGCCACGCTGTTCGACAGGGACGATCACACGACCGCGATCTCCGCCTGTAAAAAGGTCGCCGACCTGATCGATAAGGATACTTCCTTCAAGGATACGGTCGACAGCATCGCCACGCGCATCAAGGAAGGATAATTGTCCACAATCTGTGGGTTTGGAAAGTGGAAGAATTTGGGACAGTGCGGATAAAACGGATACCGTGGAAAACCGGCCGGTTTATCCACCCGGAAAACGCACGGCCGCCCACAGCAAAAAGAAAGGCGCGGCGCGGAAAGGACGGGTTTTCCCGCTTGTCCACACCGCCTGCTGATACTGCTTCTGTAAGAATAACAGAAACGAGCATAAACGAAACGAAAAAATGGTGGATAACCGCCGGAAAGGAACCGATATGAAGTTTACCATGCAAACCGAAGACCTGTCCATGGGTGTTCTGTCCGTGATCAAGGCGCTGCCGGTCCGCTCGGCGATGCCGGCACTTGAAGGCGTGCTGATCGAAGCGACGAGCGAAGGACTGCGTCTGACCTGTTCTGATCTGATGTTCCAAAAGGAATGCGTGCTTCCCGCGACTGTCGAGGAGGAGGGAAAGTGCGTTCTGAAGGGGAAGTTTTTGGCGGAAATTCTGAGAAAGCTCCCGAACGAACCTTTATATGCGGAACAGGAAGGCATGAATCTGAAGATCAGAAGCGGCAGGGTCAAGCAAAGACTGCAGTGCGTCGAATTCGACGAGTTTCCGATCATGCGCGCAAAGGGAGACGTCGTGGATATCCGGATCGGCGCGGAGCAGCTGAAGAATATGATCGATCATACGGTATTCGCCGTATCGACGGACGATTCCCGTCCGGTCCTGACCGGCGCGCTCATCGAAGCGGGCGCGGACCAGCTGACGTTCGTCGCGACGGACTCCTTCCAGTTTGCCATGACGAACCTGCACACCGAAAACGGCGGCGTCGAGGCGCGCACGATCGTGCAGGGCAAGGTTTTGACGGAGATCGCAAAGATGGCGGAGGAGACCGATCGGGACGTCACGCTTTCGATCACCAAAACGCATCTCACCGTCGAGGTCAACGGTACGCGGCTGACCGCGCGTCTTCTGGACGGCAACTATATCGACTACAAGCGCATCATTCCGAAGGAGTGCAAGACGCGCGTGCTCGTGAACACCGCGGAGTTTTACACCATGACCGACCGCGCGCAGCTGATCGCAAGAGAGGGGAACAACAGCGTCATGTTGCACTTTGAGGGCGATACGCTGACCATGAGCGCGGAGAGCTTCGTCGGCCGCGGCGAGGATATGATGGAGGTCAGCATTGTCGGCGATCCGATCGACATTGCGTTCAATCCAAAATACATCCTGAATATTCTCAAGAACATTTCGGACGAAACGGTCTACATCGAATTCAACAGTCCGATCAGTCCGTGCGTCATTCGCCCGGTGCAGGGCGACGCGTACCTCTACCTGATCGTACCGATGCGCGTGTATTGACAGACAGGCAAAAAGATCTTCCGCAGCGTAAGCACGGAGGATCTTTTTTGTTCGGCATTTTCAGAAAACGGATGCGCAGTGGATTGCGTTGCGCGCATGCATTGTCCTGCGGCGAGGGGACTACCCTCCCGACGGGCTTCGCCCGCCACCCTCCCTCACAAGGGCGGGTGGATTTGTACCGAACGGTTCGTATGGAAACGCGAAAAGCACGGCAGCGCCGACCTTCCTCTGATGATGGGCACCGATCCGAGCGCTTGCAGTGCAGAAACAATCCCCCAGTCAGCCTGCGGCTGCCAGCCCCCTTTACACAAGGGGGCCAAGATGCGAGGCGGATGAGGTGGAAAAGATCAGACGATTCTACGCAGGAGAATCTACCTGAATATGCCCGCAGGGCATATATCACTTGCCGCAGGCAAACATCACGGCACAGCCGCATCACTTGTCGGAAAGCGGCAAACATCACACGCCGAAGGCGTATATCACTGCGCCATAATGCGCAATTCTTTTCCGGAATAGAAAGGGGGTGTTAAGAAACGCAACACGTTTTCTTAACACCCTCTTTATGAATTCTCGCTTCGCTCCGTGAATTGTCCTTTGGACATGAATTTCCCCTCGCGGGGAATGAATTGACGCCGAACGGCGTCATGAAGGAAGATTTTCCGTCCGGAAAATCCACATGCATGTGACCTTTGGTCACAATTCATGCCGAAGGCAATTCACGGCGAAGCCAATTTATGCGGCATAGCCGCAATTCATCGGGGATGTTAAAAACTGACAATCAGTTTCTTAACATCCCCTTTTTTAAACATCAGTTTAATATTTGACCGTGCAGGCGGGGAGGTTCTCCATGATGCTGTCGACGATCTCCAGCGGCACGTCGGTGTTCTGAAGATCCAGCAATCCGACGTCCTCAAGCAAAAGAAGCGGGGAGAAATCCGCGATCGGATTGGAGGAAAGATCCAGGACCCAAAGTCCGGTCATCTCCGAAAGCGGCGACAGATCCGTGATCTGATTCTCCGAAAGATACAGCTGCAAAAGACGCGGCAGGGCTTTCAGAGCGGAAAAATCGGCGATCCGGTTTTTGGAAAGATTCAGCTCAAAAAGACGCGTCAGAGAACCGATCCCGGAGACGTCCGTGATCTGATTGCCGGAAAGATCCAGCGTATCAAGCTCCGGAAAATCCCGGAACGCGGAAAGATCCGCGATCAGATTGTCCGCAAGGTAGATTTCCTCCAAACCGCTGAGTTCGCTGATCGGCGAAACGTCCTCGATCCGGTTGTTTTTCAGATAGATCCATCTCAATGACTGCAGTCCGCTGAACGGCTTCAGATCGGAGATCTGATTGTTTTCAAGGGAGAGCTCCTCGAGATATTCGAGACCGGAAAGATCCGGAAATTCCTTGATACCCATCGAATCGCAGGTGAGGTATTTGATGCTTTCGAGCTCGGCAAGCGGCGAAAGATCCGCAACCGGATGGTCCGACAATTCGAGACTTGTCAGCTTTTTCAGCCCGCGCAGAGCCGAAATGTCGTCGACCGGGTCGCCTCTGAGATCCAGGGTCGTCAGCTCGGTAAGACCCGCGATCGGGGAAATGTCGGAGATGAAGTTATACTCCGCTGACAAATAATTCAGCTCGTGAAGCCCGCTCAGCGGCGTCAGATCGGAGATCATATTGTCGCCGCACATTATCGTGCGGAGCTCCGGCGTATCCATAAACGGCGAGAGATCGGTAACCCGGTTCTCCGAAAACGCCGCGGAGAGCAGATTCGGCATGCCGCTGATCACCGAAAGGTCTTCGACGCTGTTCTTTGAGAAATCAAGATCATAGAGATAGGGCATTTCACCGAGCGGAGAAAGATCCTCGATCTGATTTTGATCCAGAAACAGCATCCGCAGAAAATACATGTCGCGCAGCGGCGATACGTCCGTGATCTGATTGCCGGAAAGCCCCAGATACAGCATGCCGCGCATGTCCCGCAGGCAGGAAATGTCCGTGATTTGATTGTTTTTCGCGTACAGATCGATGATATCCGTGCAGTCGGCAAGCGGCGAGAGGTCGGAAATGCCGCAGTTGCTCAGGCTGACGCGCTGCAGGCAAACGTGATTGACGAGCGCGGAGATCGATCCGATCGGGTTGTCGTGCAGATAGAGTTCGGACAGTTTCGTGAGGGTCAGCAGCGCGGAGATATCCGTGATCTGATTCAGGGAAAGATCGAGCTTTGTAAGCTCCTTCATGCCGGCGAGCACGCCGATGTCGGCGATCCGGTTTTTTTGAAGGGACAGCTCCGTAAGCCCGGTCAGCGAAATGAGCGGCGAGATATCCTCGATGCGGTTGTCGGAAAGCGTGAGCTTCTGAAGCCCGGTCATCCCGCGGAGCGGGGAAACGTCGCTGAACTGACTGCGGTCCAAAGCGAGCGACCGGAGACCGGTCAGTCCGCTCAATGCGTAAATGTCAGAGATATAATCGTTGTAGGAAAGGTCCAGCCCGGTCAGACGGGTGAGCCCGGCAAGCGGCGAAAGATCCCGGATATGATTCTGGGACAGGTCCAGCGTTTCGAGATTCAGAAAATACGCGACGTCCGAAATATCCTCAAGATTCGACTGCGCGAGCTCCAGCTCGGTGAAGCCGAGGACGTCCGATTGGAGCACCGTGCCGGTAAACCCGTACTTCTCCCGGAAGGCCTGTTCGAACACGGGATCGCGGAAAAACACCTGCGCGTTCGGATCCGGCGTCACGACGAGCGTCGGAACGGGCGTTTCGGTCTCCTTCTGCGGCGCTTCGGTCTGCATGTGACCGACATACGGACGCTCGGTCGCGGCATGCGGCTTTGCGGTCGCGATCCTTTGTTCGGGCGGCGCCGGTTCGTCTGCGCATGCAAGCGGCAGCGTCAAGAAAAGAGCAAGCAGCAGGATCAGGGCTTTTTTCACGGAAAAACCTCCTTTATGAAGGGATCGGCTGTCCCCGGTATATCGAACAGGAACGGACCGCTTCGGCCGTTCCTTACAGGATCTTTTTCGGAATAAAATCGAGATAGTCGGCGGGGACCGCGTGATAGACGACGCCGTCCTTTTCGCCGTTGAACAGGTATCGGTGCGCGGCGCCGTGCAGATGTCCGTAAACGACGTCCGTTACGCCGGCGGCGGCAAATTTATGCGCAAACGCGCTCGGCTCGCCGTTCTCCGAAAACGGCGGGAAATGCAGCATGCCGATCGCGCGGACGCCCTCCGGCAGCGCCTTCAAGGAAAGATCGAGGCGCAAAAGCTCGCGCTCATAGAGCTTCCGGTCGGCGCTCTCCTTGAACCGCGCGCTTTCCGGGACCGTCCAGCCGCGCGTGCCGCAGACCGCCAGCCCGCCGAAGCGGAACACATCGTTCTGCAGCGCGTACATGCCCTTCGGAAGCGCTGTACGGACTTTTGTGACGCTTTGCCACCAGTAGTCGTGATTGCCGCGCAAAAGGAGCTTGGAGCCCTTCAGAGAGCCGATAAAGGCAAGATCGGCGATCGCGTCCGAAAGATACATCGCCCAGCTGATGTCGCCGGGGATCAGCACGAGATCGTCGTCTTCGACCGTATCCTGCCACGCCTCGGAAAGCCGCGCCGCGTGATCCTTCCAGTGCGCGCCGAATACGTCCATCGCCTTGTTCGGAACGGACAGACTCAGATGCAGATCACCGATGGCATAAACGTGAGGCATAGGCGCTTCGCTTTCCGTAAAGTGGTCCAGAGAAAGAAATAAAGGAAGAATGAAAAAAACGGCGTTCGGCGCGGCGGTTCCGCGCGGGCGCGCAGGCGAACGCGGAAAACCGCCGCGGAAGAAGAACGATCAATCGTCCTCCGACGCGTCCTCGGTAATGTCCTCCTCGAGCGGATCATCCGCTTCGTCGGCGCGGACCTTGTCGGCAAGAATTTCGAGATTCGCCTGGCGCTTCTGCTCCTTCAGGCAATCCTCGCAGAGATCGTGACCGGGCAGCGCGGGATTCTCGCCGCATTCGCTGCACATGATGATCTCGTCTTCGACCTTGGGCGCATAGCGTCTCATCCGCTCCGCCGCGCAGGTGCGGCACATGGTTTCGTTTTCGCGGATGTAATTCAGTTCACAAATCGGGCATTTTCTGAGCATACCTTTTTTATAATACCTCGCTTGTAGATTTCACAGCATAGTATGCAAAGAGAAGCCTCTCCTGTCAAGCCCCTTTTTATTCTTTTCCGGAATCTTTTTCCGCATTTTCACAGTCGCGGAGGATCTGACCGATCCGGTCCAGCACCTCCTGCCGGCCTTCGCCGGTCTCCGACGAGAACGGGATCGCAAACGGCGGCGCGCCGAGCTCCTTCGCGCGTTTGTTCGCCTCCTGCTTCCGCTTCGCTTTGGCAAGCTTGTCCGACTTGGTTGCGATCAGCGTGTACGGGATGTTGTAGTAGATGAGGTAGCGGAACATCATGAGATCGTCCTGCGTCGGCGCGTGACGGATGTCGATGAGCATCAGAAGATGCTTCACGCGTCCGCTCGAAAGATAGCGCTCCAAAAGCGCGCCCCAGCTTTTCTGCTCGGCTTTGGACGCCTTCGCAAAGCCGTAGCCCGGCAGGTCGACGAGATACATCGTTTTGTTCAGCAGGAAAAAATTGACGAGCCGCGTCTTGCCGGGGCTTGCCGAGGTCTTCGCAAGCTTCCGGTTGTTCGCAAGGCTGTTGATGAGGCTCGATTTCCCGACGTTCGATTTTCCCACGATCGCGATCTCGCACGGAAGCGGCTTGGGATAGTTCCCCTCGACCCCCGCGCTTGTCTGAAATTCCGCCTGTCTGATCGTAAAAATGTCTTCCATGAAACCAAGTATAGCGTGAAAATTCACATTTCGCAAGATATTCGTTTACACTTTCGTCATTCGTTTTGGAAAAGAACATGGTACAATTATGGTACAAGTATAGGGAGCCGGACTCTCGGCGAAAGGATCGTTATGGGACTGTTTCATTCATCGGATATCGGACTGGACCTGGGCACGAGCAACGTGCTCGCGTATGTGCGCGGCAAGGGCATCGTACTGCGTGAGCCGAATATCGCCGCGGTCGAACGCGGCACGGGCAAGCTGGTCGCGATCGGTCAGGAGGCAAAGGAGCTCGTCGGACGGGCGCCGGAAAATCTGATGATCATTCGTCCGATGCAGGACGGCGTGGTCGCGAATTTCGACGCGACGGAGCGCATGCTGACGCTGTTCTTCAACCGCATCGTCGGCAGCCGCATCTTCTTCAAGCCGCGCGCGGTCGTGGCGGTCCCGTCGATGGCGACCGAGGTGGAGAAGCGCGCGGTCATCGAAACGACCGAGGGCGCGGGCGTGCGCTATACGTTCCTTCTGGAGGAGCCCGTGGCGGCGGCGATCGGCGCGGGGCTCGACATCACCGAGCCGAAGGCGAACATCGTTTTGGACATCGGCGCGGGCACCTGCGACATGGTCGTGACCTCGATGGGCAAGGCGGTCCGGCACGATTCGCTGCGCGTCGGCGGCGACAAGTTCGACGCGGCGATCGTCCGTTATCTGAAACGGCAGCACGGCGTCGTGATCGGCACGCGCGCCGCGGAGGAGCTGAAGATCGCGTACGCTTCGGCGTTCCCGCGCAAGGAAGAATTGAAGATGGAGGTGCGCGGAAGATCCTTGGGCGGCGGGCTTCCGATCTCGATGGAGCTCGGTTCTAACGAGCTCACCTACGCGCTTGCGGAGCCGCTGCTGTCGATCGCGGAATCGCTCAAGGATACGCTTGAGCAGACGCCGCCGGAGCTTTCGGGCGACATCGCGTCCCGCGGGATCTGCCTGACCGGCGGCGGCGCGCAGCTGTTCGGACTGGATCAGTACATTGCGGAGCAGATCGGCGTGCCGTGCTTCGTCGCGGAGGACCCGGTCGCGTGCGTCGCGATCGGCTGCGGCAAGGTCCTGGAGGAGCCGAAGAAATACGAGGGCGTGCTGTACGATTATCGCCGCGGCGATTATTACGAGGATTGAGGGGAACGGTTATGGCTGAAACAAAGGGCAAAAAAGCGTTGTCGCTGTGCATCCTGCGGGTGCTGGAGCAGCACGCGGGCAAGACGAATCCGCTGTCGACGCGCCATATCATCGAATACCTTGCGGAGGATCACGGCATGATTGCCGAGCGAAAGGCGGTCGGCCGCAACCTGCTGCTGCTGCTTGAAATGGGCTTTCCGCTCTCCACCTATCAGGAGAACGGCAAGGGCTATTATCTCAGGACGGACGCGGGTTCCGTTCCGCATGAGCACGACCCCGCGGCGCTGGACGCGTATCTGCGCGCGCCGCGCTCCGAACGCACGGAGCGGGAGATCGCGAGGCTGCAGGATCCCGTGCCGGTCTACGTCTCCGACGCGGAATGCCGCCGGCAGCCGGAAACGCTGTTCGGAACGCTCGATCTTCTGAAGGAAGCGATCGAAAAGCAGGTGCAGGTCAGCTTTCTGTACGCCGTCGTGCAGACGGACGGCAGGAAGAAGCCGCAGCGGGAGACGCCGTTCACCGTGTCGCCGTACGCGCTGTTTCTGGCGGAGGGGTATTACTATGTGATCGTGTCCATGTCCGGCTACGGCAGGCTGCTGCACTACCGCTGCGATCTCATGGAGCAGCTCGCGCTCACCGAAACGCCCGCGCGCGCCGCGGAGACGCTGATCGAGTGCCGGGACGGTCTGGACATTCCCGCGTACGTGAACCGCACGATCTATCTGACCGACGTGAAGGAGCTGCACACCGTGCTGTGCGCGGAGCATCTTGCGGGCGCGCTGCTGGATTCGTTCGGCAGCGCCGTACAGCTGCGTCCGGAGGGGGAAACGATCCGCGCCGAGATCGACGCGCCGTGGGAAATGGTGCATCGGTTCCTGGTCGAAAATCTCAGACATACGACGCTGCTCGCCCCGGCATGGCGGCGGGCGCAGATCCGCGAGGAGCTTCTCTCCGCGCTTTCCACCTATCCGCAGGGATAAGAAAGACCGAAACGTTTTGAATTCGTACGCATTTATGACACATTTGTGTGGTATCGTATGAATCGGAGAAATCGCTATGGAACAGGAAAAATCGTCCGGCAGGCAGCTTTTTGAGAGCCTGCGGGAACAATTCAGAATCATGATCCCGAAAAAACCGCTGCGCGTGCTGGCCGCCGCAGCGGCGATCGTGATGCTTCTGGGCGTCGTGATCGGGATCGTCAGCGGCAGTCTCGCGATCGCAAGATGCGGGACGGGCCGCCGATACGCCGGCAGCGCGGAGACTGTCTCGAACGTGCAGCCCGCGCGTCCGGAGCCCGGGTTTTCCAACGACACGGTGGCGGTGAACCGTACGGCGGCGGCAGAGCTGCCTGATCTTCCGCTTCCGACGCCCGCGCCGATCGAGGCGGAGGCGACGCCCGCGCCGGTCGAAACGCAGGAGCCCGGCGAGGAAACGAATTATCTGAACGGCCGCATGCTGAAAAAGGGCGATACCGACGAGCTGATCCTGACCGTGCAGTCGACGCTGATGGACCTCGGCTACATGGACCCGGACGAGCCGACCGACTATTTCGGCAACCACACGCAGGACGCGATCATCACGTTCCAGCGGCACAACAACCTGCTGCCGGACGGGATCCTCGGCGAGACCACCTATGCGCTGCTCGTCAGCGGAGAGGCGCGCGAGTACGTCATGCAGGAGGGCGACGAGGGCGACGACGTCAAGGAGGTGCAGGACCGTCTCTATGAGCTCGGCTATCTCGACAAGAACAGCCGCACCGGCACCTTCGGCGAGAAGACGGCGTTCGCCATCCGCGCGTTCCAGAGCGCGAACAAGCTCAAGGTCGACGGCAAGGTCGGCGCAAAGACGCTGAACGCGCTGTACTCGGCCGACGTCGTCGGCAACTACTATAAATCCGGCGATTCGGACAGCAGCATCATCCCGTATCAGAAGCGGCTTGTGAAGCTCGGCTATCTCGAAAGCGGATATGAGTGCACCGGCAAGATGGACGGGAAGACCGTCTCCGCCATCAAGACGTTCCAGGAGGCGAACGGACTCGTCCGCGACGGCTGTCTCGGACCCGCCACGATGGAGCAGATCGACAGCAAAAACGCGGTGCATTACGCCATGCGGCTCGGCATGAGCGGCTCGTCGATCCGTTCCGCACAGCAGAAGCTGTACAAGCTCGGCTATATCCGCGCAAGCCAGATCACCGGCTATTACGGCGAGACCACGGTCGAAGCGGTCAAGGCGTTCCAGAAGCGCAACAGCCTGTCCCAGAGCGGCGAGATCAACGCCAAGACGCTGGAAAAGCTGAACAGCGAAAAGGCGAAGCCCGCGCAGACGGCGTCCGTCAAGAAGACGCCGACGCCGAAGCCGGACGCCAAAAAAACGCCGACGCCAAAGCCCGGCGCGAGCAGCGGCACGGGCGGAGGAAGCAGCGGCGGGAGCGGCGGCTCCTCCTCGAGCACGAAGGGCGTCGAAAAGTTCATTCAGATCGCGGAGAGCAAGCTCGGCTGCAAGTACGTCCGCGGCGCGAAGGGACCGAACCAGTTCGACTGCTCCGGCTTCGTGTACTGGTGCCTGAACCAGGCGGGCGTACGGCAGGGTTACATGACCAGCATCATCTGGCGTTCCTGCTCGAAATACAAGCGCATCAATTCGATGAGCGCCCTGAAGCGCGGCGACGTCCTCGTATACAAGGGCGACACCATGGCGACCGGTCACGTCGGCATCTATCTCGGCGACGGCAAGATGATCGACGCGTCCTCCGGACAGGGCAAGGTCCGCATCACGTCGAGCAGCATCCTGACCAGCAAGTACTGGCAGAGCCACTTTCTGATGGCTTACCGGATCTGGGATTGATCGCAAACGCAAAAAATAGGGGATGTTAAGAAAGTGCTCATCATTTCTTAACATCCCCAATGAATTGCAGCATGGCTGCATGAATTGGCTGCGCCATGAATTGCCTTCGGCATGAATTGTGACCAAAGGTCACATGCATGTGGATTTTCCGGACGGAAAATCTTCCTTCATGACGCCGTTCGGCGTCAATTCATTCCCCGCGAGGGGAAATTCATGTCCAAAGGACAATTCACGGAGCGAAGCGAGAATTCATTGTGGCTGTTCAAAGCGTTTTTGA
>CAMVGD010000049.1 GCA_947166925.1 uncultured Clostridia bacterium | reverse complement strand
CGTGCGGGACGCCGGGGTCGGCGTCCCCTACAGCTCGTTCCTGTTCGGGAATCAATTCAGATTCGAGTTTGGAAATCGGCTCCTGTTCGGGAATCAATTCAGGTTCCGGAGTAGGTTCCGGTTCGGGAATCAATTCAGGTTCGGGTTCGGAAATCGGCTCCTGTTCGGGAATCAATTCCGGTTCGGGTTCGGGAATCGGTTCGGGTTCCGGAGTAGGTTCCGGTTCGGGTTCCGGAGTAGGTTCCGGTTCGGGAATCAATTCAGGTTCCTGTTCGTGAATCGTTTCGGGTTCGGGAATCAATTCCGGTCCGGATTCGGGAATCGGTTCAGGCTCTGGCTCGGGTTTCGGCTCGGATACCGGGATCACGGGCGGAATGACCGCCTGTGCGGGATTCGGACGCGGACGGATCGGGATCACGCGGGTATCCGTTTCCGGCTCCTTAGGCTTTTTCGGCGCTTCCGGCTCCGGCTTGCTCTCCGGCGCCGGTACCGTGCGGCGAATGACCGGTATCACACGCGTGCCGTCGAAATCGATGCGTTCCGGAGCAGCCTTCTTCTTCGGCTGCTGCGCTGCGCCTTCCCTGCGCAGATTCTCCGCAAGCCGCTTGCGGTACAGCTCGTTGCGCGCCTTTGCCTCCTCCTCCGTCAGCTCGCCGTAATTCCGCAGCTTGATCGGCGCGGTATAGCCGAACTGTTCGGTCGGCGCATCGGAAAAGAGCTGTTTTTCGGTGCGGCGCTTCGTTGCGCGGAGCACGCGTTCCAGATCCTCCTCGAACTCTGCGGGAAGCTTGCTGCGAATGCGCAGCTCGACCGCGTACAGGATGATGCAGATGATCGCGCAGAAAGCGGCGATCGACAGTCCGATGATCGTCGCGATGCGCAGCACGCCGCTGTATTTGGAATCGAGATCCTGGATAAACGGATTCTGCGTATGGACATAGACCGGATCCGTCTTGCGGTCCGCAAGCTCCCTGAGCCCCGAAAGGTCGAGGCGGATCGTTTCGGACCGGCAGGGATTTTCCGCGGGATCGAACGCTTCGACGCGGAATTTCAGCTCCTGCACGCCGTCCAGCTGATAGATCTTTGTGAAATAGGTTTCGCCGTGCCGCAGCTCCTGATAGGACGTGACCGTTCCGAAGATCGTGAGCTCCTTTAGCACCGCGTTATAGAGCTTGACGTCGCCGGTGTTGCGGATCACGAACTGGATCGACGCGCAGAGCTTGCCGTTTTCGTCGTAATACGGCGACTGCAAAACGGCGGACAGCTCAAGCTGCACCGAATCCGGCACGATGTACGGGACGACGCTGAAGGTCTGCTGTTCGTCGATGCGTATATTCTTCTCGAAGCAGTCGAGCGCCGTTGCGTGGAAACGTACGTTCCGGACGCGGTCCGACGAGACCGCGGGCTTTACGGTATAGAGTACGGTATGGAAATCCTCCGGATCGAGCGAAAACGCCGGTTCCAGCAGGGTGTTGATCTCATCGTAAACGCAGATGTCGGTGACGGGACGGTTGCCGTTGTTGGTGATCGTGATCGCGAAGGTCGTGCCCTCGGCGTTTGCCGGGCGCATTTCCGTCTGGATCTGCAGATCGACGACGACGGACTCGACGACCAGCGCCCGTTCCGCGTCCGTCTGCATCTCACGGCGGCGCGAAATATACTCGACGCGCGGCGCGAACGTCATATCCGACGTGCCCATCCTGTATTCGACGGAAACCGTCACAGAATCGCCGGACGATAGGTCGGAATCCGGCAGCGGGATCGACTGCATGCTCTGTTCGGGGTCGTACAGACGGATGCCGGTGATATCGAACGCGGTATCGTTGCGGATCGTATACCGGACCGTAAACGTCTTGTCCGAACGCACGCCGGTCTCGTCGCAGGCGGCGGTCACCGTAAGCTCCGGCACCACGAAGCGCTCGAGCGTAATGGATGCGCTCGCTTCGCGCGTGAGCGTCAGAAACGTCGCGTCACCGGTTTCGGGATCGATCTCCGTCTGATGCTCCTCCCATGCGAGCGTATAGGTGATCTCCCGGTCAAGCTGATCTTCGGCGATGGGGACGTCGTTCAGATGGAACTCGCGCGTGCTCTGCGCCATGACCACGAACGACTCGGTGAGCGGCATCTCCTGATTTTCATAGCCGCCGGTCAGCTTCGCGTTGATCAGCGTGTAATCGTAATCGCTGTTGTTGCGGATCGTGAACAGCAGATCCGGGATCGTGCCCGCGCCCTCAAGCTCCGGCACGGGATCGCAGGTGATCGTAAGCGTGATCGGATGCTCGTCCTCCGCGGCGCTTTGCGCAGGCAAAGAAAGCCCCGCAAAAAGCAGCGCGGCAAGCAGGATCGGGATCAGAATACGCTTCATCGGTTACCTCAAAAAGGATCGGTTCATTCGGTCAGCGGAAAGCCGTAATAGCCTTCGCCGGCAGGTTCGGCGGCAATGCGCCCCTCGGTTCGGTCGGACAGCGCCTTAAT
Source organism: uncultured Clostridia bacterium (assembly GCA_947166925.1). Classification (GTDB taxonomy): domain Bacteria; phylum Bacillota; class Clostridia; order Christensenellales; family CAG-138; genus UBA3792. The sequence continues at coordinate 16,508 of CAMVGD010000049.1, read as the reverse complement.
AAACAGCTCCGCGTCCCTGCTCCGGCAGCGGAACCGGCATGTGATCGCTTCGCCGTAATCCGCATTTTCGATCGCGCCGAAGCGCTCCAGCACGCTCCAGACGGCGTTGCGGTACGGATACGGCACACGGACCGAGAACGTCGTGCACGGCTCCATCGAAACAAGCCCTGCCGCCTCGACCGCGTCGGACGCGGATCGCGTATACGCGCGCACAAGCCCGCCGGCGCCCAGAAGGATCCCGCCGAAATAGCGCGTACTGACCACCAGAAGGTCGAATAGATCGCGCTTTTTCAGCACCTCCATCATCGGCAGCCCCGCTGTGCCCTGCGGCTCGCCGTCGTCGCTGTAGCGCGCCGTGCCGCTTCGCAGGCGGTACGCAAAGCAGTTGTGCGTCGCGTCCCAATGCTGCTTTCGGATGCGTTCGAGGATCGCAAGCGCTTCCGTTTCGTCCGTCACCGGAAAGCAGCGCCCGATAAAACGGGAACGGTTGATCACATATTCGGTTTCCGAATCTAACGCAACGGTCAGATACGGTTTCAGCGGATGCGTTTCCAATGCGGGCACGATTCTCCGTACAAATTTTCTATTATATTATAGCAGACAATGTCCCCGTTTGCAACCGCAATCAGCGATCGTTCACAGAAACGCAAGATTTCGGACGCATCCGGATCATGCGTCAATTCATGTCTGCAGGACAATTCATGCGCGAAGCGCAGTTCATAAACAATCCTCCCGTCAGCCTGACGGCTTCCACCCTCCGCTTTGTTACAGAGGCAGATCGCGCTTTTTGCGCGTACCGTCTTTACACAAGGAGGGCTTTGGCACGACATTCCCTGCTTCCCTGTGCAAAAGGAGCTGAGATTCTTGTGAACGGTTCGTGCGCTGCCCCGCTGAATTTGCAGGGGTCGCTTACCAGCCTGCGGGGAGCTGCGCGCCGTCGGCGGCAAAGTACAGCCGGTATTCCGTGACGTCCGGTTCGTCCCCGATGCGGGCGGCGTATTCCTCGCCGACCTTCAGCGTGACCCAGATATCATACCCCCGGTGCCCGTCGTTGTAATCTAGAATGCATCCGTTCTTCTCCGCACGGAACCACAGCGTATGATCGAGCTCAATTTTGTTCATCCCTTGTCCTTTGTAATGATAGGTATGCACCGTGCCGGACGGATCCCGCACGTACAGCGCCGCCGTCTCGCCGGGTCGGAAGGTCGGCAGCGGTTCGGAACCGGCTTCCAGATAAGTGCCGTCATAGACCTTTTTCCCGAGGATCTCCACGATCGTGCCGGCGAGAAACGCCACATGCCCGTCCGTGGTATGCGCCTCTATGGAATGGGAACGATACACTTTATACAGGATCGCCTCGTAAACGACCGTGCCTCCGTCCATGTATTGATATCCGGTCGGAATGCACAGCACGGCAAGCGTCAGCACGACCGCTGCGACGGCGATCCAGACGATGATCTTCTTTTTCTTCTGCATACGTTCTCCTCCATTTCTTCGACGCCTTTCGGGGTCTCTCTATATAAGACAATCCAAAATATCGAAATGTTGCATTTTGTGCGCGATTTTCCAAAAATGAAAAGAGCGTCGGACACGCTCTTTTCGATCTTGTTTGATGCTTATTCCAACGGGATCTCGCTCGTGCAGTGCGGGCAGCGGGTCGCGTCGTCGGCGACTTCCTGCTTGCAGTACGGGCAGAGACGCGGCGCCTTTTCGGGTTCGGGCGCGGGCTCGTCCTTCTTCTTTGCTTCCTTCGCCTTCTCCTCCGCCTTTCTCAAAGCGCGGATCACAAGGAAGATGCACAGCGCGATCAGGATGAAATACACGATCGCGGAAATGAACTTGCCGTAATAGAACACGGTCAGTCCGGCTTCCGCCGCAGCGCCGGGCGCGAGGTTTTCGGGATTGTCGCCGAGCACGATGCCCCAGCTGTTGAAGTCGACCTTGATGAGAAGACCGAGTAGCGGCATGATGATGTCGTTAATCAAAGACGTCACGATCGCGCCGAACGCGCCGCCGATGATGACGCCGACTGCCATGTCGACCACGTTGCCCTTCAAAGCGAACGCCTTAAATTCGGAAAAGAACTTTTTCATGTTTGGACCCCCTTCTGGATTTTACAGAATATATTATAGCACCGGCAGCCGAAAAGAGCAATACGTTTCTTTCATGTCCGCAGGACAATTCATGACGAAGTCAATTCATGTCCGCAGGACAATTCACGCGCGAAGCGCAATTCACGCGCAAAGCGCAATTCATGTGCGAAGCACAATTCATGCGCACTTTGATGACGCGGGGCGCCGCAGAAGTCAGTCGTCCCTTACGGCAATGAAACATGTATCATGTGTCATTCTGAGGAGTGAAACGACGAAGAATCTTTCAGATCCTTCGCTGACGCGCAGGATAACACACCGGCTGACGCGCAGAATGCATTGCATGCAGCGGATATCACTGCGCCTTGCACGGCGGCTCGACGACGATGGAGCGATTCCTGCGCGCGCGGATGCGGTTGTTGAGAAACCCGACGAGACTGCAGACGAGGAACGCGAGCACGTGCACGGCGATGATCGCGGGTCCCGGCTGCGCCTCGATCAGAAGCGACAGGAAAAAGCCGGTAAAGAAGCAAACAAGCGACAGGACCGCGGATGTGATCATGACGGATCTGAACCGCTTGCAGACGCGCATGGCACTGAGCGCCGGGAAGATGATGAGACCCGACACCATGATCGCGCCGACCATCTTCATGCCGATCACGACGGTCACCGCCGTCAGCGCGGCCAGCATCATGCTGTAGACCCCGACGTGCACGCCGGTGGCTTTGGCAAAGCTCGTGTCGAACGTGACGCTGAAGATGCGCGTATAGAACAGGATAAAGAGCAGCAGCACCGCGACGGACACGCCGACCGTGATCCACATGTCCGCATCGGAAAGCAGCGCCATCGACGCCGTGCCGAACAGCGAATTGCAGATGTCCTGATACTGGTTGTCCGAAAGACGGAACAGCAGCGTACCGATCGCGATCGCGCCGGTCGAAAGCACCGCGATCGCCGCGTCGCCCTGCATGCGGCGCTTTTCGGTGAGCCACATGAGAACGAACGCCGCCGCCATCACGATCGGGAGCGAGACCGCCATCGACGCATGCCCGACGTGCAGCGCAGTCGCGACCGCAAGCGCGCCGAAGCCGACGTGAGAGAGACCGTCGCCGATCATCGAATACCGTTTCAATACGAGTGTGACGCCCAGAAGACTTGCGCACAGCGAGACCAGCGTGCCGACGACGAGCGCGCGGATCATGATCTCCGGCATGTTCTGAAAATATGAAGCCAACATCATACCGCCGTCTCCTTAAGATATTTGCGTCCGATCGGACTGTTCCTGTACTCCGCCTCCGTGCCGATGAACGGCGGATGGCAGCTCGGGTGCAGGATGTGCGAGCAGGACCTCACCGCCTCCCCGACGTCGTGCGAGACCATGACGACCGTCATGCCGCGCCGGTTGATCTCATTCAGCAGCTTATAGAATTCGGCGGTCACGACGGGATCGAGCCCTGTCGTCGGCTCGTCGAGCACGAGGCACTTGCGCGTCGCGCAGAGCGCACGAGCCAGAAGCACGCGCTGCTGCTGCCCGCCGGACAGCTCCTGATAGCTGTGCTTTGCAAGCGGCAGAAGCCCCAGCATGTCCATATTCGCCCGCGCCATCTCACGCTCGCGCCTGCCGTAAAACGGCTTCATGCCGCGCCAGCCGATCGTACCGGAGAGCACGACCTCATAGACCGACGCGGGAAAGTCCTTCTGGATCGCGCTGCTCTGCGGCAGGTATCCGATCTCGTTGGGTTTCAGTCCCTCTCCCATCACGATCCTGCCGGATGCGCACGGGATCAGCCCCAGAAGCGCCTTCATCAGCGTCGTTTTGCCGGAGCCGTTTTCGCCGACGATCCCCCAGAACTCGCCCGCCTGCACGGAAAAGCTCACATCGTGCGCGACGTTGTCGCCGCCGTAGGATAATCCGACGCTTTCAAATGTCAGCAGCGCCATTCAGTTCACCGCCTTCTTTAAGCTTTCAAGATTGTTTCGCATCAGGTCCAGATACGTGACGCCCGCGTCGAAGTCAGCGCGGCTCACGTTGTGGCACGAATGCAGTTCGTATACCGCGCAGCCCGTTGCGTCCGCGATCGTCTGCGCGATCCTGCCGTCCGAAAACTCGATCGTAAACACGCACGGCAGCTTCTCCTCCCGCACGCGCTCGATGAGAAACGATACGGTGGACAGGCTGACCTCCTCGTTTGAGGAGCATCCGGGCAGCGCCGCGTAATAGGTCAGGCCCAACTCGTCGCAAAGGTAGCGGAACGGGAAACGCTCCGCAAAGACGATCGTATTCCGCTTTGCCCCCGCCATGACCGTCTGAAAGTCGCTGTCGAGCGATTCAAGCTCTTTTACGTACGCCGCGGCGTTCGCTTTCATCGCGTCCGCTTCGTCCGGCAGAAGCGCGCACAGCGCGTCCGCAAGTCCGTCCACGATGCGGATCGCGTTTTTCGGGCTCGTCCAGACATGCTCGTCGGTTTCCGGCTTTTCCTCCGCCTCCCCCTGCATGCCGGGGCGCAGCTCCTCGTCGACCGTATCGACAAGATCGACGAGCGCGACCGCGTTCAGATCACTGCCGTTTTTCGAGAGCAGATCGTCGACCCAGCGGTCGGTCTCGCCGCCGACGTAGACGAACAGGTCGCAGTCGAGGATCATGGACATCTCCGAAAGGCTCGGATCGAAGCCGTGGACCTCGCTGCCGGGTTTACTGAGCATGACGAGATTTACGCGGTCGCCCGCGATCTGCCGGACAAAATCGTACTGCGGAAAGATCGTGCACACGACCGTCGGTCTGCCGTCGTCGGTCTTCGGCGTACCGCAGGCAAGCGCGCACAAAAGGAGCAGCATGCTCAGCAAAAGCGCGATCCTTCGTTTCATTTCAATCCTTCCTTTCCGTGCGTGAGGAGCTTCGCGACCGGCGAACGATGCACGCGCATCGCGCCGACCGGGCAGAATTCCTGACAGCAGAAGCATTTGATGCAGTGTCTGCGGTCGATGACCGCTTTTTTGTTTTTGATCGCGATCGTATGTGCCGGGCAGATGTCGCGGCACTTGCCGCAGCCGACGCACACGCGTGTTTTCACCTTCGGTCTGGATTCGAGGCAAGCGTTCATGGCGCCGCGGACGGTCCTGCCGAAGATGTTGTCGCCGCCCACGAACAGCAGCGAATTGCGGTTGCGGATGATCTCGAAATCCGTCTGCAGAAACGCTTTCCAGTCCCCCGCGACCGAAAGCGCTTCGACCGAATCGGGACAGAGTCCGCGCCGGACCGCCGCAGCGATCGTCGGGACTTCTTTGGGTTCGAGCCCGATCAGCGTTGCCGCGAGCATGTCGAGACAATGCGGATTCTTCGATGCAAGCAGCGCGCCGACGTGCTTCGGCGTGCCCTGCGTGGGACCGTTGCCCTCCATTGCGAGGACCGCGTCGCACAGGTGCAGCACCGGCTTCCAGTACTCGTCGAGATCGACGATCATGTCCGCAAAGTCGTTCGGGTTCGGAAAGCGGTAGTGGTATTCCGGCTTCATCGTGCCGGGGATCGTGCCGAACAGATTCTTCGCCGCCGCGGAAAGACTCATCATCCCGTGGGATTTGAGCTTACAGAAATTGACGATCGCGTCGCAGCCGTCGAGCCAGCCGGTATAGGTAAAGCTTTTCGCCTGCACCGCATCCTTGGAAAACCCGCTCTTTTCGGAAAAATCGTGATTCAGCTCCGCGCCGGCGCGCTCGGCTTCTTCGAGACCGGACAGCGCGTAGACGCGGTTCAGCACCGACGCGTTATACAGGTTGCCCGGACTGTCGCCGATCACGACCGAAGCGCCGCGTTCTTTGAGCAGCCGTGTGAGCGCAGCTAAAAGCGCCGGATGCGTGGTGACCGCCTTTTCGGGCTTTGCCGCGGATACGAGATTCGCCTTGATCCCGATCCGCATGCCGGGCTTGACCCAATCGAGCCCGCCGAGCGGCGCAAGCACTGCCGTGATCGCCGCTTCGCAGACGTCCGGATCGTAGGTCTCGCACGGGACGATCGAAACGAGGTTCGGATTCATTCGGTCAGCCCCCTTACAAGCCGTATCTCGTCCGCGTATTCGGAAAGATTCTCATGCGGCGTTTCAAGGCAGAACGGCAGCGCTTTGAGCGCGGGATGGTTCACGATGCGCCTGACGCCTTCGAGCCCGATGAAGCCCTCGCCGATCGGTGCGTGGCGGTCCTTGTGCTGTCCGCATTCAAATTTGGAATCGTTGAGATGCACGAATCTGAGCCGGTCGAACCCAATGACGCGGTCGAACGCCGTCAGCACGCCGTCGAGGTCGTTCACGATATCGTAGCCCGCAGCGAAGATATGGCAGGTGTCAAGACAGACGCCGACGCGATCGTTCCGCTCCGTGCCGTCGATGATCGCGCGGACCGCTTCAAACGTGCCGCCGATCTCGCTGCCCTGCCCCGCCATCGTCTCGATCAGCACAGTCGTGTCGGTCGTATCGTCCAGAATGCGGTTTAATAGCGCCGTTGTCTTTTCAATGCCGACCGATTCGCCCTGTCCGACGTGCGAGCCCGGATGGAAGTTATAGAACGGCGTTTTCATCGCGGTACAGCGGATAAGGTCCTCGCGCATGCAGAGTTCGGCAAACTGCGCGGTCTCGGGCTTTTCGGCGCAGGGATTCAGCGTATACGGCGCGTGCACGAGCACCGGCGCAAAGACGTTGTCTTTCAGATACGCAAGCATGGCTGCCGCGTCGTCCTCGTTCAGAGCCTTCGCCTTGCCGCCTCTGGGGTTGCGCGAAAAGAACTGAAACGTATCCGCGCCGAGTCCCGACGCGGTTTTCGCCATATTCAGAAGTCCGTCCGAAGGCGACAGATGACAGCCGATGTGCAGCATGGTTCCCCCAAAGCCCATAATAAGGCAGTTTATGATTGCATCATTGTAACACAGATCCCTCATGCGCGCAAGCGCAATTCACGACGAAGTCAATTCATGCCCGCAGGTCAATTCACGACGAAGTCAATTCATGTCCGCGGACAATTCACGCGCGAAGCACAATTCACGTGAGAAGCGCAATTCATGTGCAAGCGCGATTCACGCATCCGCGAAAAGCGTTCCGCTTTTCTGCGTGTACTCCTCATCCGTCAACCTTGCGGCTGACACCTTCCCCATAGCAAGGGGAAGGCTTTTTGTGCGTAAAGTTCTTGCCTCCCCTGTGTAAGGGGAGGTGCCGAGCGAAGTGAGGCGGAAGGGTTGTAAAGTCAGTGACCGCGCAAACGACAATCCCTCCGGGTTCACTCCGTTCACCTACCGATCTCGAAAGGGTTTTCGATTGAACGCCGCGTTAACAACCCCTCAGTCACCTATCGGTGACAGCTCCCCTTACACAGGGGAGCCGAGAAGTGTATCAATAGATCGTAAAGGACGCCATTCTCGGCATCACGTCATAACAGCAGATCGGGAAGATGCGATCTTCCCCTACGATTCTCAATGAAAGCGCTGCCGCGCAGGGATCGATTGACGAAGGTTCCGCGATTCGTTATAATGAAGCTGTTAAAACAAGGAGGCTCTGTATGACAAACGATACATTTCTCGCAAATATCTGCAGAGATTTTCTGAAGCAGCATAAGGTGTTTCGATATCGCACAAATAAAATTGCCGATATGAACGACCGTGAAGTGATCTCCGCCTGTCATCATTATTGTAACGAACATCGTATTACGGACGAATTTGAGCAATTCCGGAACCGTGTCGAATCGGAATACCGATACTGTTCCTTGATACAGGAATACATTGAAGACGGTATGTGCATCGACATACAAATGCTCGCATTTGGGCTTATCGGAGAAGACGCTCTGCCGGTGCTTTCGATCGACCGTTTAAAAGCGCAGTCCTGCTGCGAAAGCTGTATGCATGCCAATCACAAAATGATCGAATCTTCGAGGGATCTATGAGCACAAACAAACACAAATCTGATACGGAACTTCTTGCCCCGGCGGGCTCGATGGAAGCGCTGAAGGCGGCGCTGCGGTTCGGCGCGGACGCGGTATACCTCGGCGGACCTTTACTGCAGCTACGCGCAAAGAGCGCGGGGTTTTCGTTTGACGGGATCGCGGACGCCGCAAAGCTTGTACATGCGCAGAGAAAGCGGCTGTATGTCACCGTAAACGCGCTTGCCTTTAACGACGAGATCATGGAGCTTCCGGCGTACGGAAACCGTCTCCTTGACTGCGGCGTCGACGCGGCGATCGTAAGCGATCTCGGCGTGCTTACAACGCTGCACAAAGCGTGCCCGAAGCTTGAACTGCACGTTTCTACACAGGCAAGCTGCACCAATTACGCTGCGGCGATGACATGGTACGAGCTCGGCGCAAAGCGCATCGTGCTTGCGCGCGAGATGACGATCGACGAGATCCGAAAGCTTAAAAAGAACGTGCCGGATGATCTCGAGCTCGAAGCGTTCGTGCACGGCGCGATGTGCATGGCGTACTCCGGGCGGTGCCTGCTCTCCTCCGCCATCCTCGGCAGAAGCGGCAACCGCGGAGACTGCGCGCAGCCCTGCCGCTGGAAGTACGCGCTCGTTGAAGAAACGCGCCCGAACCAGAGCTTCCCGATCGTCGAGGAGGGCAATACGAGCTATGTGCTTTCGAGCAGAGACCTCTGCTGCGTCGGGCTTCTGGACGAGCTCATCGACGCGGGCGTGACCTCGCTGAAGATCGAAGGGCGCATGAAGACCGAGTATTACGTAGCGGTCGTCGTGAATGCCTACCGCCGCGTGCTTGACGGCACGATGACGGTCGAAGACGCGCAGCGCGAGCTCGATTCCGTTTCGCACCGTCCGTATACGACCGGGTTCTATCACGGCGAGCTGCCGCGCGATCACAGCAACGCCGGCGTCTATACGCAGACGCACCGCTTTGCAGGCGTCGTCCTTGCATGCGAAAACGGCGTCGCAACGGTCATGCAGCGGAACCGGTTCGTAAAGGGCGACGCGCTGGAGGTCGTTTCACCGACGCTTATAAACGCGGTCCTGCATGCGGACGACATTACGGACGAGAACGGCGAGCCCGTCGAAATCGCGAACCGCGTGCAGCAGATCCTCAGGATCCGGACCGATCTTGCGCTTGCGCCTGGCGATTTCCTGCGCATCCGGGCATAGCAAAGGGGCTGTTCAAAAACGCTTTGAACAGCCACAATGAATTCTCGCTTCGCTCCGTGAATTGTCCTTTGGACATGAATTTCCCCTCGCGGGGAATGAATTGACGCCGAACGGCGTCATGAAGGAAGATTTTCCGTCCGGAAAATCCACATGCATGTGACCTTTGGTCACAATTCATGCCGAAGGCAATTCATGGCGCAGCCAATTCATGCGGCATAGCCGCAATTCATCGGGGATGTTAAAAACTGACAATCAGTTTCTTAACATCCCCTTGTTCGTTTTCTGATTTCATTTGGTGCGGGCGGGATACACACCGCAGCTCGCCGTTCATATTCGACATCAGGCGATCCGAGCCGAAGCTAAACTGTTCGATCTTAGGATGACGCCGTTTGCGGTGCATGCGATCTCTTTTTACTGCTCCGGCATAAATGGCTTTGTGATATCGACCGTAAAGTCCATCATCTGCACGTCGACCTCGGTCAGCACGTCGGCATAGACGCGGTTTTCGCCCGGCATGAGCACAAGATCACCCTCTGCCGTATTGAGCTCTGCGTAGCCGTGCTTCACGCCGTCCTCGGAAAACGTGAGACGAAGCCCGCCCGAAAGCTTACCCGGATAGTCGTTCGTGATCACGGCGTCGATCAGCGTTTCGCCGTTTTCCTCATAGATCCGCAGCTGCGAGATCGTCAGATAATAATCGTAGTAGTGCGTCTTTTCGTTCAGGATCGGGATGCCGTTCACGTCCGTGCGGAAGCCTTCGCCTACGACCGGATCGACCGTAAACGCTTCGGGCGACGGCTGCGGCGTCGGCGTGAACTGCGAAGTCGGCGTCGGCGTGGATTCCGGCAGATAGATCAGATGCGCTTCCTGCGAGCTGCACCCAAGAAGCAGCAGCAGCGCAGCCAGCAGCAGAATAAGCCGCTTCATCGGGAATCCCCTTCCCCGCCGTCCGTCGTGTCTCCAGCTTCGTCCGGCGCGTCGTCGTCCGCATCGGCGGGCAGTTGTACTTCGTCCGGGGCGTTCTCCGGTTCCTCCGCCGTTTCATCCGGCGCGTCGTTGTCCGCTTCGGCGGGCGGCTGCGGTTCGTCCGGCGCATTTGCGGGCGTTTCCAAAAAGGCTGGCGCGTGTTTTGCGCGGTACAGCGAAAGACCGACAAAGAACCCCAGCATGAAAATCAAAGGGATCTGATTGAAGCGGACGTCGCCGAATACGATCTGCCGCGACGCGCCGTCGCGCAGCCATTCGAGAATGAATTCCGCGAACAGATACAGAATGATCGTCAGGCGCGAAGCCGTGCCGGATTTCTTTTTGTGCAGCAGCAGCGCCGTGATCCCGAGCGCAAGGCATACAAGGAAATCCGCGAAGAAGACTGCATAGGCGACGGTGCTGTGATCGGTAAAGTACTGCGGCGTGAACGTCGCAAGCGGAAAGAATTTTGCGCTGTCCGCCTGCACGACGGGTCCGAGTCCGTCGCAGAGGAAGAAATCCGACCACCGTCCGACCGCCAGTCCGAAGAACGCGCCGGGTGCAAGCGTATCGAACACCTCCGCAAGCGAGAGCTTACGGATCCGTGCGTAGACCGCAACGCCGATCCCGACGAACAGCAGCGCGCCGGGCAGATTCAGTCCGCTGCGGGAGAGGTCGACGAACGCCGAAAATGGGATCTTCCCCGAGATTGCGGAAAACAGTCTGCCGCCGATCAGCCCTGCCGGAATACCGATGATACAGGCGTCGAGGGCAAGGTCCTTATAGACGCCGCGCTTTTTGACGACGATCCCGGAAACGATGACTGCGGTGAGAATGCCGAGCGCAAGCATGACCGCATTCCATGTCAGCGCAATGCTGCCGACGGAAAAAGCCGTATTGAATGAATCCATACGAAGTACCTCCGATTTGTATACAGTATAGCAAATACCGCCGGAAAAGAAAAGGGTCCGCGTAAAAAGTTTACGGAAACGGCAAAGCAGGAATATTCCGCGTCAAAGGCAGATGTTTATTTGCGGTCGTGCGGTCAGGCTCTTTGTTTGCGTAAAAAAGAAATACCCGCCGAAAAGGCAGGTATTTCTGGTGGGGATGTAGGGGCTCGAACCCTAGACCTCTGCGATGTGAACACAGCGCTCTGACCAGCTGAGCTACATCCCCGTGCCCGATTATTATACAAAAGGAGCAATGGATTGTCAAGCATCATTTTCAATCGTCCGTTGTTCGGTTTTACGGGCGCTCGGTCGAATCCCTCTTGATTGTTCAAACCATGAAATAGCCACCCGCATGGGGTGGCTATTTCATGGTACGAGTAGAGATAACTGACACGGCAGCGAACGACCGTATTCTATACAATACCCTGCTTCCGTTCACAGATCAGATTGTGGAATTGCGTCAAGGTGCCACACATGAAGAGAAGTCTGATCAAACAGCGCATCGCAGACATATCCGTGTGTGTCTGGTCCGCGAGCCTCTATCAAATACACATTTCCATCCTCTGAAATCACACGGCAAAGTGCTCCGGGCACGGTGCAGCGGGCATTGACGATGCCCTCCCCGTCAAACACGGTCAAAGCATTCTGCTTTTCGTTCACACCGAGAATCCGCCCATCCTCCAAAACCGATAGGATATAGGAAGGAATCTCCAGTGGTACTTTTCGGAACGCACCGCTCGTTAAATCCCAGAAAGACACGTAGCGCTGATTCCAACAGTCTCCTTCCCAAAGAATGCTGCCGCAAAGCTGATTCTCCCCGAAAAAAGCTCCGCCTGTAAAACCAGCGATCGTATGCATTTCTTTGAGCGTATCATCTAAAAGAATCAGTTCGTTTGTCGTACGCCGACAGACCAAAAAAGCGTTCAGCGCGTCGACGTGAACCATATGATGCACATTTTCTTGAAATGAAAAGGTGCGTGTGTAAAGCAGTTTGCCGGTTTCCCCATCAACGCGATAAACGACGGAATCCGCTTTCTCCTGCCCGTTATTGCCTGACACAAACAGCGTAATAACGCCCTGCTTTGAGGTATGCACAAATTGCGGAATTTGATATCGGTTAAGCTTCGGCTGAAAATGCCATTGCTCGTTTCCTCCCTCATCGATGCAGAGCAATCCGAAGGGCTTTTCCGGAAGTCCCTCACGCATCTCCTGCACCGTCGGCAAATAGCGTTTGAGATGCATAACAAGTCCTTCGCTCTTTGTCTTCCAAACCACTCTATCGATGTCGCCTGGAATTGAATCAAAAACTCGGCTGTCGCCTGTTATTTCGTTCATCAGCAACAGCTTGTTTTGCATTGTGTCCCAATCAGAAATATACGGATAGAAAACCATATCGGTTCCAGAAACCAAATACCGGTTCATTTCCGTTTGATATAGGAAAGAGTCCAGACTATATCTTCTCCACTGTGGACGAAGCGCATCATACAATTTCTGCCGATATTGCAGTTCTTCCGGCCAATCAGGAAGCGTAAGTTCGATCAGTTCGAACCGGTTCGGCCGTTTTTTCAGCATCGCCTCACGCGCTTTTATCGCCCGCAGCGTGGCGTCACTTTTCTGAACGATACGAGGATCGTCTTCCTGCAATTCATAGAATACCGTGCCAACTGTCTCCTCCAGCAGTTTGATCTGCTCCTCCATACTGTTGCATTTAGAAGCAAATCGAAACGCCTTTGGAATAGTATCGTCCCCAAGCCGTTCTCCGAGCGCTTTCCCGAGCTTCGCCCACGGCTGCTGACGGCTGTCGCATGAAGCGCTTTTCTTCCCGTTCTGATAGAGGGTGCAGACGAACATGTCGTCGTCGAAATAAAAGAACAACAGAGCAGCCGTGTCGCTCCCTTTCGTCAGCTTTTTTGCAACCTTTTCCAAACGCTCTGTATTGCCGTCCTCTGTGTCATGCGACGGAACAACGGTCAACCATGGCGCGTTTTGCCCGCGTATATGATCTGTGCCGATCAACAATGCCTCGACCGCAGCACGCTCTGCGCCGTATACATTCATCGTTGTGAATGTTGTTCCCGTAGCAATCCCTTCTTTCCTGTCAAATTTTCTTTTATTGTATCATATGATTATGTAATATACAATATTTAGTCGCGAACGCGTTAACAAATGAGCAGAGAATCCGAACGTGACCTTTTTCGGAGAGGAGGAGCCATGGCGACACGCGAGAAACGCGTGACGGACCTCTGTAACGGAGCAAAGCGGAGTAGGCGGCGGAGCAAAGCGATGCGATGGTTTCTTTATGAAATTAAAAACCGTCGCGAGCCAAGCGAAGCCCGCGACGACGTGGTGCGACTGATGGGATTCCTTTCCGACCATGGATATCGAGATCTCTTGCTTGCGCTCCGCGCAGCGCAAGCGTCCCTGGTCGCAAAGCCGCCTCGCTGCAAAACGACGCACTGCGTCGTTTTACGGGCGCTCGGTCGAATCCCTCTCGATTTGAAAACCAAAAACAGACCGTCCGCAGGGGACGGTCTGTTTTTGGTGCGACTGATGGGATTCCTTTGCGGCGATGGATATCGCGCTGTCCTGCTCGCATTCCATGCTTCGCAGTCCGCCCTGCCGCAAAGCCGCCTCGCTGCAAAACGACGCACTGCGTCGTTTTGCGGGCGCTCGGTCGAATCCCCTCGATTTGAAAACCAAAAACAGACCGTCCGCAGGGGACGGTCTGTTTTTGGTGCGACTGATGGGATTCGAACCCATAAGGTTTCCCCGACGGATTTTAAGTCCGTTGTGTATGCCAGTTCCACCACAATCGCATGGATATTATTGTACACGCAAATCCGCGTTTGTCAACTGTTACAGCGAAAGGATCGCGCCGAGCGCGCCGCCTGTCAGGATATAGAACAGCGGATGGATCTTTGCGGTCTTCTTCCAGAACGCAAAGAATGTGAACACGCCGTAAATGCCGAGCTTCAGAAGCGAATACCAGTTCGCGGAGAACACAAACCGCGTAAAGTTCGCCTTGACGCCGAGCGAGGTCAGAAGCAGCGAGAAGCCCGCCGCCGTGATGAGCCCGATCGCCGCGGGACGAAGCGCTCTGAACAGGCTTTGGACCATGTGCGAATCGTAGTACTTTTTGATCGCCTTTGCGACGAGAATGATGATGATGACCGACGGCGTGACAAGCCCGAGCGTCGCAAGGATCGCGCCCGGGATCCCGCAGACGAGATAGCCGACGTACGTTGCGGCGTTGACGCCGATCGGTCCCGGCGTGGACTCCGCGATCGCGATGATGTTGGCGATCTCCGCTTCGGTGATCCAGCCGTACGTCGCACCCATATCACGGATGAACGGCACGGTGGCAAGACCGCCGCCGACCGCGAACAGACCTGTTTTGAAAAACTCCGCAAACAGCAGAAGAAGGTGCCAAAGATACGTCAGCATTTCTTCAGCCCTCCCCACGAAAGCCCTATGATCGCCGCGCCGATCACAACGAATACGGGTGAGATCCCGCCGACCGCAACGAACAGGAACGCAAGCAGGAACAGGATGAACGTCGTAAGAGTCGTGACGGTCTTTTTGAACAGCTTAAACACGGACGCGGTGATCAGCGCGCACACGGCAAGCCGGATACCGGCAAAGATGTGCGCGACGATATCGTACTGCATCAGGTTCTTCAATACGGCGGCGATCAGCGTGATCAGGATCATCGGGACCGTGATGACGCCGAGCGAGGCGACGATCGCGCCGACGACGCGCCGGACTTTATAGCCCACGAACGTCGCCGTGTTGATCGCGATCACGCCGGGCGTGCACTGCGCGACCGCCATATAGTCCGTCAGCTCGTCCTCGGTGATGATCTGATGGCGTTCGACCAGTTCGCGGATCAGAAGCGGCAGCATGGAATACCCGCCGCCGATCATCAGCGAACCGATCTTTAAAAACATCAGATAAAGCTTCCAAAGGCTCATAGAACGCCTCCCGTATACCCTGCGATGAACGCAAAGAAGTAAGCGATCCAGCCTGCGGCGAGCAGAACTGTGATGACCGTGTCGATCCAGCGGTTTTTCACGCGAACGGCAAGCGTGATGCAGAACGGCGCCGTCATTGTGACGACGCGCGCGGCGTCCGAAACGTGTCCGGTCAGAACGATCATCGGGATCGTGACTGCCATCAGGAGCGCATACGCCGTCGGGATCGAGCGGCTTGCACAGAACAGCATCCAGACCGCAAAGAACAGGTAGATGAGCTGCGCGGCGTAGGTGCCGAACAGGATCGCGGTCGCGTGTCCGCCGACGGTCCTGAGAAGCGGGAACGCCGTATCGGTCCATTCGGTCAGCGCGCCGAGCTGCACGCCTGTTCTGCCGAGCGCCGCGCCGTACAGCAACATCGCGTCGCCGAAGCGCAGCTTGCTGTAAAGCATGACGAGCCCGACGCCGAGCGGGATCAGCAGGATGGACAGCGTGTTCAGGATCTGCCTGAGCACATACCCCTTCCCCATCTCGCGGTTCGAGCGGATGTTGCCGATCAGGAAGGAAAGATAGCTAAAGAGGACCGGGAAGAACAGCAGCACGCCGAGCGCGTGCGTGAGCACGGCAAGGAACGCGAACAGGTTCGCAAGCGGGAAGATCTTTTTCCGCAGAAACAGCAGCGTCAGCACCGAGAACAGCAGAAACAGTCCGTCCGGGACCGTGCCCATCAGCGTGAGCGCGAACGGCATCAGCAGAAAATAGCGGACGGCGCGGCGCGCGATCCGGCGGTCGAAGTCCTGCTGCACAAGGTAATACAGCGCAACCACGGCGAGCGCGGTGAAGAAATAGGAGCCGATGAACCGCGCGTGGTTGAAGTTCACGGTGAAGATCCAGAAGATGTTGCTGAGGTATCCGTACAGCGGGAACGCGGTTTCCGCGTTGTAGAAATCGAGCCACAGGCGCTGGATCTCGAAAAACGTGCCCGTATAGCCGAACAGCGCGTAATGGATGATGTAGGTCAGCGGAAACTCGAGAAGCCTGACGAGGAGTACGATCAGAAAGAGCTTAAAGAGCTCGCGCGTGCCGCAGCGGCGAAAGGTGCGGTCACCCTCGCGCTTCAGATGCGGCTCCTCGCCGAGCAGCATGGACGACAGCGCCGGGATCAGTCTCAGACATCCCGCTCCGAACAGTATGGCAAGGACCGCCGATATCACGATGGATCCCCAGAATACCGGCGGTCTTTGCAACAGCGAAAGACCGTACAGGATCGCCAGCACGGTCAATACGCTGATCTGTATGCAGAGTTCAAGGATATTTCTTCTTCGCACGGGTTATCGCAATGCTTTCGGTCTTCCGAAGATCTCGGAAAACAGCACGCCGCGAACGATATTGTCCGGCGTGAAATCC
>CAMVGD010000048.1 GCA_947166925.1 uncultured Clostridia bacterium | reverse complement strand
GTCGGAGAAAAGATGATCTTCCTGGACGGCGAGAAGCGCTCGCTTCTGGACCGGTATTCGCGTCTGGACGACGACGGAAAGAAAGCGGTCCGCGCCGTGACGGCGGCGGAGCTTCTTCGCGTGAGCGATCCCGAAGCGTTTTCGGAGCTCAGCAAAAAGCTGGACGCCGCGGAATAAAATCCCTTGCACCTGAAAAAACCGTTTCCGGATGGAGACGGTTTTTTTCATGCGTCATGACTGCGCGTCCCGCACGCGATCCAGCAGTGCAAGGAATTGTTCCTTCACCGGCTGCGGCGACACGATGCGCACCGCGCCGCCCAAAGCCGCGACCCAGCCGAAGAACTGTTCGGAGACCGCGACCTTCACGAACGCCGTGAAGCGGTCGCCGTCCGGATGGATCGACACGTCGGTGCCGAAGCGGTCGATGATGACCCCGATGAGACCTGCGTCGCAGTCGAGCACCACGTCCGCCTCCTCGCCCGCAAACATCGAAAAGTTGCGGCTCGTGTACACGGACATATCCAGCGCGGAGAACGCGTCCTTCCCCTGCCGTCCGGCGTCCCCGATTGTGATGCGGTTCATCTTGTCGACGCGATAATGCTTGATGCGCGCGTCCTCGGCGTCGTACGCGATCAGGTAATAGAATTCGTCGTCCCAGACGAGCGCGAACGGGCTGACCCGGTAGCGCGCGCCGCTCTTGCGCGGGACGCGCTTCTTGCTGAGATCGTACTGCCAGTAGACGAAGGTGATCTCGCGGTCCTCGGCGATCGCGCCGTGGATGGCGTCGATGTTGTAGAAGACGGACTCATTGTCCGTTTTGCCGCGATCCGAAAGATAGAGCTGACGTTTGAGAAGCGCCGCCTCGCCGCGGCTCGAAAGCGCCGCAAGCTTTTTGATCAGCCGCATCGTCTTTTTCGGCGAGAGAAACTTTGCCGCCTGTACGCTGTCCACGAGCATCTTGAGCTCCGCAGGCTCGAACGTGCGCGACGCAAGGTAGTACCCCTTGCGCTTGCCGACCGCAAGCGATTCGATGTCCATGCCGTAATCGGCGAGCGTCAGCAGATCGTCCGTAACGCTTTTGCGCTCGGCTTCGATCCCGCGCTCCCTGAGCTTGTCGATCAGATCCTGTACGGTCATCGGATGCTGTTCGTCCGTTTCAAACAGCAGGTCCCGGATCACCAGGATCTTGCATTTCTGATTTTCGTGTTTCATAGGCTCCTCCGTTCCAATACCGTTCCGTTCATCTTGCCGGTCCGTTCGCCGTTTTCGATCGCCGGCACGCCGTTGACCAATACCGTTTCCATGCCCTCGCAAAGCTCGGCGGGGTCCGAAAACGATGCCCGCGCATGTATGCGGTCCGGGTCGAATATGAGAAGATCCGCGTCCGCGCCGACCGCGACGCGCCCCTTGTGCATAAGTCCGTACCGGTCCGCGGGCATGCGCGTCATCTTTCTGACCGCCTCGGCAAGCGAAAGCGTCCTCCGTTCCCGCACAAACCGCTCGAGCACATGCACGAACGCGCCGTATACGCGCGGATGCAAAAGCCCATCTCTCGGGTACGTCGCGTCCGAGATCACATAGGAAAACGGCGCGCGGTAGATCGCCGCGATGTCATCCTCATTCGTCAGCCGGTCGATCATCGTGACTGCGCAGCGGTTGCGGGAAAGAAGCTCTGCGCAGAAGCGCCACGGCTCCGCGTTTCCTGCCGCCTCCGCGATCGTCCTGCCGACGTATCTCCGGTCCTCCGGAAGCTTTACCGACGAGATCTCAATGTTCTCCCAGCCGAGAAGCTTTGCGTAATTATCGTAGTCCGTGCCGGTCTCAAGGCGCTCCCTCAGGATACGCTGCGCATCCGGATCGGCAAGCCGCCTTGCGATCGCCTCCGTGCCGCCCGCAAGAAACTCCGGCGGCAGAATGTGCAGGAGCTGCGTGCTGCCCGCGGTATACGGGTACGCGTCGCACTGCACGTCAATCCCGTCCTCGCGCGCGCGGCGGATCCTTTCGAGCGCTTCGTAAACGAGCGTTCCCCACCGTTCGCGCCCGACCGCCTTCAGATGGCTGATCTGCAAGGGTACGTTGAGCGCCCTTGCGATCGCGAGCGCCTCGTCGATTGACGGCAGAAGGTTCATGGATTCCGAGCGCATGTGCACCGACAGCGTGACGTTCGTATTGCGGATCGGTTCGAGCGCGCGCACGAGCCCCGCCGTATCGAAGAAGCATTCCGGCGCGTAGCCGAGCCCGAGCGAGACGCCGAGCGCACCGTCAGAGAGCGTTTGCGCAAGAAGCGCACGGATCGCGCGGCAATCGCTGTCCGTCAGGTCCTTTGAAAACCCCGCGACGGCGGCGCGGACCGTACCGAGCCCTGTAAGCATCCCCGCATGGATCGGCAGAGGACGGCGTTTCAGCGCGTTCAGGTACGCCGCCATGCTTTCGACCGGAAGATCGCCGAGTTCGCCCGTGATCGGATAAAGATACGCCGCGACGTCGGTCTTGTGCGGACCGCACACCGGCGCGGCACTTAATCCGCAGTTGCCGTTGACGACGGTCGTAAGCCCCTGCAATAGCTCCGCGGTCCCGAAGCCGTCCCGAACGATTGCGGCGTCCGCATGCCGGTGCGCGTCGATCAAGCCGGGCGTGACGACCCTGCCCGCCGCGTCGGTGATCTCCTCCGCATGCGCCGCGGAAAGGTCGCCGATCGCCGCGATGGTTTTGCCGACGATCCCGACGTCGGCGCGGAAAGGCTCCTTCCCGCTGCCGTCGACGATTTGTCCGTTTTGAATGATCCGATCAAAGTCCATCTCTGTGCCTCTCTTGTTATTGTACCACCTTTCCGCCCGCCCTGCAATCCCGTTTATGGGAAAACAAAAAGGGACCGGAGTCCCTTGTGTGTTATCGGTTCTGTCTGCCATCCCCGCTTTTGCAGGGAGATCAGCTCTCCCGGTATCCGAGCGCTTCGGAAAGCGCCGCGGCGGTTTTTCGGACCTCCGCAGTCGCGGCGCGGAACTCGTCCGAGTCGACGCGGCGGAACATGCCGATGAGACCCACGGCATAACGGATCGCGCCGGTGTGGTCCTTGATCGGCGCGGCGACGCCGCGGACGCCGATCCTGAACTCGCCGTTTTCGATGGCATAGCCGCTTTCACGGACCGTTTTCAGCTCCTTTAGCAGCGCGTCGGCGCTCGAAAGCGAATGCGGCGTGAATTGCTGAAACTGCGCCTCGAAGATGCGGCGTACGACCGCGTCCGAAAGCGCCGACAGCAGGACCTTGCCCTGCGCCGTGCAGAATGCGGGCAGGTGCGCGCCGGTCTCGGACACGATGTGAAAGCTCGAATCCGCCTCCGCATGCGCGAGCACCAGCGTCTCGCCGCGGTCGAGCATGGACAGCGACGCGGATTCGCCGGTCGCCTCGACGAGCCGTTCCATCGGTTCGCGCGAAAGCGTGATGATGTTCCGCGTGGAGCTCACCGCGCTGCCGTACTCGAACAGCCGCACGCCGAGCGTATAGCGTCCGTTCTCCGCGTCCTGCTCCACGAGCCCGCAGCTTCGCATGGAGCTTAAGAGCCCGTAGACCGTGCTTTTCGCCCAGCCTGCAGCCTCGGTCAGCTCGCCCAAGGAAAGCGGGCGTTTTGCCTCTGTGAGAAGGTCAAGGAGCGTACATGCCTTTGCGATCGCGCGGACCGGTTCCGTTCTCCGCTCCGTCATTCTTCCGCGTTCGGGTCGTACTGGAAGGTCTGCATCAGCTCGAGCTTAAAGAGATTCGCCTTGTGCTTGCGGTCGATCAGCGCCTTGGTCTCCGGATCGTCGATCTCGCCGGTGCGGATGTAGCGGTCGAGCACGGCGTAGGTGAAGCCGAGGTTGTCCTCGTCCGTCTTGCCGCAGAGCCCGTCGCTCGGGACCTTGTGCACGAACATGTCGGGAAGTCCGAGATAGGTTCCCATCTCCTTGACCTCCTGAACCGTCAGCTTGCCGAGCGGACACACATCGCCCACGGAATCGCCGTAGCGCGTGGAATAGCCGACCCAGTCTTCGCTGAGGTTACAGGTATTGATGACTCTGCCGTTATACGACTGCGACACCGCATAGAGCGTGCTCATGCGGATGCGCGGCGCGAGGTTGATGTAGGATTGGTTGCTTAGCTCCACGCCCGCCGTCTTCGCCGCGTTCACGACGCCGTCGTACGCGTCCTTGATGTTGACGACGTAGGAGCGGATGCCGAGATGCTTGACGAGCGCTTCACTGACGTCGATGTCGTACTGTTCGCCGTTCGGCATCAAAACGCCGATGACGCGGTCCGCGCCGAGCGCGCGAACGCACAGCGCCGCGGTGACCGAGCTGTCCTTGCCGCCGGAGATGCCGATCACGGCGTTGCAGCCGGGTCCGTTTTCCAAAAACCAGTCGTTCAGCCATTTGACGAGATCGTCGGTCACTTTTGCTACGTTGAATGCCATGATTTACCTCCTTTATACGGTGCGCAGGCGGATGTTCTTTTCCGCAAGGACCTTGAGGACACGGTCGATGTACGACTGCACCTCCGCCTTTTGGAGCGTCTTTACGGGGGATACGAACGAGAGCCGGATCGTCATGCTCTTGACGTCCGCTTCGTAGATATCGACGAGTGAAATGCCGACGAGCGTTTCGTCGCGATCCGCATAGAACGGACCGACGACGTCCGCAAACGTCACATCCTTGTCGACGACGAAGCTAAGGTCGATGTCGATGCCCGGGAAGCGGGACGCCTCGCGGTACTTGAGATCCGCTTCTTTGATCTCCGCAAGCGCGTCCATATCGAGCTCGAGCGTGACGAGCGATGCCTTCTTGTCGATCTCCGCAGCGACCTCGGGATGCACGGTCGAGATCGTGCCGATCGTGCTGCCGTCGAGCACGATCGCCGCGGTGTTTGCGGGATGCTCCCACGCGTTGATCGGCTGCACGCGCTCGAACGTCGGGTGGATCCTTCTGAGATCGAACAGGATCGCCGCGATCATGTCGCGCGCGGCGAGGAACACGGTACGCTCCTTCTCATGCGAGAGCAGCGCGACGCCGAGCGTTCTGCGCTCGTTCGCAGTGCCGTCCTCCTTCTGTCCCTTGACCGTTCTGCCGATCTCGAACACGCCGAACGCCGGCGCGTAGAAGCGGTTCTCCTTCAGAACCGGCAGCAGCGTCTGCATCATCGCGGTGCGCAGCACGGTCGCGTCGGGATTCATGCCGTTCAGAAGATACACGTTCTCGGGCAGCGGGATCTTAAGGTCCTTCAGCTTCTTCGCGTCGCACCAGAGGTACGTATGGACCTCATGCAGTCCGAAGGTCTTCACGAGCGCGTCCTTGACCGCCTTTTCGTCCGCCTTCACCCTGAGCGGCTGTACCGGGCGCAGCGCGCTCATCGTGGTTTCGATCCGGAAGTTGTCGTAGCCGTAGATGCGCGTGATCTCCTCGATGACGTCGGCGGGGATCGTCACGTCCTTGGTGGCGCGCCACGACGGGACCTTGACGTCGAAGACCGAGTTTTGTTCGGTGACGCCGAAGCCGAGCCGCGTCAGCGTTTCGTTGATCTGCGCGTCGGAGATGTCGATGCCCGTGTAGCGGTCGACAAACTTCTTGTCGAAGTGCAGCTCGATTTCCGGATAGTGATACTGATAGCAATCGGTATAGCGGCTTGCAACCTTCGCCTCCGGGTCGATCGCAAGCAGAAGCTTTAAGAATCTGCCCGCGGCGATCGCGCAAAGCTCCGGATCGAGCGTCTTTTCATAGCGCATGCTCGCATCGGTGCGAAGCCCGATGCGGCTCGAGGTCTTGCGGACCGACACCGCGGAGAACGTCGCGCATTCGAGCGTGACGGAATCCGTATCGGCGACGATCTCGCTGTTCAGTCCGCCCATGACGCCCGCGACCGCGACGGGCTTTCCATCGCTGGTGATCATCAGCGTTTCGGGATCGATCTTCCGCTCGACGTCGTCGAGCGTTTTGAACGCGAACGGCTCGGGGAAGCGCTGTACGCCGATCGTGCCGACCATGCGCGAATCGAACGCGTGCGTCGGCTGTCCGAGCTCGAGCATGACGTAGTTCGTGAGGTCCGCAAGGAGCGAGATCGCGCGCATGCCGCAGTAATAGAGGCGGATCTGCATGTCAATCGGGCTGACCTTCTTCTGAATGTGATCCGCGCGGATCGCGGAATAGCGGTAGCAGAGCTCCGGATCGATGGACCCGAGCGGCACCGGCTCCAAAGCGTCGTACTTTGCAAGATCGTCAAGCGCGATGGGCTTTAAGGGACGCTTTGCGATCGCGGAAAACTCGCGCGCGATGCCGTAATGCCCCCAGAGATCCGGGCGGTTCGTCAGCGACTTGTTGTCGACCTCGAACACGGTGTCCTCGAAGGCGTACAGCTCCTTGACGGGCTTGCCCAGCGGCGCATCCGCAGGCAGCTCTAAAAGTCCGCTCGAGGAATCCGCAATGCCGAGCTCGGCCGCGGAGCAGCACATCCCGCGGGACACGACGCCTGCGATCGTGGCTTCGCCGATCGTCATGCCGACGACCGATGCGCCGAACGGCGCAAACGGGACGCGCATGCCTACGCGCACGTTGGGCGCGCCGCACACGCAGCGGTCGGTGTGATCGCCAAGATCGAGCTCCAATAGATGCAGCTTTTGGGAGTTCGGATGCGCTTCGATCGTTTTGATCTCCGCAACGACGACGCCGTTGATCTCGGTCCCGAGATGGTAGACGTCCTCCACCTCTGCGGTGGACAGCGTGAAGCGATGGATCAGATCGTCGATGTCGAGTCCCGAGAGGTCAACATGGTCCGAGATCCAGTTCATGGAAACTTTCATGGGTCCGCCTCCTTACTTCACGAATTGGTTGAGGGATCTGAGGTTTCCGCTGTTCAGGTCGCGGATATCCTTGATCCCGTATTTCATCATGGCAAGACGCGTCAGCCCGAGGCCGAACGCGAAGCCCGTGTACTTCTCGGTGTCGATGCCGCCCGCCTTCAGCACGTTCGGGTGGATCATGCCGCAGGGACACAGCTCGAGCCAGCCGGAATTCTTGCACGACGGGCAGCCCTTGCCGCCGCAGATCGCGCAGGAGATATCGAGCTCGAAGCCCGGCTCGACGAACGGGAAGAAGCCCGGACGGAGCCGTACCTTGACGTCGCGCTGAAAGACCTCCGAAAGCATCGTCTTCATGAAGTAAATGAGGTTCGAGATCGAGATGTTCTCGTCGATCATGATGCCCTCCATCTGGAAGAACGTGTTCTCGTGACAGGCGTCGGTGCTCTCGTTTCTGAAGCAGCGGCCCGGGAAGATCGCGCGAAGCGGCGCGCCGTACTTTCGCATGATCGCGTTCTGCGCAGCGGACGTGTGCGTTTTCAGAAGCTGCCCGTTGCTGAGATAGTACGTATCCTGCATATCGCGCGCGGGATGATGCTTCGGGATGTTCAGCGCCTCGAAGCAGTGATAGTCGTCGACGATCTCGTCGTAGTCCTCGATCGTGAAGCCCATCGACGCAAAGATCTGCTCGACCTCGCGCTGCACGAGCGTGATCGGGTGATAGCTGCCCTCCGAAAGCGTGCTCGGCAGGGTCAGGTCGTAGCGTTCGGTCGCCGCGATCTTCAGCTCCAGCTCACGCGCATGCGCTTCCTCGATGCGCTTTTTGATGCTCATCTCGGCTTCTTCCTTGAGCGCGTTGACCTTTGCGCCGTACTCCTTGCGCTTTTCCGGCGCAAGCGCGCCCATATTCCTCAAAAGACCCGTGATCTCGCCTTTTTTGCCGAGATACCGGACGCGCAGGTCTTCAAACGCTTCCGCAGCGTTCGCCTGCCGCAGTTGTTCATGGAACTGCTGCCGCAGCTCCTCCAATGTGATTGCCATACATTCCTCCTTATAAAGATAAAGTCCCATGCGCATGCATGGGACGAAAAGACTTTCCGCGGTACCACCCAAGTTAAGGGCAAAGCCCTTCTCTCGTTTCCCCGATAACGCGAGGACGCGCTCCAAAGGAGATGCTCCGGTGCTGAACCTTCCCGTCCGTGCCCTGTTCCCCCGCTTTCAGCCGCGGCGGAGGCTCTCTTTCACTGCGTTCGGACGGTACCTGACACCTTCAACGCTTTGCCTATTGTATCGCACAAATTTCTGTCTGTCAACCGCAATTTATGACCGCAAGGTCAATTCACGCGCGTAAGCGCAATTCACGGCGAAGCCAATTCATGACCTTAGGGTCAATTAACGCGCCGCAGCGCAATTCATCTCTCCTTTCGTCACCTTCGGTGACACCTCGTCCCGAAACATGGTCGTTGTGTGTCGCTGCGCTTCTTCAACTCCCTGTTTCGGTCGCACCTCACCTCGCTCCTCCTCGCACAGCGAGCGCTCGGATCGGTGCCCATCATCAGAGGAAGGTCGGCGTCGGCATGTTTTTGCGTTTCCCGTAGGGGCGATGGCGACGCGCGATCTGCCGCCGAAGCGGAACTGCCGCTGATAGGTGACTGATGCGGTGTTCGGGGCAGCGAACGCTTTGCGTTCGTCCGATCATCCGCGAAAAGCGTTCCGCTTTTTGTGCGCGTGCAGATATCCCGAAGGGGCGGGTGTTGCCTGCCCGGGCCGCGTGCCCTCCGTTATTTCAGCAGCTTCAGGCTTTCGTCGGTCGCGATGCGCTCGATCGAATAGCAGAATAAAAGCTCCGTCGCGCCGTACTGCTCCGCAAGCGCGGAAACGCTTTTCTTATAGTAGCGCGGATCGACCATGACGATCGTTCTGTACGACGGCACAAGATACGGCGCAAGCGTGTTGCCGAACGAATCCTTGACCATGAGCAGCACCGGCGCGTCCGCCGCCGCGTTCGTATTCCCGATCACCGTGACCGGATGGTTGCCGTCCAGAAAGTACGGATACCAGTCGTATTCGTCGAGATGCTCCGCAAAGAACAGGCTTTCATACGTTCCCTCCCGATCGGAGAACGTCACCGAAATCCCGCAGCCGATCGGTTCGTCGACCGTCAGCGGCTCGGTCGGATGCAGCCACAGCGCGGAGCGCGACCGCGTCGAGCCGGAATACCCGTCGATCCCGCTGCGGGTGAACGCGTCGCGCGAAAGCGGTTCGTGCCCCGCGGCGCGCATATACGCCTCGTACGCCGCAAACGCGCCGTCTGCGGTCCAGTGATGGTCCGTGCGGTAATACCAGCTCTGCCCTTCGCTCTGGAAGCGCTCGGCAAGCGGCACGAGCGAAACGCCCGGCGCGTCTGCGATCTGCTGCAGGGCTTCCCCGTCGCGGTAGAGCGCGGCAAGCGTCTTCGGCAGCTTGTCGCTGCGGACGTATCCCGTCGACGGCACGATCAAAAGCCGCGGCGCAAGCCCCGTCGTTTCGCCGAGCTTTGCGATGCGGTCAAGCCGCTTGTGAAGCTCCTTTGCGTCGAAATCGACCGGCGCTTCGACCAGATACCCCTCCGCGTCGCAGAAGACGTCTGCGGAGACCTGCCGCCCCGTGTACAGCGTCAGGTAGGCGTTCACGGAAACCAGCGCGTTCCGCCCGGGCAAATGGTCCGCAAGGAAGGTCTCGACCTTGTCGTCGTACGACCAGTCGGAAAGCTTTTCGTCCGAGAGCTTCG
The DNA here is from genome assembly GCA_947166925.1 of uncultured Clostridia bacterium. Lineage (GTDB taxonomy): Bacteria > Bacillota > Clostridia > Christensenellales > CAG-138 > UBA3792. Next base: position 10,245 of record CAMVGD010000048.1, on the reverse strand, counting down.
GCGGCTCTGCGAGGTAGCGGCGTTCCGCTTCCGAGAACGTGCGGTACGGCAAAAGCAAAAACGCAAGCGGCACGGCAAGCAGGACCAACGCAAACAGAACGACGGTCAAAAGGTTCCACACATTTCGTTTCATGTCCGCACCTCCCCTCAGAACCGGAAATAGATGAACGGGTTATAGCTCTGCGATGCAAGCGAGGCGATGCAGAGCGCGAACAGCACGACGCAGAGGACCAGCTGCACCGGTCTGAACCAGCGATAGCGCGCGAGCTTCTTTGCGATGAACGTGCCGAGCGGCGTGGCGGCAACGGCGGCAAGCACGAGCGTCGGAAGAAAGCCGAGGCACCACGCGCTGGACGCCGCGCCGAACAGCCCGCGATTGCCGATCCCGACAAGCGAGCCGAAATAGACGCCGAGCGCCGAAAAATCGGTGAAATAGAAGATCCCCCAGCCGATCGAGGCGATCAGAAACGTCAGAAGGCAGCGGACGACCTTCGGCAGCTTTTTCAGCACCCTGCCGAAGAACAGCTTTTCGAGCGTCAGCAGCACGCCGTAGTACATGCCCCACACGACGAAGTTCCAGCTTGCGCCGTGCCAGAGCCCGGTGAGCGCCCACACGATCAGAAGGTTCAGGATCTGCCGCGGTAAGCCCTTGCGGTTGCCGCCGAGCGGGATGTACACGTATTCGCGGAACCAGGTGGAAAGCGAGATGTGCCAGCGCCGCCAGAAATCGGTCACGCTGTCCGCAATATAGGGATAATCGAAGTTTTTCTCGAAGCGGAAGCCGAGCATGCGTCCGAGTCCGCACGCCATGTCGGAATAGCCGGAAAAGTCGAAATAGATCTGAAACGTGTAAGCGAACAGCCCGACCCACGCGCCGAGCACGCCGTTATCGGCCGGCGCGGCGGAGAGCTGTGCCCAGAGCACGCCCATCGTGTTCGCGAGCAGGACCTTTTTGCCGAGCCCGACTAAAAACTGCCGCACGCCGTCCGCGATCGAATCGATCGACAGATCGGGGTTATCGAGCTGCGCCTCGACGTCCACATACCGCACGATCGGGCCCGCGATCAGCTGCGGGAACATCGTGACGTACGCACCGAACTTGATCGGGTTTTTCTGCACCTTCGTTTTTCCGCGATAGAGGTCGATCACGTAAGACATGATCTGGAACGTAAAGAAGGAAATGCCAATCGGCAGCCGGATCGAGACCGTCCTTTCGGAAAGCGGCGCGGGAAACAGTCCTTTGACCGTGTTCCAAAAGAGACCCGTGTACTTGAACGCGAACAGCAGCGCCAGGTTCAGCACGACCGACAGAATGAGCAGCGCTTTTTTGTGCCGCGCGCTTTTGTCCATGCCGAGCCCGATGCCCCAGTTTGCAACGATCGAACCGATCATCAGAAGCACGTAGAGCGGCTCCCCCCACGCGTAGAACACAAGGCTCATCAGCAGCAGGAATCCGATCTTTGCTTTTTTGGGCAGCAGATAATAGCCGGTCAGCGTGACCGGCAAAAATGCAAATAGAAATGTAAGCGACGAAAAGACCATTTACGGGGTCACGCCGCGCAGCGTTTCAAGCATTGCCTGCGCGTCGGGCGAGACGATCATAACGACCAGTCCGCCGTCCCGTTCGAGGATCGCCTTCTCCACGATCCTGTACGCATCGGGATCGTAGGAACGGAACGTCTCCTTTGCAGCGGTCAGATGATCGGAAAGCAGCGTTTCGATCTCCTTTGCCGTCGCCTCGTCCGCGACGACCGCGATCGCCTCCGTCGTATACCCGACGGCGTCCGCATAGCCTACGCCGCATACGCACTGCGCGAGGTCGATCCCGTAGTAATCGAGCAGGTCCTCGTCGGAGTAGCGCGCCATATCCGCAAGATACCCCGCCGCGCTCCACGCGTCCGCAACGCGCCCTGCAAAATCCGCGCCGTATGTCCGGTTCTGTCCGGATGTCTCCGGCTTCTGCGCGTTCTGCGTGCCTCCGCAGGCGCAGAACAGCACCGCGATCAAAAGAATGCAAACCAACCGTTTCATTGTTTTCTCTCCTCACAAGGAAATCCTGACCCTGTTATAGTACCAAATCCGCATCCAAAATGCAAGGACCGGCGTCATTTTCTGTCGTCGGCGCCTCAGCGTGTCAAAAAAACTTTTGACACGCTGAGCAGGCTGCCGTAAAGGCAGTCAGAATTCGCGTTTTTGCGAAGGAGCTATACTAATGTATGCGACTAAGCGAAAACGCGGATAGTTTGCGACGAAGCATCAATCAAAGAAAGGGCTTCAAGCCCTTTCAACAAATCGGTATTATTCATCATTGTATTCGTCGCAAACGGTCTGGCGCCTTTTCCGACAGACTGAAGCTCCCGCATTGCGGGAGCCTGCAATAGAACAGGAGCTGTCAAGTCTCCCGATTGGGTTTCTTAACAGCTCCCTGCTTTCTTCGGCTCAGTTGCGCGCCGCCTTTGCGATCTCGCAAAGATTTGCGAACGCGTTCATGTCGGTGATCGCGAGATCCGCGAGGACCTTGCGGTTGATGTCGACATTCGCCAGCTTGAGACCGTTGATGAGACGGCTGTAGGTGGTGCCGTTCATGCGCGCGCCTGCGTTGATACGCGCGATCCACAGCTTGCGGTATTCACGCTTCTTCAGCTTTCTGCCGACGTACGCATATGCCATCGACTTCATGACCTGCTGGCTCGCTGCGCGATACTGCTTGCTCTTTGCTCCGTAGTAGCCCTTTGCAAGGCGGAGGACCTTACGACGTTTCTTGACGGCGTTGACTGCTCTCTTAATTCTTGCCATGGTTCATATCCTCCTTATTTATACGGGATCAGCTCGCGGATCTTCTTCTGTTCTTCCTCGGCGATATAGCCGGTCTGACGCAGACCGCGAAGTCTCTTGGTGCTCTTTTTGGTGAGAATGTGGCTCTTGTAAGCCTTGGCGCGCTTGATCTTGCCCGACTTGGTCAGGGAAAAACGCTTTGCTGCGCCGCGATGGGTTTTGATCTTCGGCATGGTTGTTCCTCCTACAAATACTTTCGATTACTTTTTCGGTGCAAGCACCATAAACATGTTTCTGCCCTCTTGCTTGGGAGGACGTTCCTTCACCGCGACGTCGGACACCATGTTGAAGAAGCACTCCATGACGTCCTCGCCCATTTCGCCCTTGGTGATCTGTCTGCCGCGGAAGCGGATGGACACCTTCACCTTGTCGCCGTTGCGCAGGAACTTATCGCACTGTTTCGCCTTGACCTCCATGTCGTGCTGGTCGATGGTGGCGGAAAGACGGATCTCCTTGATCTCGATGATCTTCTGATTGCGCTTCTGTTCCTTCTCCCGCTTCAGCATGTCATAGCGATACTTGCTGTAGTCCATGAGCTTGCAGGTCGGGGGTACATTCTGAGAGACCTTGACAAGGTCCAGTTCGCGTTCGTCCGCCAGACGCTGTGCGTCCCGCACGTCCATAATACCGAGCTGCTGTCCGTTTTCGTCGATCAGCCGCACTTCGGGGTCGCGGATCTCCTCGTTGATCTGCATATCCTGCGTAGCGATGAAAAAACACCTCCAAACAAAAATAGTGGGCGCAGAATACGCCCACTGACAGAATCAAATCGACCTATGAACCGTGACGCGGCGCGATTGCCGGCAGGTGAGAGCGGGCGCTCTGCTTGAAAACAGGATTATTATAATGACGCTTTCCGCTTTTGTCAAGCGTTTTTTTCTTGATTTTTCTGCTTTTTTTCATGCGCATAGCGCAATGCATGACGGCTCCGCTGTCAATTCATGTCCATCATGGCAATTCATTTATAATTCATTGGTCACGCCAACTGATATCAGTTAACTCATATTACTCAAGCCCTTCTATCCATTATTCTTTGACGGCGCTGATCAAACTCTTTAATTAAGACTTGCATGTTGACTGATGAATAATACAGTATAGCTTGATCACACACACTAATCGCACTTTCGTAGTCTTTTTCTTTTTCATAAATAATTGCTAGCCGCTTGAACGCAGGAATGCTTCCCAAAAACGGCTTAATCTCTGAGAGCTTTTGCTGTCTCTCCGTTGGAGTTAACAAAGATCGAGATAGTATCCTTTTTCGTTCTTCTTCAACATACTGCTTTTGAATCTCATCCAATTTTGAAATATCATCCTTACAATAATAGATGCATTTATCAAGATAGCAATGATCGAGATTCCGATATTTATAATAAAAATCTTGTAAGGATATAGATGCAAAGTGTTGCTCCAGCGAATAGTTTCTTGCTAAATCATATACGCTTAATAGTTTTCGTTCAAGGTCTTGATCAAAAGTCAAAGATTCCTTTGGTTCCTTGTTTGTGGGTGAACTATTATCTTCAGATTTACCCATGCCTGCTTTCTTCATCTCAGATAACTGTCTTTTAACATCCTCATGGGTTTTTTCCAGCAAATCATATATATTCTTTTTTAGTTTAAACGATGTCAATAACGACTTTACTGGAATCGTTTTATCCCAGATAGACATATTTGCAAATATAGGCGTTTCTTCTGTAGGAAGCTTTTTGAAATCAGTAATAGAAAGAAGCTTCTCCCAAGGAATAGCATCCATTTTATATTGTTCTACAATATTCATTGATAATACCTTGAGAAACAAATCTGGATGCTTTTTTATGTAATTATCTTTTGTAAACTCAAACGACTTCGCCATTCTCATGACATCGGTTGCTGTCAACGGTAATCCTAGTGCATATTTACATAACAAGAATAGATTAGGCGAGAATTTGAATTCATGTTCCTTATCTAGAGAGGCTAAAAACCTTTGCACAATATCAGCTCTTTGTCGAGATAAACAGGTCAAAATAATCGCATTAGCAGTATAAGTTTGAAATGATTTATTAGAATGAACATCACGAAGCTTTAGTATTACATTTATGGCTTTTTCATACTTATCCGTTAATAGGTAACGTTCCAAACCATAGTATAAAATGAAAACATACCCTATATCTATGGCGCTATTATATGGGTTTTCCAATAGCTTCCAATAAACACCTCTTTGTTTAGGCGTTAAGCCTTCATATGTTGGATAATAAGGCGGACGCTCAACTGCTTCTGTAGTCATCGTTATTGGAAGTCTCAACAAAAGTAGACTCGGTTCATCTTCTACGCCAAAAGAAATAGTAAAAGAAAACCCATTTGCTTCAAAAACATTCTTTTTTGATGGTGTTGGAAAATAATTCTTATACTTCCCATCACCAATCCATAACAAGTCTTGTATATCTGGATGTACTTGAAGGGTTGTCTTTTCAGATCGGATAGATGTATTCCTTACTGCAATTTCTGTGGTTGGCTTCGATTGATTGATTTTGGAAGTTTTATTAATTCCGAACAGTTTACTTAAAAATCCCATAACATGATCCTCTCTCGTGATATTAAATAAGCTCTGTTAAAACCGTTTTCTTATGTGTGCATACCGCGGAAGAAACAATAATGTTAGTTTTAAAAAGCACTATATAATAATCTTTTCTATACATGATATTACAATATTTGTTCTCTATTGTCAACGCAAAACCGTCCCCCATGTTTGGGAGACGGTCGAGCGTTTCGCATGTTATTATCTTGTTTTTTTCTTCTTTCCGTGCGCCGCGCGGACGATCGCCGCAAGCAGCAGCAGAAACGTCAGAAGCTCGAGCGCGAGCAGGACGATGAACCAGCCGTACAGGATCGTGTTGAAAAAGCCCGCCAGGATCGTGCGGAACGCGCTCGCCGCGACGTTCAGCCGCTCCACGTACCCGAACAGGATGAACTGCATGACCGGCACGAACACGAGCGTCACGCCCATGAAGCAGCCGCCGCAGCGCAGCACCGCGCCGGTCCGCTTCGATTTGCCCATGTACATCATCCGAAGGAAGATGAGCATCACGGCCGACAGCAGGATCCCCGCGACGAACAGCACAAGCGACGCGCGGGAAAACGTATGATCGCGAAGCTTCAGAAACGGCTCGATCAGCAACGGCGTGTTGACCGCGGAAAGGTCCTCCGTCACCGCCTGCGCGCAATCCTCGGCGCAGTCGTCGATCCCCTGCGGCGCAAACGCCGTGTTTGCGCGAAGATACGCTTTGAATCCGTCCGCAGGGTATGCGGGAAGATCCAGCGGGACTTTCGCGTCCTTTGCGTACAGCGCGTCGATCAGCGTGTTCGTATAGCTTGTGATCGACTCGTCCGTCACGACCGCATCGAACGCGCCCTCGGGCAGCCCGTACAGCAGCGCGACGTAATCGAGATCGTCGGAAATGTCTTCGCGCATCGCGGCGCAGAAGCTTTTCGTCGGCAGAAACGTCCTGAGATACGCGGGATTCAGCGCGATGAAGCGCAGCGCGCCCGCGGTCAGCGTCAGCGCGATCGCGGCGCAGAGAATGCAGAGAACGATCATCGTTCCGATGAACCGGAAGAACTTCATCTCGGCACCTCCGTTCCGTCGATCAGCGTGCAGACAAGCACGCAGCGCTCGGTGCGGCGCCTGCCGCCGTTGTCACGCGGATAGCAGGTATACAGCACGAGGTCCGCGTTCTGTCCCGCGTCCATGTACCAGCGGTCTTCGCCCTTTGCGTTCTTCTTTTCGTCCACGCGATACGTATACGGTCCGTAGCTCGTTTCGAGCAGCACAACGGCGCCGATCGGCGTGTCCTCGAGCTGTGCGAAGTCGCGGGTGACGTGCGCCGAGAGGATCGTACAGCCGCGCTCGCCCGGGAACGCAGAGCCGAACGACATGCCTGCGCCCTTCTTCAGGATCTTTTTATCCGACCCGAGATAGACCGGGATGTTCTGGATGCTCCAGCCGCCGCTCTGCCAGGTGACGTTCAGCCGCGCAAACTGCTTGCCGTAGCGGATCGTCGGGACCTTCACAAGCGAATTCAGACGCTCGCCGGGCACGAATCCCGTGTCCTCGTCCGTGATCTCAACGGTCTGCGTGGTGCTCCCGACCAGCAGCCCGAAAAAGGCGGTCTCCTCGACCACCGACTGATAGAGATACATGCCGAGACAGAACACGCCCGCAAAGAACAGCAGGAACGGGATGAGCATCGCAAAGCTTCTTCCCGCGGGGGATCCGCTCCTTTCACGTGCTTCCATAGGTTATGCCGCCTTCTTCTTTCTGCGCTCCGTGCAGATCACCAGCACGACTGCGAAAATCGCCGCCGCGCCGATCAGGATCCCGCCGCCGATGATCCAGCCCTTCGAGGGAACGCTGCCGACGTCGGTCTTCGCGTCGCTGTTGATGCGGCCGATGAGCTTGCCGTCCTTCTTGATCGTGATCACGCGGGCGTACTCGTTCTGCGAGTCGTTGCTCGGATCGATCGCGTACTGCAGACCCAGCTCCGTACAGATCCGCTCGATCAGCTCCGCCGCGACCGCAAAGTCCTCGTCGGTGTAGTGATCCAGCGCCGCGCCTTCCGAAAGCTGCTGCTTGTTGATCGTGTCGTTTACATAGCGGACGATGTTCTTGTAGTTGTCCGCCGTGACCGTGATCTCGTCGCTTTTCAGGATGTTCCAAAGCTGCGTCCGCAGGTTCTTGTCCTTGCCGAGCAGCGTCTTGTCGAACGAATCCATGAGCCACGCCTTATAGGTATCGCTGTCGCCCGCAGGCGTGATCTCGACCGCGTCCGCAGGCGCCTCGGTCGGCGCAGCGGTCTCCTCCGGCGCAGCGGTCTCCTGAACGATCGGCTCCTGCGTCGGCTCCGTTTCTCCTTCGCCCTCCGCAAGCGCGGCGAACGGCAACAAACATAACAATACGGCAAGGATCATGCCGATGCTTTTTTTCATAGATATACCTCCTTTTGTCCTTCAAAGCGGGTTCCCCCATTCTTTACGGACATACTCATTATACAGCGCAAATGCGTCGGAAATGTAACAGAATCAAAAACGATTCGCAAATCCCGAGCCTGTCAGAACGCGCCCAGAAGGTGCGCGATCAGCGCGCCGAGCGCAGCCGCCCACAGGATCACGGACAGCGGCACAAGGATCAGGAACTTCGCGTGCTTTGTCTTGTGACGGCAAAGGACCATGCCCAAAGCCGCGCCGACGCCGCCTCCGAGGAACGCAAGCAGGATCAGCGTGCGCTCCGGCACGCGGCGCTTGCCCCTGTTTTGCCTTGCGATATGCTTGTCATAGGCGTATACGGCGAACGTGACGAGGTTCATCACACCGAACGCCGCCCACAGCGGCCAAAGCTTTGCGATCGTTTCCATGCTTCATCCTCCCTTTGGATCGGCATATGATAACACAGACGCCCGAAAAATGCAAGCCGGCGGAAAAAAACGCGCATTTTGCGTTGACAACGGAAAGCGAACGGAATAAAATAATGATGTATGAGGTTTCCCCAAATCCTGTTCAAAGGAGGTGGCTGTCATGGATGCAGGCAGCAGTACCGGCTCTGCAAGCCCGCTGCTATGCGGAAACGCTTCGGACGTGCCCTTACGGCAGCCGCCGCTGATCCCGTAAACGCGGGTCTTGCTCCTGATCGACAATTGAAAGGAGGAAGACTGTATGGCAAATTTAGCTACCGCGATCACATCCCTGATCGAATCCAAGAAATACGGAACGCTGCGCGACATTCTCGTTACGATGAACGCAGCGGATATTGCCGCGCTGTTTGAGGACCTCGAGCCCGAATTCCTGCCGCGGCTGTTCCGCCTGCTCCCGAAGGAGCTGGCGGCGGACACCTTCGTCGAGATGGAGAGCGATTCCCAGGAGCTTCTGATCAAGGGCTTCTCGGATTCCGAGCTCAAGGAGGTCATCGACGAGCTGTACATCGACGACGCCGTCGACATCGTCGAGGAAATGCCGGCGAACGTCGTGAAGCGGATCCTTGCGCAGGCGGATCCCGACACGCGCAAGCTCATCAACGAGCTATTGAAGTACCCGGACGATTCGGCGGGCAGCATCATGACGACGGAATACGTCGAGCTGCGCCCGAATCTCACCGTGGAGGACGCGATCAAGACGATCCGCCGCACGGGCATCGACAAGGAAACGATCAACATCTGCTACGTCACCCGCGCCGACCGGACGCTCTACGGCTTCGTTACGATCCGGCGGCTGATCCTCAGTCAGCCGGATACGCTGATCGGCGACCTTGCCGAAACGAACGTGATCTCCTGCAAGACACTGGACGACCAGGAGACCGTGGCGCAGACGCTTTCAAAATACGACCTCATTGCGCTGCCGGTCGTCGACGGCGAAAACCGCCTCGTCGGTATCGTCACGGTCGACGACGCAATCGACGTCCTGCAGGAAGAAGCCACCGAGGATATCGAAAAGATGGCGGCTATCACGCCGAGCGACAAGCCGTATCTCAAGACCGGCGTCCTTTCGCTGTACATCCACCGCATCCCGTGGCTGTGCATCCTGATGGTCGCGGCGATCTTTACCGAGCTCGTCATCAACCATTTCAGCAATCTGATGAGCGTGCAGTTTCAGTCCTTCATCAGCGCGATGCTGCTCGCGTGCATCCCGATGCTGATGGACACCGGCGGCAACGCGGGCAACCAGGCGTCCGTCACGATCATCCGCGGCATCTCCCTCGGCGAGATCGAATTCAAGGACCTGCCCCGCGTCATCTTCAAGGAATGGCGCATCTCCCTGCTCGCGGGCGCGACGCTTGCCGTCGTCAACTTCGGCAAGATGATGCTGATGTACGCGATCACCTACCACAACAATTTCCAGAACCAGTTCACGCCGTATCTTTTGATCGCCGTCACCGTTTCGATCGCGCTGATGTGCACCGTGTTCCTCGCGAAGTTCATCGGCTGCTCGCTGCCGATCCTCGCCAAGAAGATCGGCTTTGACCCGGCGGTCATGGCGGGACCGTTCATCACCACGATCGTCGACGTGACCTCGCTTCTGATCCTGTTCGGTCTCGCGCTGATGCTTGTGCCGAAGATGGTGTAAATCACCCGAAAGAGCTGCCCGAGGGCAGCTCTTTTTTGCGTCTGCGGCCCTGCCGCAATTCACGCGCCGCAGATGCAGTTCATCGTCAATCCCTCCGCCTCGCTGCGTTCGGCACCTCCCTTTGCACAAGGGAGGCTTTTGGAAGCGCGACATTCCTGGCTCCCCTGTGAAAGGGGGCGCGGAGCGGATGCGGGTGCGCTGTTTCTATACAAAAAACCTGCCGATTGCTCGACAGGCTTTTGTGATGCTTTTGGGCTCAGACAAGCTCCAGGATGACCATTTCGGCTGCGTCGCCGCGGCGCGGTCCGAGCTTGTAGATGCGGG
>CAMVGD010000047.1 GCA_947166925.1 uncultured Clostridia bacterium | reverse complement strand
GCAGCCCAAAGCCTCGTTGAAGCAGTGGACGCTGCCGTCCGGAAGCGGCACACCGTACACCTTTCCGCCGTAAAGGTCCTGCAGAAGAAACGCCGTGATCGAGCATTGCCCGAGCGTCGGGTTTTCAGGGCTCCAGTCGGCGCGCATACGCGGCGCGCAGGTCTCCGGACACCACACGTCCGAAAGAAGATCATAATAATCCCGCGGCGTCAGACCGCGCTTGTCCCTGACGTCGGCCGTTTCCCAGCCGTAGAACCGATACGTTTTCATTGCCGCGGCCTCCCTTCGACCGGGACCGAAAGATTGTAAATGAATTCGTGAAAGTCCGTGTCGGGGGAGAGCCATTCCTCCGCGCGCGAGAACGGCACGAGCACCGGCATCCGCGGATGAATGTCCCGGATGCAGGCTTCGGCGTCCTGTGTGAGAATGGAGAAGCAGGGGAGACGGTGTTCGTCCGAGGTGCGGATATAGAGCCCGGCAAGGTACAGCGGGTCCCGGCTGACCGTGCCGATCTCGTAACAAACCTTTTTGTTCGCGTCGACCTTTTTCCACTCGAAATAGCGCGACGCCGGGATCAGACAGCGGCGCTCGTCGATGCTTGAAACGAACAGATCCTTTTCCGGCGCAGTCTCCATGCGCGTGTTGAATACCAGCATGCCGCGCGTGGGATGCAGAAAGCCCCACTGCATCGGGAACGCGCCGATCCTGCGGTTCAGGGCGTTCGGCGCGATGACCGGCGCAATGTCGGTCGGGCGGATCTCGCCGGACGTTTTCATGTTCGCGCAGATCTTTCCGGACACGCGCATCGCCTGCCGGATCAGTTCCTCAAGCTGTTCGTCTTTGATCTCCTGATAGATCTCATATCTTCCGCACATATCCGTCACCGCCTTTTCTGTATTCTACCAGTTTTTCCTACGTTTGAAAAGCCCCGGGCGCAAACGAATCCCGTCGAAAATCAGCAGCACGGCGCAAAAGAAAAAAGCCTCGCAGAGGAGGCTTTTCGTTTGCTTGATCATTTGACTTTTCCGGAGAGCACGTTCGACCAGCCGCCGAAGTAAGTCATGCCCTCGAACACCTGGTACGAGCGGACCGTCACGTAATAGGTCGTGCCCGGTTTCAGATTCCGGATCACGGTCTGATACTGATCCGGACGCGTAATCTTAACCGCGGTAACGTTCTTTGTGAAGTTCCGGTCTGTTGCATATTTGATCTGGTAGCCGGTGAAGACCTTGGAGCCGGACCACTTGACGGTCAGCTGCTTGCTGCCCGGCGTGACTGCGTTCAGTTTGCGCGTCGTGATGCGCACGGCCGTTTTCAGCGGTCCGACGACGCCGAGGTTGAAGTTGTCCATCGGATCGTCGAAGTACGCTTTGATTCCGTATTGGTAGCGCGTACCGGCATAGACCGTCGTATCGGTCCAGGTGACCGCAGTCGTGTTGTTCCAACGCTTGAACTCCGTCCAGCCGGCGCTTGTAAGGTTCCATGCACGGCGGTAGATGACGTAGCCCTTCGCGCCGGGGACCGGTTCCCAGTTCAGCCGGATGCCGTTGTCGACGTTCTGCACGGCGGTCGCGCTTGTCGCGGGCAGGTAGATCTTGAACCAAAGCGTCAGCTCGCGGTCCGTTCCCCTGAACCTGACCGTCGCCGTACCCGTGCCGGGCTGAACGTTGTTCGCGTAGGTCACGGTGTAGTACTGCGGATCGACCTCGACGCCTTCGCCGTCCGTGACCCGGACGGCAGGCCTCTGCGCGGAGCCGTTCGCGACAACAAACGGCGTTGCGCCTCTATACTGCACCGCGCCGTCCCGGAACGAGGCTTCTGCTTCGCCGTCGTACGGTGCGGAGAAGGTGACGTCCACCTGCATAGACCCTTTCCCGGTATCGTACAGATAGGTGAAGGAATCCGCCGCTTCCGCAGCCGTCACGATACCGGTCGCAGGATCGTAGGAGAATGTCGCGTCGGGAACCGATACCCGGGACGGATCCAAAACAAGCGCATGCATGTCGAACGTGTACGCACCGCCGTCCGCCGCAAACCCGCCGACGGCGGTCACCGCCTGTGTGCCGGGTTGGCAGTTCTTCAGCGTCCCGTATCTGCCGAGATCCAGTTCAGACAAACAGTTTCCGCCGCACCAAAGCAGATACAGCTTTGATGCGGGGTCAAGGATCAGTTCGGACAGGCGATTGTTCGGGCAGTAGATGTTCGCGATCTTCGGACAGGCGGAAAGATCGAGAACCGACAGCCGTCCGATGATCTCCAGAACGTTCAGGTTCGGGCAGGCGGAAAGATCGAGCGCATCCAGATCGGTGGAAACAAGCATCAGATCGGTCAGCGCGGGCTTGCTGCCGAGCTTCAGCGTGTGCAGCTTCACGTCATCGTACATGTTGTCGTTCTCATAAAGGATCCGGATCAGCTTCTCGCAGTTTAAAAGATCGAGCTCGTCGACCGGGCAGCTGTCCAGATGCAGTGTTTCGAGCTTTGTGCATCCGGTCAGATCGAGCGCGGTGATCGGCACGTCTATCAGACCAACACTGCGCAGGTATGTGCAATTCGTAACGTCCAGCGCTGCAACGGGACAAGACATGAGAAAGAGCGATTTCAAAAGCCTGCAGTTTGTAAGATCGAGCTCCGTGATCGGCGCATCGGTCAGTTCCATTGTATGCAGATCGGTGTTTTCGGAAACGTTCAGCGCTTCGATCGGAACGCTATACAGGAGCAGATCGGTGAGCTTTTTGTTGTGTGAAAGATCCAGCGCGTGCAGCGAGGCGCTTTCGACGCTTAGGTATGTCAGCTCCGAAAGCGGGGAAAGATCGAGCTCGGCCGCATCACAGTTCTGAAGCATCAGCTTGGAAAGCTTTGTGTTTGCCGTAAGATCCAGATGGGTCGCGACCGTATCGGTGTGCAGGGTCAGCATGGTCAGCTCCGTAAAGTATTCGAGTCCGGTAAAATCGGATACGTTTGTGCCGATCTCCATCTCCTTGACGGAAAGGACCCGGCCCCTTGTCAGATACCAGACGCGATCGTCAAAGTCGGCTTCGTCGTCTGGATCGCACTGTCCGTAGTGTTCCCGAACGAACAGACGAAAGTTCTTGTCAGGGAATGTCTGCTCGTTGATTTCAATATAGTGCGCATCGCGCGGCGCTTCGCCTTCGGCGTCTTCCTCCGCGATAACTGCGCTTTCCGTCGCATCGCCTTCCTCCGCAGCGGCGTAGGGCGTCAGCGCAAGCAGAATCAGCATTGCCAGGAGCAGCGCAAGAAATCGTTTCATCATTTCGATTACCTCCGTTTTCAATATAAGGCGTTTCCTATTCTTTGTCAATCGGGCCGGCGGGCAAAGCCGCTGGGTTAATGGGGTGTGTATGCGGCTTTGCACCGTTCCGTCCCGAAACCTCGGTCATTCCCAAACGCAGCTTTTTACGTTCGACCACGGGCTCATATAGGCGTCGTTGAATCCGATCGCTCGTACGCGGACGTAGTACTGCACGCCCGGGGCGAGCCGATCGACCATGCCCTCGAACATCGCAAGGAAGAAGAACTCCCTTGTATATACATTCCCGGAAAAGCCGGGATCGTCGGAGACCTGCACCTCATAGCCTTCCGCGCCGTCGATGCCCGACCATACGGCTGTGATCTCGTCCGCTTCGCCGGAAACCGAAAGCAGCGAAGGCGCCGCGATGAACAGGATCGGATCCGAGTAAGCGCGCTCTCCGGCAAAGTCCGGCATACCGGCAGGGCACGTTTGGACGATGTAGCGGTAATTCATAAAGGAGACGACGTTTCCGTCCGACCAGCGCGGCTCAGCCGTTCGTCCGAGCAGCACCGCTTCGCTCCATTCGGCGCGGTCATATGGCTTTTCCGAGCGGTAGACCAGGTATGCTTCCGTACCCGCTGCGGCGTTCCACGAAACGGTGACGCCGCCGCCGGACACATAAGCGGAGAGCCCGGTGACGCGCTGAAGAATGATCCGGAACGTGGCGAAGGCGGAGACGTCCGTGCCGCGCAGTGCGACGTGGACAAACGCCGTGCCGAGGTTCACATTGTTCGAGTAGGTGACGTCGTAAAGCTTCGGATTGAGAATTACGCCGTTCTGGTCGAGCACGCGGATCGGCGGACGCTTCGCTTCGCCGTTGTAGATCATGTACGGCGTGCTGCCGTCAAAGCGAACGAAGGTGTCTCCGTCCCGGTATGCCGTTTCAAATACAATCCGGATACTCTTGACGGTCGGCGATGCGGAGGCCGGCGTCTGAGGAACACCGCCTTCTTCCGAAAGCCTGACCTCGACGTCAAAGACGGTGTTTCCGACACGATACCGGTATACGAAACGGTCGACCGGTGCGTCGACGCGCAGGATCCCGGTCTCGGGATCGTAACGCATGCCCTCGTCGACAAAGGAAACGCGGGAGGGATCGCTGACCAGCAGATGCATATCGTAGTACAGACCCAGTTCGTCCGCTGCAAAGGGCGCGGGCGCGGTCACGGACTGCTTTCCGCCTTCAACGACCGCGCCTGCAGGAACGGTCGGAAGCTGCTTCAGATGATTGCCGGAAAGAGAGACGGAGCGCAGCGCGGTGTTTGCCGAAAGATCGAGCGAAAGGAGCTCGTTTCCGTCGACGGAGAGCTGTTCGAGCTTCGGGCAGCCTGTGACGTCCAGCTCCGTCAGAGCGTTGTCGGAAAGCGTCAGCGTATGCAGCTCCGGAAGCGAGCCGAGCGACAGGTCGGAGAGCACACCGCCGGAAACCGTCAGCGAATCCAGCTTTTCGTTCGCGCTGACGTCCAGAGCCTGCACGCCGCTGTGCAGCGTGAGCGTCACAAGCTCCGCGTTTGCGGACAGATCGATCGTCTGTACGGACGGCAGCTGGAGATCGAGCGAGCGGAGCGCCCCGAGACCCGACAGATCTGCCGTTTTGACGGTCTCATCCGCGTGCCATGTGAGCGACGTAAGCTCCGGGAACTGTTCGAGCCCGTGAAGATCGCAAACGCCGTCCGGCAGCTCGAGCGAATCGACGCCGAGAACCTGCGCTTCGGTCAGGCAGTATTCGCCGCCGTCCGGCTCTGCGCCGAGCGTATCGATCAGGTATGCGCGCAGGGACGCGTCTGGAATGCTCTGCGCATTGAGCGACAGAAGCATCGCGGCGGGCGTTTCGTCCGGCGCGCTCGTTTCCGGTCCCTTTGCCGAGGGGGCGGGAGCGGACGTCGCATCGACGGTCGCTTCGACCGAGCGGTCCTCCGGCACGGCACCCGGACGGAACAATCCGCCGAGCAGACCGCGGCCGTACGGCGTCAGGGCAAAGAATCCGACGATCAGCAGGACGGCAGCGGCGGGGATCAGCTGACGCGAGTGCGCGCTGATCCAATGACACGCTTTCGAAAGCAGACGCTTCCGTCTGCGCGCAGCTTGTCTGCGCGGCGGTTCCGCCTGCAGCCGTTCGATCATTTCGGTCAGCGCGGGCGGCCAGTCCTCGCGCAGGGAAGCGCGAAGCAGGATCGCTTCGACCGACGGACAGCCGTGTTCGGCAGCGAGCGCAGCGGCTTCGTCTTCGCCGACGGAAAACGCGCTGTTCAACAGATACGGTTTTTTGCGGAGCAGTTTTTTCAGCTTGCGATTGGTCATAACAAAGTCCTCCCGAGCAAGAATACCATGAGTAGGGTCTGATGCAGCTTTGTCTGATCCTTTCTGATGCGCATCCGCATTCGCTTGAATCGCTGTGCGACCGTGTTGACACTGACGCCGAGTCCGGAAGCGATCTCCTTCTGCGAGTACCCGTCCAGATAGAAGGCTTCAAACGCTTCGATCCATTCGGGCGGCTCACCCTCGAGAAGCTCCCGCAAAAGCGCGCGCGTTTCGCGGTCCTCTTGCGCCGTATCCCGGTTCGCGTCGCCTTCGGCAAGCTGCGGCGCCAGCTCCCGGAATCGCCGGTCTCTGCGTACGCTGTTGCAGTATGCATGCCGCATGCACGTCTTGAAGTAGGCGATCGGCTCGCGTACGTTCTCCGGGATTTTGCCGGAATAGATCGTCAGAGCAAGATCGGCGACAAGATCGCTTGCGGTTTCGTGGTCACCTGTCAGCATCAGCGCATAGCGATACAGCCTGCTGCGATTCGCATCGTTCAGATAGACCGTTAACAAATCTTCAATTTGCATACCACACCCCGCATATACCGATTGGCAAGATTGTATAACAGCTGCACGGCGGGCGCAAGTCCCGCTCTTGTGCATCTCTGTAACTATGACGCGCCGGTCGGGTGAAATCTGTCATGTCATGCATGTTTTTTTCGCATTTCCGCCGGAGACCGGTTTTTTGTTGACGGCGTTGACAGCGGATGGTACAATAACGGCGTCGGATGCGGCGTACGGACCCGCGAAAAACGAACGGAACAAGGAGGCAGATCGATGAGCGACTATCAACCAAAGCCTGTGGATACGACCGGCATCGTACTTCCGGAGGAGCTGCTGCAGCTTACGGAGCTGATCGCGGAAAATGTTCATGAGGTCTGGTCGGCAGGCAGGATCGCAGAGGGATGGACGTACGGCGAAAAAAAGGACGCCGTTCTGAAAACGACGCCGCTGCTGATCCCGTACCGGGACCTTCCGGAGTCCGAAAAGGAATACGACAGAAGGACCGCGTTCGAAACCCTGAAGCTCATTGTCAAGCTCGGGTACCGGATCGTGCCGAACGATACGGAGAGCAGATAAAAGACGAAAACAGCAACACCGGCGAGGCGTCCGCTTCACCGGTTCTTTTTTTCAGAAAATCCCGCGCGGTCGATCGGAAACGCTCGTACGCAGGCGGGAGGGGAGTAATCGCGGATTACCGACCGGGCTGCTCCACCCGGTAAACGTCCGTTCTGCGGTGCAAAAGAAGCGGCAGCTCGCGGCGGACCGTTTCGAGCCGGTCAAGGTCGAGCGTTGTGATCGCGACGGATTCGGCTTCATCCATCTCAAGGAGTACGTCGCCCCAGGGCGAGCAGACGATCGAGTGCCCCCACGAATGATACGAGGCGGAAAGATCGCGCGCAGGCGCGACGCCGACCGTATAGACCTGATTGTCGACCGCCCTTTGCCGGAACAGAAGCTCCCAGTGTGCGGGTCCGGTCGTCATGTTGAAGGCGGCGGGGACCAGAATGACCTTTGCGCCGGCGTCGACCATCAGCCGGGAAAGCTCGGGGAACCGGAAATCATAGCAGATGCAGAGCCCCATCGTGCAGAACGGCGTGGAGAAGGTCGTCACATGGTTTCCGGGCGAGAGCGTATCGGATTCAAAGAAGCGCTGACCGCCCTTCACGTCGATGTCAAAGAGATGCATCTTGCGGTGCTTTGCGATCTGCCTGCCGTCGGGATCGAAAACGTACGCGGTATTATAAACGCGGTCGCCGTCGCGCTCGGCGATCGAGCCGCCGCAGAGATACACATGCCGCTCCCTCGCAAGCGCCGAAAGGAACTGCCACGACGGTCCTTCCTCGGGCTCCGCAAAGGTCGGGAACAGCCGCGCTTCATAGGGACCGTTCCACATTTCGGGCAGGATCAAAAGATCCGCCGCGCCGTCCGGAACAGCGCTGACCAGTTCCCGGATATGGTCGTACGTTTCCTGTTTCGTTGACTTTTGCACAAGCTGGATGCTTGCGATCCGGATCTGATTCCGTTCCATAGCGCGCTCCTTTGCCGTCGGTTTTTTCATTCATTGTATCAGCTTTCGCGATAAAAAGAAAGCCCTCGGATGCATCCCGCATCCGTTAAACGGCATAAACGCTATTCTCGCACAATTATTCACATTTTATCTCATATTTCGTGTGAATTGATATAGACAACGAAATCGAAACCGTGTATAATATATAAAAATTAGTATGCCTTATTGTGTATTGACATTGACAAAAGGAGAGGGCTGTAAAAATGGACAGAATCTTCGGTAAAACGAAACGGGCGCTGTCTTTTTTGATCGCGCTGGTCATGCTGTTCGGCATGTTCGGCAGCGCGGCTGCGGAGACGGAAGAACCGCAGCAGGAGCGCGGCGCGTCGGATTTCTATCTGGTCGGTTCCATGAACGGATGGGACGTGAACGAGGATTATAAGCTCACGCAGAATACCGGCGCGGGCACGACGGAGTACATGATCACGCTGGACCTTGAAGCCAACGCGGAGTTCAAGGTCACCAACGGGAACAAATCCGCGTGGTACCCGGACGGCATGGACAACAACTATACGATCTCCGAAGCGGGCAATTACACGATCTATTTCCGTCCGAACGCAGACGGCGGTACCGACTGGCATTATGGTTACCTCTATGCCGAGAAGACCGTGATCACGACCTACGCGATCACGGTCACCACCTACGGCAACGGAACCGCGGTTGCGGACAAGGACGAGGCGCAGGCAGGCGAGACCGTCACCGTCACGATCATGCCGAACGAAGGCTACATGCTCGATGCCGTCACCGGCGCGCCTGAGACATGGAATCTGTCCGGCAACACCGGCACCTTCACGATGCCCGCCGAAGCCGTCACGCTTTCCGTGACATTCAAGGAGATTCCGCCCGCGCATCAGTACAACATCACAAAGACGGTGACCGGCAACGGTACGATCACAGCTCCCGCAAAGGCGACGGAAGGCGAGAGCGTTACACTGACCGTTACGCCCGCCGAAGGCTACGCGCTGCGGGCGCTGAAGGTCGACGGCAGAGACGTCACGGCAAGCGTGAGCGAGAATTCGTATACTTTCATTATGCCGGGTTACGCGATCACCGTGGAAGCGGTCTTCGACGAGGTTCAGGAGGGCAGCTATACTGTCCACGTGAACGTCTACGGTCTCGGCACCGCATTTGCGGACAAGACGACGGCAGAGCCCGGCGAGACCGTTACGATCACGGTCGAAGAAAGCATCGGCTACGTGTTCTGCTACATTGAGGTCAACGGGGTCTCGCAGGGCAACGGCGTCAAGACCTTTATCATGCCCGCCCAGAACGTAACGGTCAGCGTCGTGTTCGAACGCATGGCGTATGCGATTACGCTGCACAGCGGCGTGCAGGGCACGATGAACGCGATCCCGCGCAACAACGAAGCGTTCTCCGATACCGAGGTGCAGATCATCGTCAACGCGGACGAGGATTACGCGGTCAAGACCCTGACCGTCACGAACGACACGACGAACGAAACCGTAGAGGTGAGCCTGAAATCGCAGGACGGACAGACCTCGATCTATACGTTCACGATGCCGGCAAGTCCGGTCACCGTTACCGCAAGCTATAGGAAACGAGCAACCAACGGCTACTACCTGATCGGCAACCACGGCTGGGCAACGAATCCGGACGATAACATCAATATGATCGACGGCGTCGACAAGTTCGTCGACGACCTCTCCGTCTCCGGACAGATGCTGC
Organism: uncultured Clostridia bacterium; assembly: GCA_947166925.1. Taxonomy (GTDB): domain Bacteria; phylum Bacillota; class Clostridia; order Christensenellales; family CAG-138; genus UBA3792. Next base: position 10,516 of record CAMVGD010000047.1, on the reverse strand, counting down.
TGACGGTCGACCTCGAGGCGGGGCAGCAGATCAAGGTCGTTAAGGTCGTGGACGGCGCGATCGACACCTGGTACCCGGCGACCGGACCGAACTACACGGTTACGAGCGCCGACGCGGGCACGAGCGTGGTCTACTTCCGTCCGGGTTACGGCGGACCTTCCGACTGGTTCCAGAACTGCATCTTTGTCAGACACCTGCCGTACGATTTCTACCTTGTCGATATTGCGACCTCGCAGATCCGGCAGGACGACAAGCTCTTTATCAACAAGGAGTTCAAAGGTACCGACATTCCCAACACGAAGCACGAGCGCACTGTGGGCGTCTTCGGCTCCGACTGCCAGCTGATGGTGCTGGCCTGGCTCGAAGCGGGCGATCAGATCAAGGTCGTCAAGGTCCAGGACGGCGCGATTAAAGAATGGCTGCCGGACGGCATGGGGCTTGAATATCCGACCTACCGCTATTCCGACAGCGAATATCCGCAGGATCCTGCCTATACCGGCATGGTCTTCGTCTTCTTCGAGGAGCAGATCGGCAACGTGACCGGTTACGACGGACAGATCCACTATCCGCGCGTCGACTGGACGAACCATGTGTTCGATGTGCAGAAGGCATACAAGGCGGACGCCGCCGATAAATCGACGGTCAACCCGCTGAACGCCGAATCGCTGACCTACAACCTTGAGCACGGCAGCGTCAGTCTCTCCACCGGCACGCCGTTCATCCGCGACAGCCGCGCAAACGAGACGAACATCATCTACGAGCTGGCGCTGAACCAGAAGGTCTACGTTTCGATCCTTGCGGAGGCGGGCTACGCGCTCGACGGCACGCCGTACATCACCTACGGCAATGCCCGCGCCGATATGACGAAGGACGGCGATCGCTGGTACTTCACCATGCCGGCGGCGGACGTCGTGATCCACGCGCCGATGCGCAAGGTCTTCCGCACGCAGTCCGTGCTGCTGTCCGGTCAGATCGGCGTAAACTTCTACGTCGACCTCGCGGGGCTCGATACCTCGAAGTGCGAGATGCACTTTAAGATCGGCAATTCGACGGAGGAGCAGATCGACACCTTCGACCCGGATCATCACAGTTCGATCACGCCGACAAACTTCGGCTTTACCTGCTACCTGAACGCGATCCAGATGGCGGATGATATCACTGCGGAGCTCTGGTGCGACGGTGAAAAGATCTCCTATAAGCACTATTCGCTCGAGGAGTATGTCAAGTACTTCGAGCGCGCCGACAGCACGCAGGACGGCGTCGTCGAAGCGCTGCGCGTCATCCGTGCGATGATCGACTTCGGCTACTACGCGCAGCAGTACATGTTCAAGGCAAAGCCGGAGCTTGTCGAGAAGTACACCGAGGTCGAGCGGCATTATGCGACGCAGTACGACTTCGATTCCATCAAGCGTATGACGGAGAGCCATTCGCTGACCAATACGGACAATATTGATGTCGCCAACTCGGATATCAAGACCTTGGGAATATCGATCGCCGTGGATTCCGCGACCGCGATCATCGTTTATCTGGGCACCGAAACAGCTGCGCCGGAGATCAAGGTCGGTACAAAAAAGCTGACGCTTGACAATCCGGTAGTCGTCGGCAGCACCTATACGTGGCGATTGAAGGAGCTTTCGGCAAAGAGCGGCGCGCGGAGATTTGAGGTCCGGATCGAGGGCATCAGCCCGCACAATCTGGATAAGGTGTTCACGATCAAGGGAACGGCGGGAGGCAAGTTCGCGATCAAGGTCTCGACATTCTCCTATATCGACTATGTGCTGTCTCTGCCGGACAACAGCATCGAGTATCAGACCGATGCAAAGATGCTGGTCGCTTCGATGTATGCGTTCCACGAAGCGGAGGTCGAATACCGCAGCTATATGGCAAATCATTGAATCGGAGGGAGGCAGCCATGATGAAAGAACAGTATGAAAAAGCATCAATGGAAGTGATCCGGTTCGAGCGCGGAGCCGACGTCATCATCACCAGTCCGAACGATGACACGCCTTTGCCCGAGACGGGAGAATAACAACAGAACAAACATCAGGGACGGATCGGCGATCCGTCCCTTTTTCGCCGGACCGCAGACTGCTTTTGAACGCGGCAGCTGCAAAAAACGACGGATCCGGGCTTGTGTATGCCGGGTATATATGGTATGATAGGCAAAGGATTTTTGACCGAACAAGGGGGAAACTGTTTGTGAAAAAGAAATGGGGCGATCGGCCGGGCGCGCGGTACATCAGGGACGTATCCGGATTGACGACGCTGATCTTTCACCTGATGCCGAAGCGGACGGAAAGCGAGGTATACCTTGCCGATAAGATCGACGCGACGGAGCTCGTGAAGTTTATCGAAAAGAAAAACGCCGAGCACGACAATTACAAAACGACGATCTTCCACTGCTTCGTGCTTGCCGTTGCACGTATGCTCAAAGAACGCCCGAAAATGAACCGGTATGTGCAGGGCAGACGAATGTACGAGCGGGATTCGATCAGCCTTTCGTTCATGGCGAAGCGCCGCTTTGCCGACGACGCGGAGGAATCGTTCATGCAGGTCGTGCCGAAGGATACCGATACGATCGACGAGATCAGCCATCAGATCTACGGCGATGTACGCGAGGTGCGCAAGCATGAGCATTCGACGGGAGGCATGGACGCGACCGTCGACAAGTTTGCCAAGATCCCGCGGTTTTTGCTGATGCTGGTGTTCCGGTTCGTCCGCACGCTCGATTTCTTCGGCAAGGTGCCGCAATCGCTGCGGGAGGGCGATTCCAATTTCAGCTCGGTCCTGCTTTCCAACCTCGGCAGCATCAAAGGTCCCGCGGTCTATCACCATCTGAACAATTACGGAACCAACAGCATCATGATCACGGTCGGCACGCTGCATAAGGAGGAGATCGTCATGCCGGACGGCACGAAGCAGATCCGCGACGTACTCGATTTCGGTGCGACGCTCGACGAGCGCATCGGCGACGGATTCTATTTCGTACGCAGCCTGAACCTTGTGAAGTATATCTTTGCGCATCCGGAGCTGCTGGACAGACCGCTTTCCGAACCCAGCGGATTTGAGTATTGATAAAAGGGGAATGAAATGATCACAGCAAAAACACCATGGGCGGAGCACCTCGGGGCGGTGCCGCTCCATCTGGACTATTTTGAAGGCTCGATGTTCGATAAGGTCGCGTGGATCGCGGAGCAGTATCCCGACAACGTGGCATTCGATTTCATGGGACGTTCGACGACCTACCGGCAGATGGTGCACGAGATCGAACGCTGCGCCAAAGCGCTGAAAACGATCGGCGTACGCGAAAACGACAAGGTCACGATCGCCATGCCGAACTGCCCGCAGGCGATCTATATGTTCTACGCGGTCAATCTCGTCGGCGCGATCGCAAACATGATCCACCCGCTTTCCGCGGAAAAGGAGATCGAATTCTATCTGAACGAATCAGAAAGCGTGACGGCGATCACGCTGGATCAGTTTTACGGGAAATTCGAGGCGATCCGCGAGAACACCAAGGTCGTCAACATCATCATCGCGTCCGTGAAGGACGCGCTCTCTCAGCCGCTTCGCGCGGGCTATATGCTCACCGCGGGGCGGAAGATCAAAAAGATCCCGAAGGACGCGCCGGTCATCCGCTGGCGTGAGTTCATGCGGCTTTCCGAGCATTGCTTCTACCGGTACAAGGTCGAGCGCAAATCGGACGATCCCGCCGTCATCCTGTATTCGGGCGGAACGACGGGCACGACCAAGGGGATCGTGCTGACCAACAAGAACTTCAATGCGCTCGGACAGCAGGTCGTTGCGGCGAACCCGATGTTCCGCGTGGGCGACAAGATGCTTGCAGCGATGCCGCTGTTCCACGGCTTCGGGCTCGGCGTCTGCATCCATACGATGCTCTCCGTCGGCGGACGCTGCATCCTCGTTCCGCGCTTTACGGCAAAATCCTATGCCAAGGATATCGTGAAATACCGCTGCAACTTCATTGCCGGCGTTCCGACGCTGTACGAGGCGCTGCTGCGGCTCCCGAGCATGGACGGCGCGGATCTCAGCTGCCTGAAGGGCGTGTTCTCCGGCGGCGACAGCCTTTCGATCGAGCTCAAGAAGAAGTTCGATACGTTTCTGTACGACCATAAGGCGGTCATTCAGGTGCGGGAGGGCTACGGCACGACCGAGACCGTTACAGCATGCTGCCTGACGCCGCCGCATATGTTCAAGGAAGGCTCCATCGGACTGCCGTTCCCGGACACGTATATCAAGATCGTCGAACCGGGCACGGATCGCGAGCTTCCTTACGGCGAGGAGGGCGAGATCCTGCTTGCGGGTCCGACGGTGATGAAGGAATACATGAAGCATCCGGAGGAGACGGCGCAGACGCTGCGCACGCATGCCGACGGGCTTACCTGGGTCTATACCGGCGATCTCGGGACAATGGACGAGGAGGGCTTTGTGTATTTCAAGGGCCGTGCAAAGCGCATGATCATTTCATCCGGCTACAACATTTATCCGGGACAGATCGAGAACATTCTCGACGCGCACGAAAAAGTGCAGATGAGCTGCGTCATCGGCGTACCGGATCCGTATAAGATGCAGAAGGTCAAGGCGTTCGTCAAGCTTTCCGCCGGCGTTCCCGCAACTGAGGAAACGAAGGCGGAGCTGATGGAATACTGCCGCAGAAGCATTGCAAAGTACGCAATGCCGTACGACATCGAGTTCAAGGACGATATGCCCAAAACGCTCGTCGGCAAGGTCGCCTACCGCGTCCTCGAGGAGGAAGAACTCGCAAAGATCCGTACGGCATCCTGAGCGGGACGACGGGCGGAAGGAATAGGACCGTCCGGATCCCGCAAAATGCGCTCCAGATCTTCAATACAGTATGATGGAATATAAAAAACTGCAGCTTCAGGATATAAATATCGTAAGACCGTACTTTGCGGCCTGTCGTCCGCTGTCGTGTGATTATACCGTAGGCGGGATGTTTATGTGGAGAGATTACTACGCGGTCGAGTATATGATCCGAAACGGCGTGTTCTGTTCCAGAATGCGGGATACGAATAACGAGCCGTACTACAATCTTCCCCTCGGACCGGAAGGCTTCGTGCTCGGGAATCTGCGTGCTTTTGCAGACGCAGACGACGGCGTCATTCGGTTTGCGACCGTTCCGGAGTATCTGCTTGACGGTATCCGAGACAATAATCGCGTCGTCTCGGTTTCCGAACAGCCGGATTTTGCGGATTATCTCTATAACGCCTCCGATCTGAGCACGTTCCGCGGACGGAAGTATAACGGACAGAGAAATCAGATCAATCATTTTCTGCGCGCGGCGGAGCTGTGGTCCTTTGATCCGATCACGGACGAAAATCTTGCGGAGGTAAGGACGTTTTTCCTGGAACGCTATCTGACGGCGTCGGGTCACGGCGCATTTGAGGAGGAAGAAAACCGCAAGGTGCTGGAGGTACTCGATCATTATGCTTTGTACGGTATGCAGGGCGGGGTGCTGTATATGAACGGCGGAATCGTCGGGTTTTCTATGAGCGAGACCGTCGGACAGACGATGTTTACGCATGTTGAAAAAGCGGACCGATCGGTGAAGGGCGCCTACCAGATGTTGGTTTTGCAGAACGCCGGTCGATATGCGGGCGATCAAACGGCGTATATCAACAGGGAAGAAGACATGGGTGATCCGGGGCTCAGAGAATCAAAGGAATCCTATCATCCCGTCAACCGTATCAGAAAGTATGTTGTTGAGGTGACCGTATGAAGTTTGCGGTGCTGTCGGAGCACGATCTCAGGGATGTTGAGAAGCTGTATCTGGAATGCTTCGCGGACGATCCCTATTTTAAAACACAATACCCGGACCCGGAACAGATGCGTCATGCGGCCTGTCATGTGTTTCACAACAATATCCTGTTTTGCATCAGGCAGGGGTTCTGCTTCGGCATCCGGGACGGGGAAGACCGTCTTCTCGCCTTTTTGCTGTGCTTTGATTACAACGCGGCGAAAAACGCGTCGCCCGACGACTTTTGCCGCATCTTCGGATGCGCGTCGCCGGATGAGCTTCCGTATCAAAAAGAGCTGCATGAAAAGATCAGACGGGAGAACAAGACGCTGTACATCCTTTCGATCGCAGTACGGGAACAGGACAGAAAGCAGGGCGTCGGCTCAAGCCTGATCGATCATCTGATCGTTTCGTATCCGGACTGCGATCTGGTAAGCGACGTTTCAAATCCGCGCTCGCTTCCGATCTATGAAAAGAGAGGATTTACGATCAGCCTGATCGACGAAGGGTATTACTGCGTCTGCCGCAGTTCGGAAACGAACGATTCGCCACAGGACGGGAACGGCAGGATATGCGTTCTGATCCCGGAGACAACGTTTCTCGACCGGAACCGGATCGGGTATGCGATCGTTTCCGAACGGCGCTTTGTGATCGGGTATGAGAGCGCAGAGCAGGCGGGCGTTTCGTTTTATCGCAGGAAAGCCAGCGGCGTAGCGGAAGGAAGGATCGTTGCCTTCGATGCGCAGAGCTTTCTCGAATACCAGAGGCTGATCAACGTAATGCAATATGACGAGGAACGGTACCCTCTGTTCTATGTGTACGCGCAGCTTCTGGAATATGTCGAGGAGCCCTTGCTGAACGACATGCTGCGGGAAATGAAGGAACACAGAACACAGGAATGGGCGGTCATTCCGGACGTTTTTATTTCGATTCCGATTGAGTATTCCGACGCCGACCGGTTCGTTCCGGACGGGAAGTCAAAGATATCGGAATGTCTTGCGTCTTATTTGGATTTCCGAACGAGCTATGAGGTGGGGATTCCTTCGTCCGTAAGCCGGGTCGACGATCTTGCGAGCTTGAAAAAACGGATCAGACGCGTATTTTTGGGGAGCATCCGCGTGCAGCTGCTGGCGGAGCTGACGCCCGAAAACACGTCCCGGCAGCGGGAGAAGATCGGACCGTCCGCATATGTGTTCCTGTACGTGTCCTACGACGAGATGAGCAACTGCGGCGTTGTAACGCTGTGCTCGCTTTCATCGCCGTTTCTGGTCAGCCATTATCTGGACAGCATGGTCCGCAATCAGATCATTGTATGCGGAGCGGAAAAAGAGGAGAACCTTTTCGAGTATCTCCACGACAGATTCGGGATCGTAAAGCAGGGAACGCCGAAGGCATATGTGATCATTCCGAAAGGAGACTGTCTATCCGCGAATCAGATCGCTTCGCTTTTGGCTTCGGAAACGATCTATCCGGACGGCGAGGTCTTCGGCAGGATCACCGACAAGGAGATCATTGCAATCGCGACGGATCCCGCAGGAGCGGGCCAATATGACAGAGCGACGATACGCGCGTACAAAAACGTCGTATTGAAGTTTCCTCCGAGCATAATCGAGAGCGTACTGGATCGCATCAGGGAAGAAACCATTATGCTGTTCTATATGGAACTGATTCTGTTCGAGGAAGCCGCGCTGCACATCGCAAACCGCAGCATCATACAAACGCTTTCGTCGCATGAGATCATCGATCCGGTCAGATTCTTGAAAAATGTCGAATCGATCTATGACCGGTTCTCGAACACGATCGATTTCTGGGATATCAAAGTCAACTACCCGACGTCGCAGAAATCCGTTAAAATGCTGCGGGAAGCATTCTGCATCGATGAACTATATAAGGAATTTGAGCGAAATCAGGCATATTTGCAGCGGGTATTCGATACAAAATGCGACATCATTGACCGCAAGGAATCAAAAAGCATGAACGGCTCTCTTGCGATCATCTCCATACTGGCGATTTTCTCTGCACTGATCGACGGACATGAATATATCGGGGAATGGGATCATGTTTTATCGGGCGGCATGATCGCATTGCTGCGGATCGTATTGTTCTTTGCGGTCATTGCCGCAGGCATATATGTAATCGCCCGTCTTCTGATCAACCGACTTGGACCGGCAGCAAAAATGAGACGGCAAAGGCGGAGAATGAAAAAAACGGATAAAGATTGAAAAAACACTTTGTTTCATCGGACACTGTCAGAAACGCGGAAGCATCTTTCTCCGGTTCGCATCATCGCGGAAACCCCCGAAAAAAAGCGCCGCCTCCGGATCGCCAAAGCGCACTTCGGGCTTACATGTTCGTTTCGCACCAGTGTCAAGAGAACCGTTTCCTTGATACGCCGAAGCGGATATGCCTCACAGCGAAACGGCTGTTGCCGCGCATACGAACAGCGTTTTCATCGTGCCGCGCGAGCGATTGCGGCGTCGCGGGGACGTCGTTGGGGCGTTGTCATCCGAGCAGTCGCATTGTTCGCGCGGCAAGAATGCTTCGTCTATGCTGCAGAATGATGAAGCAAGCCGAAGAAATCCGATTCAGCGATTGTATTCCGCGAGCGCCGTCGTATCGAGCTTGTCAAACTGCGCGAGGAAGGGGAATAGTTCCCGCGCAATGGTTTTGACGCCGCCTGCGCAGTCGGATTCGATGTTCAGCGGCATCAGCGGATCGTGCAGGCTCATGCGCAGCAGGAACCAGCCGTTGCCGTGATCTGCGTCGAGATTGACGCGCACGCCCTCATAATTGTCAGGCGCGAGGGTCCAGCCGGTCTGCGCGGCTGCATAGACGTGCAGCTGTTCAAGAATATCGCTTCCGTAGGCTTGGAAATCCGGCAGCAGCAGGTTCATACGGAACTCTCTGCTCTCCACGGGCTCCTTGAGATCGGCAATCAAAGACTGTAGGGTGGTTCCCTCTCTGCGCGCGTTCGACAGCTCGATCAACAGCCGCGTCACCAGATACGCGCCGTCATCGAGGAAATAGTTTTCCTTCATAGCGCCGTGACCGGAGGTCTCCATAGCCAGCTGACTGTCATGTCCCTCCGCATTGAGACGGATGGACTCGTTGATCACGTTCCGATAGCCGCGCTTGAATCGATGATGCACGCCGCCGTGCGCCGCAATGAACGCCGCAAGCCCTGTGGAGGTGATCGAATCGGTAACGATCGTCGTACCGGGATGCTCTTTGAGCAGGATCGCCGCCATCATGGCGATGATGCGGTTGCGATTCAGCTCGCTGCCATCCGACAGCACCGCGCCCGCGCGGTCCACATCGGTGTCGAAGATGATGCCGAGATCCGCCTTGTTCTGCACAACGGCTTCCGTGATCGCCGCCATCGCTTCCTCGTTCTCGGGATTGGGAATGTGATTCGGGAAGGTGCCGTCCGGATCGAGAAAACGGGAGCCCGTCGTGTCCGCGCCGAGCGGTTCCAGCACCTCGGCGGCGTAGAATCCGCCGGCGCCGTTGCCTGCATCCACAACGATCCGCAAGCCCTCCAAGGGACGTGCAAGTCCGGTGGCTTCCTGCACCTTGCGGATCAGGATTTCGGCGTATTTCGGCATGAAGCTGCCGCTTGTCACGAAAGCGGCCGGCAGTCCGGTATGGGCGTCGGACGCCGCCAGCGTCAAAATCGCTTTGATGTCCTGCTTTTCCAGACCGCCGTTCCCGGTAAAGAACTTAAAGCCGTTGCGATTAAAGGGCAGGTGGCTTGCCGTGATCATCACGGACGCATCGAAAAGGAAGCCCTCCGTGACGGTAGTCATGAACATCGCGGGCGTCGAAGCCATCCCCATATCCGTTACTGCAACGCCTTCCGCTGCAAGCGCTTCGCCGATCCAAACGGCCAGCATCGGCCCGGTCAGGCGCGAATCGCGTCCGATCGCCACGCGCAGCGCGTCCTTTTTCAGACGGCTGATCAGCCACAGGGCAAAGCCGCGGGCGATATCGCGGCACGCCTGTTCCGTCAGATTCACGTTTTGACCGGCAACGCCTTCCATCGCGACGCCGCGAATATCGCTGCCGTTTTGCAAGCTCAGATAATCCATGGTTCCCCTCCGCGTACAATCAATGATTTCATATATAATTATAACGATTTTGTCTGAAGAAGCAAGAGGTTTCCGCATTTTCGGTCAAAAACACATGAATGATGCCGATGGAAAAACAAGACGCCTGCTTTGCCGCGTACACGAACTGCGTTCTCATCGTGCCGAAACGGGACATAAAAAAGCCACCCGGCGCGTTACGGCGCTGCCTCTGATTTGCAGAACAATGATGCAGCGCCGGCGACGCGGCTGCGCCGTGTACACGAACGGCGTTCTCATCGCACCGAAAAGGGACGCCAAAAACCACCCACAGGGCGGTTTTTGGCGTCCCCGGCGCGATTTGAACGCGCGGCCTTTCGCTTAGGAGTACGACCTGAAGTGGCTTTTCTGGTGATCAATAAGTTCAAATATCGCCAGAATTACTGGTTTTTTTCTCGATCCGCTGTTCATTTCTGTTCATCCCTGAACAGCTAATTATAGCCGTTTCCAACAGCTCTTGTTGGCACAGGTTTTGCAATCCTTGATAAAATCGACAGAAGGCTCAATGTTTGAATTCAATCAGCATCAGCGTATTGTTAAGTAATCGAGCTATGGAGCTTGTGAACAACGATCTGATTTATGCATAATGTACCGGGCGGTAGGGAGAAATCTC
>CAMVGD010000046.1 GCA_947166925.1 uncultured Clostridia bacterium | reverse complement strand
CGAGAATTCATAAAGAGGGTGTTAAGAAAACGTGTTGCGTTTCTTAACACCCCCTATTCTGTGCCGAAAGCGAACCCTGCGGTCAGTCCTTCGCAAGCTGATCTAGCGTCTCCCCCGAGACGCGCCAGATCGTCCATTCGTCCATCGGAATCGCGCCGAGCGAGCGGTAAAAGTCCATGCTTGGCCGGTTCCAGTCGAGGCAGACCCATTCCATACGTCCGCAGCCGCATTCGGCCGCGATCGCGGCAAGCCGCTTGAGAAGCGCCTTTCCGTAGCCTTTGCCGCGGTATTCCGGCAGCACATAGAGGTCTTCAAGGTACAGTCCCGCCCTGCCCACAAAGGTCGAGAAGTTGTGGAAGAACAGCGCAAAGCCGACCTCCCTGCCGTTCTCGCAGGCAAAGAGCACCTCGGCGCTCCGCTTTTCAAACAGCCATTCCCTGAGCAGTTCCTCGGTCGCGACGACCTCGTCGGACATCTTTTCATAGGCTGCGAGCGCTTTGATAAAATACAGGATCAGCCCGCAGTCCTTCTCCTCCGCCCTGCGGATCGAAAAGCCTTCCATCTTCATGCCTCCGTTTTCCGTAAATGTTCCGGATATGCTTCGAACTCCGGCGTTTTCGACCGGTATTTGATCCCCCGGGTTTCAAAGCTCCATTCGTTCGGATAGTCGTTGCGCTCGTAATCGACGTACCGCTTCAGACCGTCCTTGTTTCTTCCATGCGTCCTCCGCTCCGGTCCTTTGACCGGTGCTTTCAGTATACGGGAAGCCGCAGCCGTCCGTCAAGAGCGCATAAAAAAACGCCGAACGGTATTCCGTCCGGTGTACAGTCTGTCACACGATCGCGGAATGGATCCCGTAGCGTACGGACAACATCCGGATCTTCTTCTTCGCCTTCATCTCGATCTGGCGAACGCGTTCGCGGGTCACGCCGAGCGATTTGCCGATCTCATCCAAGGTCTCGACCTCGCCGTTGTTGAACCCGAAGCGGCGGCGGATGATCATCTCCTCGTTGGGCGTCAACCGGCCGAGCAAGTCGTCGACCGTTTCACGCGTACAGCGGGCTTCGTATTCCTCCTCGGGGGAAACCGCGTACGCGTCCTCGACCGTCTGGATGAACTCCGTCTTTTCGCCCTCCTTGATCTTCTTCTGCAAGGAGACGACATTCGTGCTTTCCGCGTTCCGGATCTGCCGCACCGTATCGACGGAAACGCCCATGGCGCCGGCGATCTCCTCAACCGTGGGTTCTCTGCCGTTTTCTGCGGCAAAGGCCCTGGACAAGCGCTTGACCTTGGCGATCATGCTCGTCATGTAGGGCGGAATGCGGATCGTGCGGGACTTGTAGGCGATCGCACGGAGGACCGTCTCGCGGATCCACCACATGGCATAGGTGGAGAAACGGGTCCCGAACCGTTCGTCGTACCGTTCGACTGCCATCAACAAGCCGATGTTCCCCTCCTGCACGAGGTCGAGGAACGACATGCCGCGGCCCTTGAAGGGTCTGACCGCATAGATGACGAGGCGGAGGTTCGCCTGCACGAAGGTGTCCCGTGCCTGTTCATCTCCCTCGCACATACGCCGGATGAGTTCTCTTTCCTCCTCCTGCGTCAGCACGGGGATGTTGCGGACGTCGTCAAAATACATCTTGACGATGTCCGGATAATCATCGATGAACGCCGCGCCGGTCCTCTCCCGCGCTTCTTCGTCTGCTCCGTCAAAGCGCACGTCGTCTTCATCCGACGCGCCCTCGTACCAATCGGTATCCAAAGCAATATCTTCCCAACATGCCTCAGCCATAGCTTTCTCCTTTCTCACACGCCATGTGCGATCTGTCTTTCTGTTCCCTTCCCCGCGTCCGCATCGTCGAACACGGCCGGAATGACCTCGTCGACGTGCGTCACGGGAACGATCTCGACGGAGAGCGACGCCCGCTCCTCGTCCGTAAGCCGCGCCGCGTTCTCCGCGAGCACGAATACACGCGTGCAGCCCGCGCGCTGCGCCGCGTACAGCTTCTGATAAACGCCGCCGACGGCAATAGGTGGTTGCGGTTCTGTTCCTCCTTTCGTGATTTGAAACCGTGACGCAGCGGACAGCAGCCGTTCCGTCCGCGCACGGCGGACGAGCGGTTCCTTCCGGTATCATACATGGGCGCGCCGGGTACCGCATAAGCCGGTACCGGCAAATCAAGTGCAAAACTGTCCCGTTCTGTTCCTGCGGCACGCGCAAAAGCTGCGTCCGCAGAAGCGGCGACGGTCGGATCCCTGCTGCGGGATCGTTATGGGGTTTGTTGTCTCAGTGATTCAAATACTTGATATGTGTAAAATCGGTTGCATACGTTTCTGAAAAAGATGCGAAACTTTTTACATTTACAGTTTATCGCAAGATTAGTCAATTGTCAAGCATGAATTTGCAGAATAATAATATATTATGTTGCGCCCGGGCAAGTCTGTTGTGCGGCGCTTTCCTATATTCGACAATAATCCCGGATTTCCTTTTTCTTTTCTCTTTTTTTCATATTTTTTCAAGACCGGCAGCGTTTTTTCCGGGACGCCGCCCGCAGAATATGAAAAAAGCGGGACACAGCGTCCCGCTCCCTGCTCCGTCGTTTACCGGATCCGGATATAGCTTTGGTAGACGTAGCCGGTCTTGCCGTGATAGTCGATCCTGATCCAGTTGCCGGACCGGCCCTTGACCGTAAAGGTCTCGCCGTTCTTCGCCGTGCCCAGAAGCTTCGAGTTCTTCGTCGCCCGGGCGCGGATGTTCACGTGATTGCTGCAGCGGATCGTACCGGTCCCGCCCTCGATCGGTTCTTCCCCGTCCGAAAGCTTCACATAGCGGTCAAAGACATAGCCCGCCCTACCGCTGTCGTAGTCGATCCTGATCCAGTTGCCGGAGCGGCCGAGCACATCGTAAACGGCGCCCTTTGCCGCGGTTCCCAGAAGCTTCGATTTGCTCGTCGCTTTTTCGCGGACGTTGACGGCTTCCCTGCAGTTGACGATCATAGCCGTCTTGCCGGAGGGTCCGGGATCCGTGCCTTCGCTGCCGATCCGGATGTACGTTTTGAACACGTAGCCGTCGGTCCCGGCGTCGTACCGGATCTTGACCCAGCTGCCCGCCGTCGCGAGCACCTCGTATGTTTTGCCGCGTTTCGCCGTGCCGAGCAGCTTTGAATTGCTCGTCGCCTTTTCACGCACGTTCGCCGCGACCTTGCAGTTTACGATCGTGCCCTTCTTGCCTTCGACCGGCGTGTCGTCCGGCGTGCCGGTAATGCGGATGTAGCGGCTGAACACATAGCCGTCCTTGCCGTCGTAGTCGATCCTGACCCAGTTGCCGGACCTGCCCTTCACCGCATAGGTCTCGCCCTTCTTTGCGATTCCCAGAAGCTTTGATTTGCTCGTCGCCTTTTCACGCACGTTCGCCGCGACCTTGCAGTTCACGATCGTGCCCTTCTGCCCGGACGCGCGTTCCGCCGTTTCCGAAACGACCTGCTCCGCTTCCTCCGCAAGCGCGGCGGGCGCCGCCGCAGCCAGCAGCATCACCGCGAGGAAAAGTGCCAGCACCTTTTTCATTTTCATAAACCTCCTTTGCGCCGTACCGCAGTATGCGGCGCGGTCCCTTCATTCAATAAGACGTTTGAAGCGATCAAACGGTTGCATGTTTTCGTTTTTTTGCAATCGCCTCCTTTCGCCGTCCATGATACGAAAGAGATTCGTCCTTTTTGTCACAAAAGCATGAAGGAGTTGTCAAATAGTTGTAAATTCGCCCCGCCCCACGCAAAAAGGAGCCTTGTCGGCTCCTTTTCAAAGAATCGGTTTATTTCACTTTGCAGCTCAGTACGTTTGACCAGCCGCCGTAGTACGTCATGCCCTCGAATTCGTGATAGGACCGGACCCGTACATAATATGTCTTGCTGCTTGTCAAGCTCTTGATCACGGTCTGCGCCGTCTTTGGGTTCGTGATCTTGACGGTCTTCAGTCCCTTTGTGAATGCGCTGTTCGTCGCGTACTGGACCTGATAGCCGGTAAAGACCAAGCTTGCGCTCCACTTGACCGTCATCTGGTTCGACCCTGCCGTCACGCTGTTCAGCGTGCGCGTCGTAATGCGAACGGTCGTTTTCAGCGGGCCGACCATGCCGAGATTATAGTTATCCCCGACGTTGCCGCCGATCGCTGCGCCGGACACCGGATCCGTGCGCCGCGCAAAGTATGCCTTGACGCCGTACTGATAGCGCGTTCCCGCATAGACCTTATGGGATGCGTCCGTGCCGTCGATATAGGTTGTTCCCGTCGTATTGTTCCAACGCTCAAACGTCGTCCATCCGTTCGTCGTGCTGCTCCACGCGCGGCGATAGATGACGTAGCCCGCCGCGCCTTCGACCGGCTCCCACACGATTCGAATGCCATCCGTAACATTCTCCACCGTCGTATACGTGGTTGCCGGCAGATAGATCTTGAACCACGCCTGTGCCGTGCCGGAATACGCACCTGAGAAGGTTACGATCACATAACCCGTGCCCGCATTCGTATTCTCGCGGTACTGATAGGTATAATTGCTTGCGTTAACGGTGTTTCCGTTCGCATCCTTTACCGTGAACCGCGGTCTCTGCGCGCTGCCGTTTGCGATCACATAAGGCGTCGTGCCCTTATACTGCACGTCTGCACTGTTCCATTCGATCGTTCCGTCGAATGCGGGATCTCCCGCTTCAAACGTCAGATACACCGTAACGTCCATTGATCCCTTCTCCGTATCATACTGATAGGTGAAGCTGTCTGTATCCGACGGGAATGTCACAATCCCCGTATTGACGTCCAGTTGAATCGTATTATCCGGGATCGTTACCTTTGACAATTCATTCCCCGACATAAGATTTGTCATGTCGTATACATATGAATTGTTCCTGATCATTCCAATCTGGTTCTCCACAATCTGCCCGTTCGCTTTTAAATATGCAAGCTTGTCCATTTCACCGAGGTTCAGAGTGCGAAGATGATTGTTGTAGCACCATAGTTCTTTAAGCACGGTATTATTGCTGACATCCAAAGTGCTTATCCGGTTGTCGCTGCACCAAAGCATCTCAAGCGCCGTATTCTTGCTGACATTCAATTCCGTCAGCTGATTGCTATCGCACCACAGGTCCGTCAGCGCAGTATTGCTGTCGACGTTCAAAGCGGTAAGCATATTCATTCCGCAATGGAACTCTTTAAGCGCCGTATTGTTACCAACGTCCAATGCTGTCAGGCAGTTACTATCGCAGAACAAAAATCTAAGTGCTGTATTTCGGCTGACGTCCAGAGAGGACAGTTGATTGAATCCGCAATCCAGGCAGGAGAGCGACGTGTTCCAGCTTACATCCAATGCCGTCAGCTGATTGGAATAGCAGTACAGTACTCTAAGTCCTGCGTTCTTGCTTACATCCAGTGCTGTAAGCTGATTGTTGTCGCACCACAGATCTGTAAGCGCCGTGTTTTTGCTGATATCAATCGCCATCAATTGGTTGCGACCGCATCTTAACTCGGTCAAACCGGGGAAGAATTCAATTCCGGAAAGAGACGTAATGTCGCATGAGTTGCACCGGATCGATGTTACGCTGTCCACTTGTGTTCGCGTCATGTAATAACCGGTTTCCGTATTGCCGCTGACTGCCAGATTACTGATGATCCATTGCCGGAAAGTATCATCCGGGAAATTGGCGGCGTTGATCTCCAGATAACGGACTTCTGTCCAATGCGCATACAGCGTATGGTCCGACGCCGTTGTAACCGTCGTTGAAGACGTCACCGGCGTTCCGTCAATTGCCGCCGTATACCACCCGATAAAAGTGTATTCCGTACGCGTCGGTGTGGGAAGCGTGCCATATGCCTCTCCATAGGTGACCTTCTTACTGATTGTCGAGATGCTGCCGCCGTTCGGATCGAAGTAAACGGTATACTCTCTCGGTGTCCAATGCGCATACAGCGTATGGTTCGACGCGGTTGTGACCGTCGTGGAAGACGTCACCTTTGAACCGCCTTCTGCGGCGGTGTACCATCCGTTGAACCTATAGCCCGTTCGCGTCGGCGTAGGCAGCGTGCCGTAGGTGCTGCCGTATGTGACCGTCTTGCTGCTCGTCGAAACCGAACCGCCGTTCGGATCGAACGTGACGGTGATATCCACTTCCGTCCAATGCGCATACAGTGTATGATCCGACGCAGTCGTAACCGTCGTCGAGGACGTCACCTGTGAACCGCCGCTTGCCGCCGTATACCAACCGTTGAACCTATAGCCCGTTCGCGTCGGCGTAGGCAGCGTTCCGTAGGTGCTGCCGTATGTGACCGTCTTGCTGCTCGGAGAAACCGAGCCGCCGTTCGGATCGAACGTAACGGTGATGTCTACTGTCGTCCAGTGCGCATGCAGCGTATGATCCGATGCGTTCGTGACCTTTGTGGCAGACGTCACCTGTGCGCCGCCTTCCGAAGCTGTAAACCAACCGTCAAAGGAATAGCCCTCGCGCGTCGGCGTAGGCAGTGTTCCATAGGTACTGCCGTACGTAACAGTTTTGCTGCTCGGAGAAACCGAGCCGCCGTTCGGATCGAACGTGACGGTGACGTCCGTCTTCGTCCAGTGTGCGTACAGCGTATGGTCCGATATGACTGTAACCGTCGTGGAGGACGTTACCTTTGAACCGCCGCTTGAAGCCGTGTACCATCCGTCGAAGGAATAACCGGAGTGCGTCGGTGTCGGCAGATCCCCGTAGGTGTTGCTATAAGCAACCGTCTTACTCGTCGGCGAAACGCTTCCGCCATTTGCATTGAACGTGACGGTGACAGGTTCAAACTCGCAGACAAAGCCATACATAGAATTGCCCGCCACATCATCCCAGCCGCCATGATCATACTGAATCAGGTAGTTCTCTACTCCTTCATCATTTGAATAGCCATTATTCGGTGCATCTGAATTCCACGCCGTGTGATTGAACGCTTCGCCGGTAACCCATTTCCAAGTACCTTCCTGTTCCACGTCCGTTGCCCCCAGCCAAATTTTTTCATCTGGTGACAGTCGACATACGACACTGTTATCATAGCCGTTATAGATGGTCGCCAAATGTCCTCCGAGATATTCACATATCGTTTTTGCGGCATACCAAGTACAGGGGTGCGAATAATAGTAATAGGTATGGTTGTTGTAAGTTGTTGTCTGCAGTCCATCCCCGTATAGTTCAAGCCACCTCTGTGCGTTTACCGGACTGAATGACATGCGCGCCGTTGTGTTGCTGTTGACGGTTCCGGCATGCGCTCCTTCTGCATATCCCAAGAATGTTTTTCCATCTGCTACCGAACGCAATTTGATATCATAGGTCGTACCGGACGAGACCGATTTGGAGTAGGAGGTCAGGCTGCTTCCTACAAGCTTTCCGTTCAGATACAAATCAAATGTACCGTATCCGCTGATGCTGCTTGCATCTGCTCCATTGATGTAACCGTTGATCGTGAGGGTATAGTTGGACGGTGTACTTTCCACGCGATATGTTAATATCTCTCTGGTGGCTGCAGTCCAATCCTGCGTTCCTGGACAAGTGGAAGTATTATAACCGTAAGATTGGAACACTCTGATTCTACCCGTTTCTATTGAAGCGCCGTTATTCACGAACACATAATGGGATGTTCCATCTGTGGGACTGGTTTTCCATGTTCGTAAAATTGTGAATTTACCTGCATTGATATTCTCCCAAATTTTGGGGTCATTCTCACCATAGGTAACATCTTCGTAAACCAACTCAGAACCGGAATTTTGTGAATAATACACAGGGCTTGCATATGTTCTCATCGAAATATCATCATTCTTCAAATATCCATTGTTTAAGCACCAGTAATAATAGATATCCGGATTGAATGAATTATAATCTGTCGTTTCGCAGTCTGAACAAACTAACATTTTCGACATAGCGACAATCAAGCAACCGTAATCACGCACCAGTTGCACGGTGCTTTGATGCTGATCCCACCAGCTCCAGCCATTTGACCAGTCGCCTGATGCGTATGGTCTGTCACTGCTGTCTTTCGGTTCATCGTCTGATTTATTTTCAACAATAGAGCCCTCAGGCTCATCTCCTGTATCATCTGCCAGTGTTACCGACGGCAGCAGTGCAACGCACATCAAAAGGGCAAGCAAAAGAGCCAACAGTTTTTTCATATTCATTCTCCAGTCGGGCGGCGCCGGAATAATGGGATCCGATAAGCGGATGCCGCAGTGTATTTCCGCATATCGTTCTTTGCCGATTGCCGTAAACGCATACTTGTTATACGCATTTACACTTTTTTATAATCTTATATGATTCTGTAAAAACCGTCAACCGATTTGCGTACAGTTGAATAATATATTGTACCGGAAACGGCCGCAGGCGATCTTTTCGTATACGAAAAAGGAGCCGGTTTTCGGCTCCTTTTGCTGATAAAGCTTATTTCTTCTCGTCGATGCGCTCGCGGATCTTCGCTGCCTTGCCGCTTCTCTCGCGGAGGTAGAACAGCTTTGCTCTGCGGACCACGCCGTGACGGACGACCTCGATGCGGCCGATGCGCGGGCTGTGGTACGGGAAGGTACGCTCGACGCCGATGCCGTAGGACATACGGCGAACGGTAAAGGACTTGCGGATGCCGCCGCCCTGGATCTTGATGACGATGCCTTCAAAGTTCTGCAATCTTTCACGGTTGCCTTCGACG
The DNA here is from genome assembly GCA_947166925.1 of uncultured Clostridia bacterium. GTDB lineage: Bacteria > Bacillota > Clostridia > Christensenellales > CAG-138 > UBA3792. Next base: position 11,419 of record CAMVGD010000046.1, on the reverse strand, counting down.
ACCTTCACGAAAACGCGAACGGTATCGCCGACTTCCAGCTCGGGCAGGTCGCTGCGGAGCTGTTCTTTTTCGAGTTCACGAATGATGTCGGACATGTTTGATTTTCTCCTTTTTTCTATTTGAAACAGGCGTTCACGATCACAAGTGTCGGCGGACCGCCCGATGTCGCAAGGCGCATTATACCATAGCTTTCGGATAAATGCAAGCCCCAATTTTGCTTATTTTGCGGGATTTTTCCCGAAGTTTCCCAAGAGGCACGGACGAACCTTGCGGGTCTTTTCCATCGCCTCTTTATGCCGCCACTTTGCAATGTTCGCGTGGTGCCCGTTCAGGAGGATCTCCGGCACGTCCAGTCCTCGGAACGACGCCGGGCGCGTGTACTGCGGGTATTCCAATAGCCCGTTCGTGTGCGATTCGTCCTCCGCGCTCTCCTCCGAGCCGAGTACGCCCGGAATGAAGCGGGAAACGCAGTCAACGAGCACCATGGCGGGCAGTTCTCCCCCGGTCAGCACGTAGTCGCCGATACTGATCTCCTCGTCGATCAGCGTGTTCACGCGCTCGTCCACGCCCTCGTAATGCCCGCACAAAAGCACGAGCCTGTCGAGTTTAGAAAGTTCCCTTGCCCGTTCGCTTGTCAGAAGCTTTCCGCGCGGGGTCAGAAGGATCCGGTGCGGTTTGTCCTCGCCGCAGACTGCCGCCATGCAGTCGAAGATCGGCTGCGCCATCATGACAAGTCCTGCGCCGCCGCCGAACGGATAGTCGTCGGTCTTTTTATGCTTGTTGTCAGCATACGCGCGGATGTCGTGCGTATGGATCGAAAGGAACCCGCTTGCCTGCGCGCGTCCGAGGATGCTTGCCGACATCACGCCGTCGAACATCTCCGGAAACAGGGTCAGAATATCAATCTGCAAAGAGTCCGACCTCCTTCAAAACCGCCGCGTCGAACACGATCCGTCCGTTTTCCGTGTCGACCTCCGAAAGCACACGCTTCAAAGCCGGCACCATCAGCCTGCCGTGTTCGATCTCATAGACGTCGTTCGCGCCGGTCTCATAGACCTCGGTGAGCCTGCCGTACGCGTTGCCGTCGGTGTCGAACGTCTCGCAGCCGATGAGATCGGTCACGAAATACGTATCCTTCGGAAGCTTGATGCGATGCGCCTTGTCCACGCACAGGTACGCGCCGCGAAGCGCATTCGCCTGTTCCGGCGTTTCCGTGTCACCGACCGTGAGGATCACGGCGTCCGGGGCGACGGACGCAACGCAAAGCTGCACGGGGCGGATCTCCCCGTGCATCTCCAGATACGCTTCCTGTAAACCGCGAAAACGCTTGCTCGAATCGGTCAGCGGCTCGACCTTGACCGCGCCGTGTACGCCGTGCGGACGCACGATCACGCCGATCCGGTAATACGCTGCGCTCACAGAATGTCGACGACGACCTTCTTTTCGTCGTTGATGGACGCCGCCTTGACGATCGCGCGGATCGCCTTTGCGATGCGTCCCTGCTTGCCGATGACCTTGCCGGTATCCTCGGGATCGACGACGAGCTCGATGACGATGCTGTCGTCCTCCTCGCGCGTCGTTACCTTGACATTTTCGGGATGATCGACCAGGCTCTTTGCGATGAACTCAACGAGCTTGTCCATAGCCGCCTCGATCAGTCGATCGCGCCCGCCTTCTTCAGAAGGCCGCGAACGGTGTCGGTGGGCTGTGCGCCGTTTTTCATCCACTCCTGCGCGCGCTCATTGTCGACCTTGAGCTCTGCGGGTTCGGTTGCGGGATTGTAGTAGCCGAGCTCCTCGACGAATGCGCCGTCACGCGGTGCGCGGGAATCCGCAACGATGATACGGTAGAAAGGCTGCTTCTTCGCGCCCATTCTTCTCAGTCTGATCTTCAACATGGTTTTGTTTCTCCTTATCCTTTGTTTTCTTTTTTTGATTTATATCGAATACGGCATTGCCGTTTTCGTCCTTATCATGTCCTTCGGACAATTCACGCGATGCAGGCGCAATTCATCCGATGGATTTCCGATGAATGAATTGCCTGACGGCATGAATTGACCTTATCGGTCATGAATTTCACCTGCGGCGAATGAATTGCATCTTCGATGCATGGTCGATCAGAACCCGAACGGGAAGCCGCCGCGCTTGATCTTGCCTTTCTTGCCCCGTTTGAACATGCCGCCGGTCATCTGCTTCATCATCTTGCGCGAAGCCTCGAACTGGTTCATCAGCTTGTTCACGTCCTGGATCGTCGTGCCGCTGCCGCGCGCAATGCGCTTGCGCCGCGAGGCGTTCAGGATATCCGGGTTGGCGCGTTCCTTCGGCGTCATCGCCTGAATGATCGCCTTGGTGCGGTCCATCGCCTTCTCGTCGATCTGCAGCCCGTTGAGCTTTCCGCCCATGCCGGGGATCATCTTGAGGATGTCCTCCATGGAGCCCATGTCCTTCATCTGCTCCATCTGATCGAGAAAATCGTCGAGCGTGAAGGTGTCGGTACGCATCTTCTTTTCGAGCTCCGCCGCCTTTTTCTGATCAAACGCCTGTTCCGCCTTTTCGATCAGCGTCAGCATGTCGCCCATGCCGAGGATGCGGCTTGCCATGCGGTCCGGATGGAACGGCTCGAGGTCGGTGAGCTTCTCGCCCGTACCGGCAAACTTGATTGGCTTGCCCGTGACCGCACGGACCGACAGCGCAGCGCCGCCGCGCGTATCGCCGTCCAGCTTCGTGAGCACCACGCCTGTCAAAGGCACCGTCTCGTTGAACGCCTTTGCGACGTTGACGGCGTCCTGACCGGTCATCGCGTCGACGACGAGCAGGATCTCCGCGGGCTCCAGCGCGTCGCGGATGCGCTTTAACTCGTCCATCATGTCCCCGTCGATGTGCAGACGACCCGCGGTATCGACGATCACGACGTCCTTAAACGTCCTGCGCGCTTCCTCGATCGCTTCCTGCGCGGTCTTCACCGGGTCCTGCGTGCCGTGCTCATAGACCGGGACCTCGGCTTTTCCGCCCACGACCTTTAACTGTTCGATCGCAGCCGGACGGTAGATGTCGCACGCGCAGAGCATCGGCGCCTTGCCGTACTGTTTTTTCAGAAGCACGGCGAGCTTTCCGCACATCGTCGTCTTGCCGGCGCCCTGCAGACCCGCCATCAGGATGACCGCGGGTTTCTTTGAACCGAAGTCGAGCTTCGCGTTCGTGCTGCCCATCAAAGCAGTCAGTTCCTCATTGACGATCTTGATGACCATCTGTCCCGGCGTCAGGCTTTCGAGCACGTCGGCGCCGACGGCGCGCGCTTCCACACGCTTGACGAAATCCTTTACGACGAGGAAGTTGACGTCCGCTTCCAGAAGCGCAAGCTTGATCTCGCGCATGGCGTCCTTGACGTCGCGTTCAGAAAGCCTCCCCTTTCCGGTCAGCTTCTTAAAAACATTCTGCAGTTTGGATGCGATGCCTTCAAATGCCATCTTCGTCCTCCCAAATGCCGGCGAGCGCCGCCAGATATCCTTCGAGCGCCGCCCGGTCGCCGTCCCGCATCGGAACATCCTTGAACCGATTCCGGCAAGCTCTCAAAAGCTGCGTCTGCTTCGTTTCCTTGCGGATCAGTCCCACCGCCGCTTCCAGATCAAAGAGCTGCTTCGACCCGCGCGTGATGATGTCGCGCACGCCCTGCCGGGAGATCCCCTCCCGCTCTGCGATCTCCGCAAGCGAGCAGTTCTCGTCGGTGTACTGGCGGAGAATGCTCCTCTGCCGCTCGGTCAAAAGCGATTCGTAGCGATCCAGCAGCATGCCGAGTTCAAACAACCGTTCCATACCTTTGCTCCAGCGTGTAAAGTCTTTTTCCTTTACACTCGTTCCATTATACCGATTCTTTCCCGTTTGTCAAGTATTATTTTCATGCGCCGCAGGCGCAATTCATGTCGAATACTATTCACGGCGTAAGCCAATTCATGTCCGCAGGACATTTCATGAGCGAAACACAGTTCATTCATCCGCGAAAAGCCGACGCTATTCTGCGCACACTCCTCATCCGCCTCCGCTCACGCTTCGGTGCCTTTCCCATAACAAGGGGAAGGCTTTTTTCACGCCATCCTTGCCTCCCCTGTGCAAGGGGAGGTGGGTGAACGAAGTGAACCCGGAGGGGTTGTCCTCGACGGCTCCGCCGTCAACTCACGTCCGAAGGACAATTCGATCTCTCCTTTCGTCACCTTGCGGTGACACCTTCCTCATCAGAGGAAGGTCGGCGTTGACGTGTTTCTCGCGTTCCTGTATGGGCGGATCGAATGTCCCGTCCACATCGATGTTTTGACGGGCTGCCGAGGACGTCAGCCCCTACATCCGCTTGCGCGGCGGTTTCGCTATTTGACCGGTTGGGAGAAGGACGGCAAGATTGCGCGGCGTTTGTAGGGAGCGACGTCCCCGGCGTCCCGGCGAATGGATGCAAATACCCCTCGCAGGGGCGATGGCGACGCGCGGGAAGCGCGCGACGGCACATATATAACAAAGCGAAGCGGGGTGAAATGACCGCATCCGCCCGTCGAAATAACGATCCGGCAGTTTTACAACTCTGATACAACTCTGTGATGACTCTGTTACAAATCCCGTTTTATACTGAACGTGTCAAAAGCCGAACACAAAGGAGGTCCCATTATGAAAAAGTATTCCATCCTGTCCGTCATTCTCTGCCTTCTGTTCCTAATCGCCTGCGTGTCGACGCCGGAGCAGGAATATATCGTCAACAAGGGCGACGATACGCTCACGGTGAAGCTGGACGCGACCGACGCCCCGCGCGAGGCGGCGAACGAGGTCAAGCTGTTTCCCGACCGTTGGGAGGAGGAAGAAACCGAGGTGCAAAGCGGCGTCTTTATCGGCGTCAATGCCGAGATCATCCAAAAAACGGACGGGCGCTATCCGGTTTTCCGTACGCAAAGCGCGGCATTTACGACGGATACGGTCATCGAAAAGCTGAACACGCTGCTGCCCGCAAAGCCCGTCGCGACCTATGATTTTGAATACACAAAGGAGTATTGGAAAAACTCGCTGAAGGAATACTTGGAATTTGTCGAGGAGCGTCGGCAATGGCTCATAGACGGAATCCCGGACCTCGGCGATTACGATTATTGGATCCCGGAGGAAAACGATCCGTTTGTAGAAAAGCAAATTGAGCAGTACATGTCGTCCATAGAAAATGCTCCGGATGAACTGGAAGAACGATCTGCCTCCGATTATTCCGGACTTGCCATGGGAGAACGAACATGCTACCGTCTGGAGAACGGCGAAACCGTTATGGTCCTGTGCCGTCCGAACTACTGGGTCGTGCAGCGCAAAAACGAAGGCGGCGATGCGTTCCGCGTGCTCTGCTCCTATGAGGTGGAGCAGGCAAAGGAGGAGCGCGAACCGGTCGTGAACGCATGGGTCGAGCCGAAACTGCCGCGGGAGGACGCCGAAGCGGTCCTGTGGCGCGAGATGGAGCGGCTGGGCTTTACGGACTTCGTGCTGGACGCGGCGTTTCCCGCCGATTACATTCGGCGCAACGAGGTCAGTGTGGAGGATCTGACGTTCTTCTGCGTATCCACCGGCTGGTCGTTTCGTTTGCGCCGCGATTTCGGCGGCTATCCCGCATACAACGCGCAGATGCTGCCGTCGCAGTATCTAAGCTACGATCAGACAGACACTGCAATCTACAACGAACCGATCGCGGACGAATACATTAACGTGTTCATTGATGCGGACGGCTTGCAGAGCTTTGTGTATGACGCTCCGAAGGCGGTCACGGGGATCGTGAATCCGAACGTGGAGCTGTTGCCGTTCGACACGGTCAAGGAACAGATCAAAAAGGCGCTTGCCGCGTGTCTTGCCGGCGATCCGTATGACCTCGGCGGGCATTATGAGATCTACCGGCTGCTGCTGTCTACCTATACGATCCGTGAAAAGGACGGCGACGGTTTCTTAGAGATGCCGTGCTGGTACGTGTTCTTCGACTGGCCGCTTGCAGAGGAATCCGCCAGAGAAAAGCGGCGCGCCGATCTCTCCGGCATGTGGCAGCAATGTATGATCCTGAACGCGATCGACGGCTCGGTCATCAACCCGGAATACGGATACTGAGCGGCAGACCCGCAAAAAGGCTATCCGCCGGAGAACCTTCCTGTACGTTCCCGAACGGGAACACATCACTTGCCCGCAGGGCATACATCACAGCGAAACAGCATCGCTTGCGCAGAGCGCAAACATCACCGAAAAGCAGGGATTTCCCCTGCTTTTCATTACCACACCTGCCAGCGCCAGACGAAGGCAAGGAGATACATGACCGAAAGCGGCGCGAGCACGCACGCGGCAAGGATCTTCTGCCAGCGCTTTTCCGTGCAGGCGGCAAGCATCATGGCGACGACCGGCATCGAGAGGAGATAACGCGGTCCCGAAAGCAGCCACGTCGCGCCGATCGCGATCACGAAGTATCCGATGAACCACGCCGCATAACTCGGGCGCAGTTTTTTGGCGGTCAGTGCGAACAGCGCGAGCGTGCCGAAATGCCAGACGAGGTTCGGCAGCCACAGTCCAAGCGCCGTCTCGCGGCTGCCGCTGAGGAGCGTGTCAATCAGATAGTTCGTCTGATACGACGCCGTGTTGAAGAACCAGCCGAGATGCTGGCTCCACCACCGGTGCTGATAGGTCAGAAACTGCAGGGCATTGCCGGACACGGTACGATTGATCCAAAGATAAACGCCAAAGCCTGCGGGAACGAGCAGCACGGAAAGGAGCCCGCACGCCCACTTCTTCCGCCCGCCGTTTTTTGCGGGGAACATATGGATCCATTCGAGCACCAGCGGCGCGACGAGCAGCAGCCCCATCGTGCGCGTAAACGCGCAGTACGCGCCGCAAAGCCCCGCGAGCAGGAATCGCTTTCTGCGGAAGCTGTACAGCGTCGAAAGCGCCAGCAGCAGGTACAGCGATTCGCTCATCGGCGCGATGAAGAAGAAGCCGCCCGGCAGCAGCAGAAGCATCACGACCGCGCGGATCGCGAAACTGTGCGTGCAGTCGAGCCGGAGCAGCCGGTACAGCATGCAGCACGCCGCCGGGAATGCGGCAAACGAAACGAGAAGCCCCGCCGCGAGGTCGTTTCCGAGGATGCGGTAAAACGGGCAGACGATCAGCGGGTAGCCCGGCAGAAACACGAGCTGCACGACGCGTCCGACGTCGTCGCCGGTCTGGAACCACTCCTCCGTCGTCTCGAGAAAGCTCTTGGGCACGTACCATTCGCGCGCGATGTCGAGATAGTGATTGCTGTCGAGACAGCGCCAGAATTCCGCCGCGCCGCGCAGGGTCAAGCCCTCTCCGTCGCGCACGTACAGCGCGAGCGTCACAGCGCAAAGCAACAGCATCTCGACCGCGACGGCAAGCAAGGCGACGCCTAAAAGCGCGTGCTTCGGCTCACGGTCGGTCGGGAGCATATCCGCGCCGGGCTTCAGAAACCCGATCCATTCGGGCACGAAGCGCAGACAGCCGAGAATGAACAGCACCACGGAGCACGCCGCAGCGGCAATGCCCGCGGCGTTCGGTCGCTCCCTGACGATCCACAGGGCGTACGCGGCAAGCAGCACGAGGATCCCGATCCCCGAGACGATCCATGCCGGCAGTCCCTGTCTGATTCTGTCCCTGATTTCCGGTTTCATAGTCCTTCCTTCTCTCTCCCTGTGTTCAGTATACCATATCGCGCGCCGTCCCTCAAGCCCGAAAATCCGTTGGGATAGACGTCGGCAATCGGCCGTCCGAAAAAGTTCACGAACGTAAAGATTCACATCTTTGCCACATTCGTTTTGCCGGAAATGTGTTATAATAAGGTATCAATATGGGAAATATGTCCCGTGATCGGAGAACTGTCCATGTTTGCGAAATTCAGCGTCAAAAAACCGTTTACCGTCCTCGTCGCCGTCGTGCTGATCCTGGTGCTCGGCTATGTTTCCGTCGGCAAAATGACTCCCGATCTGCTGCCGGATATGAGTTTCCCGTACATCGTGCTCTTTACGACCTATCCGGGGGCGTCGCCGGAGGAGGTCGAGGCGACCGTCACGAAGCCTCTGGAGCAGGCGATGTCTGCCCTCGATCACATCAAATCGGTCACGTCGAAAAGCAGCGAGAACGTCTCCGTCGTCTATCTGACATTCGAGGACGGGACCGACGTCGATATGGCGTCGATCGACGTGCAGAAGGCGATCGGCGCGCTGACCGCTGAATGGGACGATCCGATCGGCACGCCGGTCATGATGGAGCTGAGCTCCGACCTCATTCCGGTCACCGTCGCCGCCGTTTCCGCAAAGGGCATGGATCAGCTTGCGCTGTCCGCATTCGTCGCGGACACGCTGCTGCCCCGGCTCGAAGGCGTCGCGGGCGTCGCTTCGGTCACGACCGCCGGGCTCATCGAACGACAGGTGGAGATCACGCTGGACGACGACAGGATCGACGCGCTGAACGACCGGCTGTTCGCCGCGATCGACGAGGCGTTTGAGGATGCGTCAAAGGAGCTCGAGGAGGCGCGGGAGAAGGTCGCAGAGGGCGAACGGGAGCTTGCGGAAAATCGTGACAAGCTCACCGAAGGGCAGGCTGAGCTTGACAAGGGGCGTCAGCAGGCGGGATATCAGTTTCATCAGGCGGAGCAGGAGCTGGACGCGGCGGACGAGCAGCTGAACGAAGCGGTCCGGGAGCTTACCGCGCAGCGCGACGCGCTCAGCGCGCAGCTCGAAGCCGCGAATTCCACGCGCACGCAGCTTCTGGCGCTCAAGTATTCGATCGAGACGCTCGAAACGGGCAAATCGATGTTCGATCAGTCGATCGTCGCGATCGAGAACGATCCGACGCTCACCGACGCGCAGAAGCAGAACTATATCGAAGCGATCCGATCGAGCGAGGAGTACCGCGCGATCGAGGACGGGCTGAACGAGATCGACGCGCAGCTTGCGGAGAACGGGCTGACGCGCGATCAGCTCGACGACACGATCGGTCAGCTGGACGCCGCGATCCCGCAGCTTGAGGAGGGGCTCGCGACCGTCGACGATCTGCTCGCGCAGGCGGAAAGCGGCAGGCTCGATCTGGAAAGCGGACGCGCGGAGCTGGAAAAGCAGAAAAACCAGGTCTACGGAAAGCTGAATCAGGCGCAGGCGGCGATCGATCAGGGCAAGACGGCGCTTGAACTCGGAGAAAAGGAGCTTGAGGCGGGCAAATCGCAGCTCGAGCAGGCGGAACAGGCAGCGACGGAACGGCTCCAGGCGGCGAAGGACGCCGCAAACCTCCACAAGATCCTGACGAAGGACATGATCGCAAAGCTGCTGTCCGCGCAGAACTTCTCCATGCCCGCGGGCTATCTTCGCGAGGGAGATACGCAGTGGCTGGTCTCCGTCGGCGACGAGATCGCGGACGTACAGCTGCTTGAACAGGTCCCGCTGTTCTCCCCCGGCGTCGGCTCGCTTGAGACGATCACGCTCGGCGACATCGCGTCCGTGCGCATCACGGACAATTCCGGCTCCACCTATGCCAAAATCAACGGGGAGAACGGCGTGCTGCTCTCGTTCTCGAAGCAGTCCTCCTACGCGACCGCGACCGTTTCCGACAGCATCGAAAGCCGTTTTCGCGAGCTCGAGTCGCTCTATCCCGGGCTTTCCTTCACCTCGCTGATGAGCCAGGGCGATTTCATCCATATGGCGATCTCATCGGTCACGGAAAACCTGCTGATCGGCGCAGCGCTCGCGATCCTGATCCTGTTCCTGTTCTTGAGAGACCTCCGCCCCACGCTGATCGTCGCCGTGTCGATCCCGGTCTCGGTGCTGTTCGCGCTCGTGCTGATGTACTTCTCCGGCGTGACGATGAACGTCATCTCGATGTCCGGTCTTGCCATCGGCATCGGCATGCTCGTCGACAACTCGATCGTCGTCATTGAGAACATCTACCGTCTGCGCAGCGAAGGCGTGCCCGTCAGGGACGCCGCCGTACAGGGCGTGAAGGAGGTCGCCGGCGCGATCACCGCGTCGACGCTCACGACCATCTGCGTATTCGTGCCGATCCTGTTCGTGCAGGGACTTACGCGGCAGATCTTTATGGATATGGTGCTGACCGTCACCTACTCGCTGCTTGCAAGCCTGCTCGTCGCGATGACGGTCATCCCCGCAACGGTCACGGGGCTTCTGCGCCGTCCCGTCAAGCCGCAGGGCAAGGCGAGCAGAAAGCTGCTGGCGGCGTTTGAAAAGGCGCTGCGGTTTACGCTTCGTCACCGCGCCGTCGCGCTGATCCTCGCGCTCGTCATCCTTGCGGGCTCCGGCTGGATGGTCATCCGCAGAGGTTTTACGATGTTCCCGGAAAGCGGCGGCAAGCAGATCTCGGTCAACGTCCCGTTTGAAAAGGGTACGAGCTTTGCGGAAGCGACGGAGATCGCCGACGAATTCATGGAGATCATGTACACCGTGCCGGGGCTCACCGACGCGGGCGGCATGCTCGGCGGGGGCGTCGTTTCGATCCTCGGTCTGTCCGGCGGCAGTCAGAACACGGACGTTTCCGAGCTTACGATCTACGCGCTGATCGACGAGCACAGCGAGCTTTCGAGCCTCACGATCCACGACAGCATCGATAAGGCTCTGTCCCCGCTGAAAAGCGCGCATCCGTACACGATCGCGGGCATGAGCACGATGAGCTTCTCCTCCTCCATGTCCGGCGACGACATCTCGATCAAGCTGTACGGAAACGATCTTTCGGCGCTTTCCGAAACGGCGGAAGCGATCGCCGCCGCGCTGCGCACGGTCGACGGCGTCCGCGAGGTCGACAGCGGCGCGGAGGAAACGACGCCGACGCTGCACGTCTCCGTGGACAAAGCAAAGGCGGCCGCGCACGGGCTCACCGTCGCCGAAACGTATCTGAAGCTTGCCGAGGTGCTGAAAACGACCGCCTCCTCCGCCTCCGTCTCCTCCTCCGCGACGTCGCTGGACGTATCGGTCATCGCCGATTCCGGTGTGCCGCGTTCCAAGGAGCAGCTCGGCGGCATCGAATTCACCGTCACACGGCTCGATCAGTCGGTCGAAACCGTAAAGCTTTCCGAGATCGCGACGATCACCGAATCGACCACGCGCGCGTCGATCCCGCGCATCGACCAGCGGCGCTGTCTCACGATCAGCGCCGCGCTCGACGAGGGCAGAAACGTCACGCTCGTGAGCCGCGACGTGCAGAAGGCGGTCGATGCTATCCCGCTCCCCGTGGGCTGCCCGCTGGTCTACGACGGGCAGAATGAATCGATCAACAGCGCTCTGAAAGATCTTCTGTGGATGCTTGCGCTCGGCGTTCTGATCATCTATCTCATCATGGTCGCGCAGTTCCAGTCCCTGCTGAGTCCGTTCATCGTCATCGGCACCGTGCCGCTGGCGTTCGCGGGCGGGTTCTTGGCG
>CAMVGD010000045.1 GCA_947166925.1 uncultured Clostridia bacterium | reverse complement strand
GTGCTTTCGGGCAGGAACAAAATCTTGATCGTTGCGATGATGATGCGAAGGTCCTGCAGAAATCCCGGATTTGCTATATACATCAGGTCCATCATCAGCTTGTCATACGGCGTTGTGTTGTATTTCCCGTGAACCTGGGCATATCCCGTCAACCCGGCCTTGCACTGAAGACGAAGTCTGAAATCCGGCATTTCCTGTTCGTACTGCTCCGCGATGCTCGGTCTTTCGGGACGCGGCCCGACAACGCTGAGATCGCCTTTGATAATATTGAACAACTGCGGAAGCTCGTCGATACGCAGCTTGCGGATCACCCTTCCGACCGGTGTGATGCGATCGTCGTTTTCCCCCGTACTGAGCCGCGCAATGCCGTCCTTCTCCGCATCGACGCGCATGGAACGGAACTTGATCAATCGAAAGACTTTCCCGTCCTTCGTCAGGCGCTCCTGTTTATAAAACACGGGACCGCCGTCTTTTTTGATCAGGATCGCCGTGACCAGAAATACCGGCCACAGGATCAAAAGCGCTACGCTGCTGAGTACGATATCAAAAAATCTTTTGGTAAACACATACTCGGGTTTCGGATTATATCTATGGACCTGCAGCACGGGTAAATGCATGATATGCATTCTTTTTGCGCCAAGCATGATCGCGTCGCCGATCCGCGGAAGGACGAGAGCTTCGATCCCCTTATCGATACAGTACTTGATGATCGTGTTCCGGTCATGGCTGTGAATGCCGCTCAGGAAGACTTCTTCCACGTCATCCAGCATTTGCAGATCGGACAGAACGTCAGACACCGGGATTACCTTGTCCACCGCATATTTTTTGGAAAGGCCGTAGCTTTCCATCATTTCTTCTATCCCGGACCTGGTATCATAAATGACATAGGTTTTTTTCGGCGGAAAATGCCGGAAATACCATTTTCTGGAGCACAGCGACCAAACCGTACTGAATACAAATTGTCCGGCGATTGCCAGTAACCCCGGCCAGATCGGTTGGAAATGCTTGCACAGGATACAGATCATGAAATAAACGATCCCGTCCGAGATGCACGCCGCCAGCATCTGGCTGTATACCATTTCAAACAGGCGGTAGTACGATATCAGAAAAGCGTTATAGATCCTTCCGAAAATGACATAAAGGATAATGAACAAAACAGGCAGAAGAAGATAAATCTTCGGATTCTGCGAAAACAGCGCATCTGCCCTTGATGCGTAATAAAAATGCCAACAAAGCTCAAAAGGACACGCAATTACCAGAATATTGATCAGTTTCAATATTCTCAGTCCGATATCATGTGTCCAGTTCCTTTTCATGATCCACCCCTCCGAAATCAGCTGCGCAGAAGTTCATGATAATGCCCTACACCAGCTGTTCTTCACGCCGTTCCGTATCCGATGGATTCCCGGAACAGCCAAATCCGATTTGTACGGTTGTTTCTATTCTTTTCTTTCTGCTCCGCTATCAGCTTCTGCAGCGTCGCCGGGCTTGTCCGCTCCGCTGTTTTCCGGGTGATAGGTCGGTACGATGCCGATCAGATAATCACGGATCCGGTCATCGTTTGCGTAGGCTTTGTACATCAGCGTCGAGAGATTCTTGAGAAGCATCTCTTTATCAAACGGGATCGGTTTGCCGATATGGATCAGCTCGTTGTCGGTCTTTTGCAGACCTTCTTCCGCCATCAGCTTCTCCTCATACAGCTTTTCCCCTGCATGCAATCCGATATACTTGATCTTGATATCGACGTCCGGCTTGAGTCCCGCCTGGCGGATAAGGTTTCTCGCAAGCGCATCGATCTTGACCGGACTGCCCATATCCAGCACGAAGATCTCGCCGCCCTTGGCATATGTGCCCGCAAGCATAACAAGGCTGACTGCCTCGGGAATCGTCATAAAATAGCGGACAACGTCCGGATGCGTGACCGTAACGGGACCGCCCTTTGCGATCTGCTTTTTGAACAGCGGAATGACCGAACCGTTGCTGCCGAGAACATTCCCGAACCGGACCGCGACAAACTCCGTTTTAATGGTGCGGAACACGTCTCCGCTGCCGTCCTTGTCGGCGTTTTCCCAGCCCTCATGCGTGAAAAGCTGCGGGATCTCGTTTGCCTTGCCCGTCTTGATCTTTGCGTCGAAGCACTGCACGATCATCTCGCACAAGCGCTTGCTGGCGCCCATGACATTGGTCGGGTTGACCGCTTTGTCGGTAGAAATCAGCACGAAGCGTTCACAGCCGTGGACCATCGCCGCGTATGCGGTCTTGTATGTGCCGATAACATTGTTCTTGATCGCCTCGCAGGGGCTGTCCTCCATCAGCGGAACATGCTTGTGCGCCGCCGCGTGATACACGATCTGCGGACGGTAGCTATCGAACACCTTGAACATCCTGCGGCTGTCGCGCACGGACCCGATCAGTACGACCAGATCCAGCTTCGGATACTGTTCCTTCAGCTCCTGCTGAATATCGTATGCGCTGTTTTCGTAGATATCAAAGATAATCAGCTGTTTCGGTTTATGTGCGGCGATCTGTCGGCACAGTTCGCTGCCGATGGACCCGCCGCCTCCGGTTACGAGAACAGTCTTGCCGTTGATAAACGAATAGACGCCCGAAAGATCGGGGCGGATCGGATCGCGTCCCAAAAGGTCCTCTACCGCAACATCCTTCATGGCGCTGACCGTCACCTGACCGGAGATCAGCTGATAGATGCCAGGAAGCTGTTTGAGCTTGCATTTGGTTTCGCTGCAGATGGCAAGGATGTCGCGTCGCTGTTCCGCAGTCGCGCTCGGGATCGCCAGATAGATCTTGTCGATGCGATACTTCTCTACGCCGGAAAGGATGCTGTCCCGTCCGCCGATGATCGGCACGTCTTCCATATAGCGGCCCTGTTTGTTCGGATCGTCGTCAATGATACAGACAACCTTATCCTGCATGCCCGGATTGGCGATCATATCCTTCAGAATCATCTGACCCGCTTTGCCCGCGCCGATGAGCATGACACGATTCATCTCGATATGGCTTACGCTGATCCTTGTCTGCAAGCTGTCGATCAGTCGACCGGAAAAGCGAATTCCGATCAACAGGATCGCCTGGATCAGCGCACCGCCAATGTAATAGGAAATCGGCATGCGATTAAACAAGAGCGTGATAGCAACCGCATGCGCGATCGACAGCAGTACAGAGACTCCCAGCATGCGCATCAATTCCTGTATTCCGATATATCGCAGAAGCGACTTATAGAGGCGGAACACACCGATGACCAACACACAAAAAACGCCGTAAAACAGAATGAAGCGGCTGAATGCGTCCATGTATTTTTGTTCAATATGTGAAAAAACAAAATCAAAACGCATCCACAGCGCAAGAAAATAAGCGCCGCAGACGGCAACGAAATCAAATATACCCAACAAAATGGAAAACAGAATCTTTGTCGTTCCTTTTTGCTTCTGCACGTTTTGTTTCTTTGTCTGTTCGACCGTTCTTTCCTTCATGCCCGTTTCCCCATGTTATGCCGACAAGTCCGTCCGCGCCGTTATCCGATCGGCGTCTATTCTCCCTCAGCGAAAATCAACATATACCTCATTGATGATACTGTCCTTGTCATACCAGTACTTTACATCATTGTACCATCTCGGCGAAACCGGATTGCCGAACGCCTCGTTCAACGCGTCCCCGGATTTTTTCATCTGTGTTTCCAGTTTCTCCAGCGCTGTATAGTACCCGGAACGTTCCTCCCGTTCTTCGCGGGTCAGCGCTGTATCGTCATAGCGTTCCAGCGTCCACTGGTCAACAAAATCATACATCTGTTTTAAACTCTGATAGTCCTGCCAGCATATCGCGTAAGCGGTCTTTTGCTCCTCCGTCCACGTCGACGAATCGGACATATCATGCACCGCCGTAAGTATGTTTTTCGCATACACCAAAAACTGAATTGCTTTAAAGCCGCTTTCATGCAGATACGTCTCGTATACGAGAGAATTGATCCGCATCGGTTCCGCATCGAATCCGTACACCTCTTTGATGATATCAAGACGGCTCTGCTGATCAATGAAGCAGTACGCCCAATCGTATCTGCAGCGGATCTCGCCCTGAATGCTGTATGTATGGATGTCCTCCTCATTCAGATCTTTTGCAAAGCTGACCAGCGCCGCCGTTTGAGAAAGGCTCGTATTGGTATATACATTGTCACCCATCGTTTTGAGCATGTCCGGGATCATCGACAGCTTGCCTTCCTGCTTCAGCTTTTTAAAGATCGCAATCAGCATTTTGCGCTGTCTGGCCGTTCTGTTGGAATCGAGACCGCCCGCACTCTTGCGCGCGCGCATATACGCCATGACGCCTTGCCCGTCCAAATGGCGTTTACCCGGGCGAATGATCTGGTGATCAAGCGTTCTCATTGTGATATCGACCTGAAAGTCAATGCCGCCGATCATATCGACCAGATCGATCAGCGCCTGAAAATCCACGCCGTAATAGTACGGGATCGAAACACCGCCGAGCCACTCCTCCGCAGCGCGGGAGCTCAACTCAAACCCCGCCTTCGGATCGGCCATACCGCCGCCGACATTGAAAATGCCGTTGAATTTATAGAACCCTCTATATCCCGGTGCCGTCGTCATGCAGTCGCGCGCGATGGAAATCAAGCTGACCTCTTTTGTATCGAAATTGATCGCCAACACAAGGCTCGCGTCGGTATGCGGCATCGTTCCGCTTGACGATTTCCCGCTTTCATAAGCGTCGATCCCGAACAGCGCGATATTGACGATCCCCGAATGCGGTATTGTCTCCTCCGGTTTTTCGATCGCTGCGGCAGTCGACCGGGGCACAGCCGTCGGGATCGGCGTCGTGCCCGGTTCCGGCGTTGGCAGATACGCTTCAATGTCGATTGCGGGCGTCGTTTCAGGCGTCTCCGTTGCGGTTACACGTACGGACGAATCAAAAAACGAACCCGGCCGCTTCAGCACGTGCCAGATATAGATCCCGCCGCCGACCAACGCAAGTACAAGAAGTCCGAGGACGATCCACAGTATGATCCTTCCCTTTTTCTTCTTTCCTTTCTTGTTCGGTTGTTTTGATAATTCCAAATCGATTGTTTCTTCCATGTCAGGGGCCTCCTGTTAAGCGGTTTCAGCGTATTTTTGCGTTGCCTTCGGCATGCGGCGTCTTTTCTTCACCCCGCATCGTGCAAATACACTGTGTTCGACCGGTCGTCTGCGGGTCGGCTATGGCCGCGCACCGTACGTTCCGGTCTCTTGTTCCCCTTTTTTCCTGCAGCTGATCAGAGGAGATTTGAAAGACGTGTCCCGATCTCCCGCATGACAGTCTTCCACTCCTCCGGATAACGCTGCTTCACGGACTGCCATTCCGTATAACCGGTCTTCGTTCCGTGAATATCGCTTCCGACAGCGATGATCTTCCCTTCCTTTATCCAGTCGCGCAGATATCCGCCCTGCAGATGCTTGGTAAGCGCGGATACGTTGACCTGTCCCTTGACATGTTCAAGCGACAGCAGCGTTTCGACCTGCTTGCGGTCATACCGATCCACGTGCGCGAGTACGATCTCAAGATCTTGCCGCTCGCTCAGCGCTTCCACGGAATCCATCAAGCGATCCGACCAATGTGAGAACGGCATTTCAAGAAGCAGCATGTTGGTCCCCATCAGGCACAGATCCTCAAGATGCGGCAGTCTGTCGATCCCTTCAAATGCAAGCACCTCCGCGCCGAGAATGATCCTCGGATCGTCCGCCGTCAGATTGCCCTTCAGCTCCAGCCAGCTGCGGGCGCGCTGTTCGAGGAAGGATTCGACGCTGACCTGCTGGCCGTAGAAATGCGAGGTCGAGCAGATGACATCCACACCGCTTTCCCTTGCACACCGGATCTGCTCGAGCGATTCCTCGAGGTTCTTGCTGCCGTGATCGAGTCCCGGAAGAATATGCGCATGGAAATCGATCTCCCTGGAAGCTTGCTTCTTTGAAGGCTTCCTTCTGTCGTCCGATTCGGTTTTCGGTTCGTAATCCGGCGTATGGCCGTAGCGGTAGCCGTATCCGTATCCGGATTTATAGCCGTATTTATAGCTGTATTTATAGCCGTACTTGTACCCGTACTTATAGCCGTATTTCCCGCCCTGTTTGAGGTTCAGGTCGTTGATGACGATGCCGCAGATCCGGCTGCCGGCGCTCTGCAGCGTGCTCTCCGCCTCTGCAAGATCCCTCTGCTTGGTCTTTGCGGAACGAATGACCAGAACCATGCCGTCGACCACGCGCGAAACGATCTGCGCATCCGCGACCTCATTGATCGGAGGCGTGTCGATGATGATGTAGTTGTACTGTCTGCGGAAGCGTTCGATCGCATTCTGGAACGCGGCGGACGCCAGCATCTCCGACGGGTTCGGCGGAATCTTGCCGCAGGCGATGATCGAAAGCGGCAGACCCTCCACGCCGTAAACGTCGCAGACGTCGACCTTCGCGATCAGATCGCTCAACCCGTTTTTGGTATGGATATGCCAAAGGCGTGCAATATTCGGCTTGCGCATGTCGCAGTCGATGAGAAGCGTTTTTTTGCCGAGCATGGCGAACGAGACCGCGATATTCGACGCCGTCAGGCTCTTGCCCTCGGAGGGATTCGCGCTTGTCACGCCGAACACCTTGCAGCCGCGGTCATCCATAGACGCCACGCTGTACATCAGGTTCGTACGAAGCTGAACGTACGCTTCACGAATTGCGAATGCGCTGGTATCGGTCAGGATCTTCTTCCGGTTTTCCCGGATCTGTGCGCGTTCTTCCTGTTTGCGGTCCTTTGCGGAGCGCTTGAATGTGATCTTCTTACTCATTGGCGATTTCCTCCCGGAGCGCGACCTCCCATTGCGTCGTTTCTTCATTGCCGACAACGATCATCGGGACTGTTCCGATCACCGGGCAGCGACTGACCTTCTGCACCTCCTCCGAGGTGTAGATCGTCGTATCGAGGTACGCCCGCAGCAGGAAATACACTGCCGCCAGCACAAAGCCGGCTGCAAAGCCGATCACGATATTTCTGGACAGATTCGGACTGGACGGTCCTTTCGGGACGGTCGCATTGTCCACGATCTCCACGCCGCCGGCCTTGGTGATGCGGACGATCTGCTCCGGAACGTATTTTGCAAACGTATTGGCAATGTCTGCGGAAAGCTTCGGATCACGAGTCGTAATGCTCACGCGGATCAGCTTCGTTCCGTCCGGAACGGATACGGACGTCATACCGGACAGTGTCCCGGACTGAATATTCCATGCCGCATATTCCGGGTGCTCCTCATTGAATCGGGTTGCGACGACGTCCAGAACGGAATTGCTCTTGACGATGACCTGATAGGTTTTGATCAGGTTATCGGCGGCAACCAGTTCGCTGCTTGTAATCGAACCCGTCTGGTTTTGCTCCGCGGTCGTAAAGACGTACATGGAAGCGGACGCCGTGTATTTCTTCTTGATCAGAAAATGCGTAACCAAACCGACAGCGGTCGCGACGAGGATCCCCGCAAGCAAAATATAGATCCATTTTGAAATCAAAATCTGAAAAACATCCCCGAGATTGATTTCGACTTCGTTTTTGTCCCTTCTCACCTGTTCCAAAGCTGTTTGTCCTTTCTTTCAATTATACGGAGACCGGTGCGCCGCATCTGTACGAACGCTCCTTCCGCTGTGCTGTTTTTCGCATATAACAATGCATTATGACCAAAATATGCGTCATTGTGCATATTGCGCACATAGTATCGCATAATATTAGACAGTAGCATTATACATGAATCCTGCTGTTTCGTCAATATATCCATAAAGAATGCCGAACCGGCAGATTTCGCCTGTCCGCTGCGTCCGTGCGGTGATCCGCCTGCGGTGCAATACTTTTCCTTTATCTGCCTCTATCATACGATATTATCGTATTTTCGTCAATTCATTCGACAGTATTCGGCATAATAGAACAGCAAAAACCGGCAGCGCGATCTGCCGGTCATCCTTGGGGATCTGATGGCTCCCGGATCATGCATCCGTTCGTTCCGACGCCTGATGCAGTTTTTCAAGATCCGCATTGCCTTCGATGTATTCGATCGTGCACCAGATATTCCGGAACATCGCGTCGTCGTCGCCGAGCGCGATCTGCACCAGCTTTCGGCTTTTATTGACCTGCAGGACCTTTGCTTCCATGCCGACAAGCGGTCCGCCGACAAATGCGATCTTCGTGCCGATCTTGACGACCTGCGACACGTCGATCATGCCCTCATACCGTTTGAGCCATTTGACAAACTCCAGATCGTCGCCGTGCAGCGCGCAGCTGCCGTCCTCGTAGCGCAGGATCTTCAGTACGCCGGAGCAGCGGCGAATGGTCTCCCAGTCCGGTTCTTCATCCGCGTCAAAAAAGACATAGCCCGGAAGCAGCCGCGCTTTTGTTCTTTTAAGCCCGCCCGCATCCGGCTTGTTCCGCACCGCAAGCGGAGAAAACGCCGCATATCCGCCGTGTGTGAGAAGGGTGATGACGAGTCCCTCCTGTCCGCTTTTGCAGAACAGGCAATAGCTTTCCATCGGTTTCTCCCCTTTCCCCTGCGAATCATTTTTTGGTGTCCTCATTATAGAGACCGCCGCATTCGTTGTCAAGGACGCCGTGCCTTTTTTCTCTTGATACATCGGGCGATCTGTTATATAATGAAAAGAAATCAAACGTCTGCAGCCGCAGAGAAAGGAAGCGCATATGATCCTTGTCAAAAAGATCCGGATCCCGGAACTGCCGACAGAAAAGCCGCGTCGGCTGTATCTCTGTCTGCCGAACCGCTATGAAAAAAGCGAGCGGCGCTATCCGGTCGTCTACATGTTCGACGGGCACAATGTGTTTTACGACCGTCACGCGACCTACGGCAAAAGCTGGGGCATGCGGGAATATCTGAAGAAGTCAAAGCTGCCGGTCATCATCGTCGCGGTCGAATGCAATCCGGAGGGCTTCCGGAGACTGTCCGAATACAGTCCGTGGGATTTTTCCGCGCGGCGCCCGGTCGGGCATATCGAAGGGCTCGGCAAGGTCACGATGGATTGGTTCACGAACGTCCTGAAGCCGGAGATCGACGCGCAGTACCGGACGCTGCCCGACCGTGGACATACGATGATTGCGGGCAGCTCCATGGGCGGACTGATGTCGCTGTATGCCGCCGTCGAGTACAATCATGTGTTTTCCCGTGCGGCGGCGCTCTCGCCGAGTCTTTGGGTCTCACCGTCGAAGCTCAAGGCGCTGATCCGCTCGCATCCGCTCGCCGATCCCACGCGCATCTGGCTCGACATGGGGACCGGCGAGATCGACCCGAAACGCCGCGCGCTTTCCGGCATGTTCGAGACGGCAAAGGAGCTTGCCAGCGCCGGCGCGGACGTCTCCGCAAACGTCATCCCCGGCGCGGTGCACAACGAGGCGGCGTGGGAAAAACGCCTTCCCGATTTTATGAAATACCTCATTGGAGATATGGTGAACGTATGAACCCGCCTGAACCGTTTGAACGCGATTACCGGATCGCGTATTCCGACACCGATATGCAGCGAAGGCTGCGCCTCTCGCGGCTGTTTACGCTTCTGCAGGAGGCTGCGCCTCTCGCGGCTGTTTACGCTTCTGCAGGAGGCTGCGACCGATCACGCAGCGCTGCTCGGCGCCGGTCGCGACAAAACGCTGGACCGCGGGATCCTCTGGATCGTGACGCTGCAGCAGGCGAACGTGATCCGCATGCCGGTCTACGACGAACCTGTGCGGATCGTCACCTGGCCCGGCAAGCCGAAGCATGTTCTGTTCCCGCGTTATTACCGCATCGTCGACGAATACGGAAATGCGCTCATCGAAGCAAGCTCCCTGTGGGCGCTGATGGACGCAGATACACGAAAAGCCGTGTTCCCCGAACAATGCGGGATCGCCGTTCCCGGCATGCAGACGGGGCTTGAGACTGCGCTGCCGCGTCCGCCGCAGGCGCCGCAGACGGAACAAACCGCCGTATTCACCGTACCGTACAGCTACATCGATCAGAACGGGCATATGAACAATACCCGCTATTTCGATCTTGCCGAGGACAATATGCCGGACGCGCTGCGCATGCGAACGCTTCGCGAGGTCAAGACCGAGTATTCGCGCGAGGCGCGGCTCGACGACGCGATCACGCTGAAAAGCGAGCTTGTCGGCGATACGTTCCTGCTTGCCGGCGAAAGCGAGGGGCAAAAGCTGTTTAAGCTCTCCCTTGCCTATGCGCCGGATGAACCGTAAAAAAGGAGGTCCCCTATGCAGCTTCGGAATATGACCCTGTACTCGATCTTTGTCCGCAACTTCGGCGGCACGTTCAAAGCGGTCGAAGCGGATCTTCCGCGCATTCGCGATCTCGGCGTCTACGCGATCTGGCTTCTGCCGATCCATCCGGTCGGAACCGAAAAGCGTAAGGGCTCGCTCGGCTCGCCGTACGCGATCAAGGACTACCGCGCCGTCAATCCGGAGTTCGGTACGATGGACGATTTTACGCATCTGTGCGAAACCGCGCACGCGCTCGGACTGAAGGTGATGATCGACGTCGTCTATCATCACACCTCGCCGGACTCCGTTCTTCGGAAAGCACATCCGGAATACTTCTATCGGAAGTCCGACGGCACGTTCGGCAACCACGTCGGCGACTGGAGCGACGTCATCGACCTTGATTTTGACAACCGCGCGCTGTGGGACGAGCTCATTGACACGCTGTGCTTCTGGGCGCGGTACGTCGACGGCTTCCGCTGCGACGTCGCGCCGCTCATTCCGCTGGGTTTCTGGCTGGAAGCGAGAAAACGCGTCGAAGCGGTCCGTCCGCGCTGCATCTGGCTTGCCGAATCGGTGGAGCACGAATTCATCCGGTATCTGCGTTCCGAAGGGCTCGTCGCCCTGTCCGACTCCGAGCTGTATCAGGCGTTCGATATCTGCTACGATTACGACATTTACGAAGACTATATCGCATATGCCGAGGGAAAGATCCCGCTGTCCGCTTATGTCAAAGCGATCGAGCGGCAGGAAAGCACCTATCCCGCTGACTATGTGAAGCTCCGCTGCACCGAAAACCACGACCGTCCGCGCACGGCGGCGCTGTTCCCGGATCCGGTCGTACGCGAAAACCGGCTCGCGTGGAATTTCTTCCAGAAGGGTCTTGCGCTGCTCTACTGCGGGCAGGAATGGGCGGCGGACCGTACCCCGTCGCTGTTCGATCCGGATCCGGTCCCGCGCGACGGCGAACCGATGCACGAAGCGCTTCTCAAAAAGCTGATCGCCATGAAAAAGGATCCGCTGTTTTCGGACGGCGTCTATACGCTTGAAGCGCGGGAAAACGACGTGATCGTTTCGACGCGGACGCTCGGCGATCGCAAAGCGGTCGGCGTGTTCAGCATGCACGGGGAAGCTGCGCCGGTCGCGGTCCCGCTTGCGGACGGCACGTATACCGACCTGCTGTCCGGCGCGGCATATGCCGTGCAAAGCGGTGCCGTCATGTCCGAAGGCAGACCGCTCGTCTTTTTGATCGGCTGAACGAGAATTATCTGCCGAAACCCATTGCAGAAGGATAAGAAATCGGGTATAATAATATATTGAGTATGAAAACGGCGGGATCGTTCCGCCGCAAAAGAATAAACAGGAGGAAGCTATGGAAAACCAAGAGAAAAAAGCGATCGAAGCGTTTGCTCTCAAAATCCGCATGGCGGCGCTCGAAGCGATCCACTCCATCGGCTCCGGTCATGTCGGAGGCGTCATGAGCATATCCGACGCGCTGGCGGTGCTGTACGGACGTGAGATGCATGTGAAACCCGAAGATCCGAAATGGCCGGATCGCGACTATCTCGTCATGTCGAAAGGACATGCGGGACCTGCCGTGTATGCGACCCTCGCGCTTTTGGGCTTCTTCCCGTATGAGGAGCTGAAAACGCTGAACCGCGGGGGCACGCGGCTTCCGAGCCACTGCGACCGCAACAAGACGCCCGGCGTGGATATGACGACCGGATCCCTTGGACAGGGCACGTCGCAGGCGGCGGGTCTTGCGCTCGGCAACAAGCTCAAGGGCCGCAAGAACCGCGTCTTTCTGATCGTCGGCGACGGCGAGATGCAGGAAGGTCAGTGCTGGGAATCCTTCCTGTTCGCAAGCGCGAAAAAGCTCGGCAATCTTGTCGTGCTGATCGACTGGAACAAGCGTCAGCTGGACGGCTACCTCGACGAGGTCCTGCCGATGGGCGATTTCGTCGCCAAGATGGAAGCGTTCGGCTTCGACACCGTCAAGGTCGACGGCGGCGACGCGGAAGCGATCGCAGCGGCGCTCGAACGCACGAGAAACGGCGGAGAAAAACCGTATGCGATCGTGCTCGACTCGATCAAGGGTCACGGCGTAACGGAGGTCGAAAATACCGCGATGAACCACAGCATGCCGGTCACCGACGAGCGGTTTGCGAACTGGACCGCAGAGCTCAAAACAAAGCTCGATGCATTGGAGGGCTGAGAAATGACGAAGGTTGTTTATAACGGAGAAATGGATCCCCGTCTCTGCAAGGACGTGATCGGCGCAACGGTCGCAGATCTTTGCGAACACGATCCCGACGTGATCTTTCTGGACGCCGACCTGATGAGCTGCTCGGGCACGCTGAAATGGTCGAAAACGCACGGCGAACGCGCGATCGACTGCGGTATTGCGGAAGCGAACATGGCAGGCGTCGCGGCGGGTCTTGCCGTGGCAGGCTTCAAGCCGATCATCCACAGCTTCGGCACGTTTGCGTCGCGCCGCATCTACGATCAGATCTTCCTGTCCGGCGGCTACGCAAAGAACGACATTACCGTGATCGGAACTGACCCGGGCGTCACAGCAGCCATGAACGGCGGCACGCACATGCCGTTCGAGGACGTTGCGCTTTACAACGCGCTTCCCGGCGCGACCGTGATCGACGCATCCGACCCGACGTGTCTTGAAAGCGTCCTCCGCCAATGCGTGAACCGCCCCGGGATCAAGTACATCCGCGTGGGCAGAAAGCAGTATGCGCGCGTTTACGAAGACGGAACCGAGCTTCCGATCGGCAAGGCGGTCACGCTCAAAGAAGGCAAGGACGTCGTGATCTTTGCCGCCGGTATCCTGGTGCACGAAGCCATGAAAGCCGCCGCCTCTCTCGAAGCGCAGGGCGTATCCTGCGCGGTCGTCGACTGCTTTACGATCAAACCGATCGACGCGGACGCGGTCGAAGTATGGGCGAAAAAGTGCGGCGCGGTCGTCGTTGCGGAGAACGGAAACCGCCACGGCGGTCTTTACAGCATGATCCTGGAAGTGCTCGCAGAGCGCTGCCCCGTCCCCGCCCAATGCGTTGCCGTCGAGGACGAGTTCGGCGAGGTCGGCACACAGGGATATCTGCAGGAACGTTTCGGCCTGACCGCCGCGCACATCGAGACGCAGGTCAAAGCCGTGCTCGCAAGAAAGTAATCAATTCAAAGGAGTACATTTATGGATTACGCAAAAGAATCGCTCCGTCTGCACGGAGAATGGAAGGGCAAGATCGAAGTCATCGCAACGGTGCCCGTGGCGACCAAAGAGGACCTGAGCCTTGCATATACCCCCGGCGTGGCGCAGCCGTGCCTGGAGATCCAGAAGGATATCAATAAGAGCTATGAGCTCACCCGCCGCCACAATCTCTGCGCGGTCATCACCGACGGCAGCGCGGTGCTGGGTCTCGGCGACATCGGTCCCGAAGCCGGCATGCCGGTCATGGAGGGCAAGTGCGTGCTCTTCAAGTCGTTCGGCAACGTCGACGCGTTCCCGCTGTGCATCAAGACACACGACGTGGACGAGTTCGTCAACGCGGTGTATCTGCTCTCCGGCAGCTTCGGCGGCATCAACCTCGAAGACATCTCGGCGCCCCGCTGCTTTGAGATCGAACGCAAGCTCAAGGAAAAGTGCGACATCCCGATCTTCCACGACGATCAGCACGGCACCGCGGTCATCACGCTCGCGGGTCTCACGAACGCGCTGAAGGTCGTCGGCAAGAAGAAGGAAGACGTCAAGGTCGTGACAAGCGGCGCAGGCGCGGCGGCGGTCTCGATCGTGAAGCTGCTCCTTTCCGCAGGCTTTAAAAACGTCACCATGTGCGACCGCAAAGGCGCGATCTACAAGGGCAGAGACGGTCTGAACTGGATCAAGGAGGAGATGGCGGAGGTCACGAACCTTGAGCATAAGGCGGGCAGCCTTGCGGACATGCTCGTCGGCGCGGACGTGTTCATCGGCGTTTCGGCGCCCGGCACGGTCACGGCCGAGATGGTAAAGACCATGAACCGCGACGCGATCGTCTTTGCCTGCGCGAACCCGACGCCCGAGATCTTCCCGGACGACGCGAAAGCGGGCGGCGCAAAGGTCATCGCAACGGGCAGAAGCGACTACCCGAACCAGATCAACAACGTTCTGGCGTTCCCGGGCATCTTCCGCGGCACGTTCGACGTCCGCGCAAGCGACATCAACGAGGAGATGAAGATGGCGGCGGCAAAAGCGCTCGCGGATCTCATCTCCCCCGAGGAGCTTTCCCCGGACTACATCATCCCGAAAGCCTTTGACCCGCGCGTGGGCAAGGCGGTCGCGGCGGCGGTCGCGGAAGCGGCAAGGCGCAGCGGCGTAGCAAGGATCTGACGATAGCAAAAACGGTCTGTCGAAGCAATTTCGACAGACCGTTTTTTTGCGTATACAGGAATCTGCAGGCAAAGCACAGGCAGGGCTGTGATGCGGCAGGGGCGGCGTCAATCCGCTGCTTCTTCCGGCGTCCATGCGCCGGTTTCATACTGCGTCCTTGCGTATTCGCGCAGCGCCGCCAGCCACAGCGCGTCGCCGTCCTGATTCAAATGAAACTTATCGTCGCTGCAGCAAGTTCGGTCCAGATATCCGTCCTCATCGCGCAAACGCGCGGCAAGCTCCACGACGCCGAACCCGTTTTCTTCGCAGTAGCGGTACAGCGCTTCATTGACGTCGACATTGAAATGCGGATCACAGGCATAGTCCCGCGCATAGGATTTCAGCACCGGAGGGATCGTGATGAGCACGATCTGCACCCCGGGCGATTTCTCCCGCGTTTTGCGGATGATCTCATCGAAACAGAGGAGTTCCTCCTCAACGGTGCTTTGAAACACATACGCGTCGTTCACGCCGAGCAG
Organism: uncultured Clostridia bacterium; assembly: GCA_947166925.1. GTDB lineage: Bacteria > Bacillota > Clostridia > Christensenellales > CAG-138 > UBA3792. The sequence continues at coordinate 4,991 of CAMVGD010000045.1, read as the reverse complement.
CAGGTAAAGCGTCTTTGTCCCGAGCGTCTGCACCAGATCGGAAACGCAGTAATTGCGTCCGCGATACGGCAATACCGGAGAACGTTCCCCGGTCTCCATCTGATAGGCATGTTTCAGAAACAGCCCGCTTTGCCCGATGCATTTCATATTCCCGAGGCACACGCCGCCGTCTTCGCGCTGCGCGAGGACATAGTGTGAAAAGCCTGCGGTCATCGAATCGCCGATCAGTACCGAATCATTGAAAAACGAATCCAGCGCGCCGCTCTGCAGCGCCTCGTCCGAAACAGGCGACGGCATCGTGGTCGGCGTGGGATCGGGCGTTCGGAGCGTCGGCGTCGCGGTCGGCGCGGGCTGCTCCGTTTGCGGCTCTGCCGGTTCTTTTTCACCGGAAGCATCGGGCGCAGCGCTTTGCGTGCCGGGCAATTCCGTCGTCTGATCGACCGGCTGCGCCGCAGCACAGCCGCCTGTCAGAAACAGCGAGGCAAGCAGGATCCCGCATGTTTTTATGATCAAATACCGTACTTTTTTCATAGCGACAGTATATCTGCGCGCCGCAGCTTTGTCAACCGACCGCCTCTCCGTCCCGGACCGCTTTGCGAGGACCGCAGGACGCGGCCGGATTGCCGCCGCTTTCGGAGCGCGTCAGATCTTCAGCGTCAGGTTCTCCCCCGTGATCCCGACAAAGGCGCCCTTGCCTGCCTGCGGGGAATCCGGATGGCACAAAAGCCATTTGTTCTGCATCCATAAAAGTCCCGCTTCGCCAGGCGCGGTCGTGTCGACCGATTCGAGCGGCGCGTTGGTGCCGCGTTCGAGCACGACGAGGCAGTTGAAGCCGGTCTCCGCGATCCGGCACGGCGCGAAGTGCAGCACGCGCGGATGGATCTCGACCAGCGTTTCGGGCGAGAGGTAAAAGCCCCTGACGTCCTTTGCGTCAAGCGTGCGGTCGCGGATATCCTCCGGCAGCGCAAGCAGCAGTACAAGTCCCGTCGTCGAGTAGTTGACCTCGCTGCACTTATGGTACTCCTCGGCGTTCAGCGTAAAGCCTCTGCCGTTACAGAAGCCCGCCTGGACCGGCATGCCGCCGAACACGGTCTTTCCCACCGTTCCGATCGCGCCAAGCGCTTCGAGCGCGGGATCGCTCGCCACATAGCGGTTGCCGCTTTCCGGGATGCCGGTTTTTTCCATGGCGTCGGAAAGCGCCGCTTTGTCCGCGCAGGGCAGAACCCGCCCGTACGGTGCGAACGCCGGATCGGTCACCGCAAAAAGCTTCAGGTCCGGATTCTTGATCCGAAGCGCATCGAGTGTTTTCATTCCGTGATCCCTCCGTCCCGATAAAACTGTATGATGTATAGAAGTCCCGCCGCCTTCGTTTCAAGCTGTCCGTTGAAGCGGCTCTTTTCCATCGGCACCGCATGCGCCGCGTCCACGCCGACGTCCATTTCCGCAAGCAGACGCGACAGGAAGTACGGATGCTCGAAGATCTCGCCGTACAGCACGATCTTGCCGGGATCCATCAGATAAACGACGCTTTTCAGCGCATCCGAAAGCGTTTCCGCCGCGCGGTCCGCGATCTTCATCGCGCCTGCGTCGCCGCCGCGCGCCGCGTCCAGAACGAGCGCGGTCGTGACCGCTTCGCGGCTGCCGTCTGCAAGCTGCCATAAAAGCGGCGTTTCGGTTTCGGAGAGGAGTGTCTGCGCATCCTCGCGGATCGCCGCGGGGGATGCGATCGTTTCGAGACAGCCCGATTTCCCGCAGTGACACGGCTTGCCGCCGCGCCGGATCACCGGGATATGCCCGATCTCGGCGCACTGCTTCCTGTCGCCCTCCATAATCCCTTCACCAGCAAAGAATGCAGCGCCGATGCCCGAACCGCACCGCAGGAAAAAGATGCTCTCCGGCTTTTCGTCCCGGGACAGGAATACCTCTGCCGCAAGCAGCGCGCGAACATTGTTTGAAAGCACCGCGGGATAGCCCGTATGCGCCTCGAAGCTGTCGCAGATCGGAAAGTCCTCTGTGTCCAGCGCGTCAAAGCTTGATTTGACGGTCCTGCCGTCCGCGCCGATCACGCCGCGGACCGCAATGCCGATCCCGATCGGATTACCGAAGCTGCTTTGACACTTTCGGATCCGGTCCGCCAGATGATCGCAGAGCATCTGCACCGTCTGTTCCGCAGGCGCGCGGATCGGCAGCGGAACCGTTTCAAAGAACAGCACGGTCCCGTCCGCCCGCACGGCGGACACGCTTGCCTTTCCGAGCCCGATCGAAACGCCGAGCGCCGACATCCGATCGTCCGCAAGCCGCAGCATGATCTCGCGTCGGCCTGCGCCGCTTGCGGCAAGCGGTCCTTCCTCACGGATCAGCCCTTCTCCGATCAGTTCGGAAACGATCTTCGTCATCGCAGCAGGGGTCAGCCCGAGCAATGCGGCAAGACGCTTCCTGGAAAGTCCGCCGTACCGGTGCAGCAAGAGGAGCACCGCAGCGCGGTTCTGCCGTTTCAGCCCGATCATGTTGTCGCCTTCGGTTCGCATTTACGCGTCCTCCCGTTTCGGTTGTTTGTTCTCCGGATGCAGCTTTCCGCGCAGCAGAATGATCATTGCGCCGAGAAGCACCACGCCGACGCCGACGAGCTTCCATACCGTCGGCTCCTCGTTCAGGAACAGAACGCCGACGATGCAGCTCAGTACCGGCATCAGAAGAAGCCAGAGCTTGACGATCCAGACCTCGTGCCGTCTGAGGTTCCGGTAATAGAAGAAATAGATCCCGGTCTGCGCAAGTCCGCCGAGCGCGACAAGCCACCAGAAGCCCGGCGTCTCGGACGGTTTCAGCGCCGCAAGGTCCCCGCGTGAGAACGCGAAAGCAGCGAACAGCAGCAGCACGACGAAGTTGTTGTAGTACGAGATCGTGTCCGCCTTCTGCCCGTGCCTGTCCTGCGCTGCCTTGATGATGAACGCGTTCGCGGTCACGCATGCCGCGCTCGCGATGAAGAACAGATCCGTCGGACGGAAACTGATCTCCCGAAAATCCAGTCCGAGCACCAGCAGCACGCCAGCAAGCATCAGGATGCTGCCGATCCAGTCGGTCGCATAGAGGCGTTTTTTGTAGATCGCGACGGTCAGAAGATTCACCATCAGCACGTCCGTTTTCAGAAGCGCCGTGCCGGTGCCGAGCGAACCGCCGTTCGCGTAGCCGAGGTTGGCAAAGAGATCGAGCAGAAACCCGAACACGCCGATGATGATCAGGATCACGGTCGTCTTGCCCTGCCGGAACAATCCTTTGAAGCCGCCGGTCGCCGCAAGCTGCACGGTCAGAAAGACGAGCGCCGCCGCCCGCAACAGAAAGCCCGCCGCGTACGGGGATCCCGTCCGGTCCACCATGTATTTGCTGACCGCGTAATAGATCGTCCACGCGATCACCATGCCGGCGATCATGCCGACGTCTCTGCATCGTCCCTTCATTGCAATGCTTCAAACATTCTCCTGAGCGCGGCTTCGTCCATCGGAACGGGATTGTTTCCCATCAGCGGATGCTTTGCCGCGTCGCGCGCGAGCTTCGTAAGATCGACGTCGCCGAGATCGGAAAGCGTCGTTTTAAGTCCCGCAAGCTTTTTCAGCGCCCTGATCCGATCCGCCAGCTCGTCCGTGCCGGACAGTCCGACCCTATGGCAGAGCGTTTCAAGCCGCTCGTCTGCGTTGATGCGCACAAAGCTGTCGAGCGTGAACGCGCATGCTTCGCCGTGCGGCAGGTGATAATCCTCCGAAAGCGGATAGCTGCAGGCGTGGCTGCCCGCGGTCTTCGGGAGCGCAAAGCTCAGACCGCCCAAAAGTGCCGCAAGCGACATCTTCTCACGCGCCCGGAGATTCGTTCCGTCGCGATACGCCGTTTCGAGGTTTCCGAGCACAAGGCGGACCGCTTCGATCGCGGTAAGGTCGGAGATCGGCTGATGGTTTTTGCTCCAGTACCCCTCCAGCGCATGCGCCATGGCGTCGAGCCCGGTGTTCATCGTCGTGCGCGGCGGCACGGTGACCGTAAGCGCCGGATCGACGATCGCAAGCGTCGGCATAAAGACCGGATTGTTGATCGTCTTTTTCTCTTTCCCGTGGCTGATGACCGAGACCTGCGTGACCTCGCTGCCGGTGCCGGCGGTCGTCGGGACCGCGATCATGGGATAGCGCGTTTTCGGGAACGGTGCTTCGCCCTTGAAGCAAGCAAGCGCGTCGGCGTTTTCCCGCACGATCGCCGCCGTGAACTTTGCGGTGTCCATGGTGCTGCCGCCGCCGATGCCGACGATGGCGTCGACGCCGTTTTCACGCGCAAGCGCCGTCGCGGCGATGACGCCGGATAGCTTTGGGTTTTCCTCCACGTCCGAAAAGACCGCCGCGATCTCCGGGATCTCCTTCTGCATTGCTTCGACCCCGGTCCTCATAAACCGGTCGCACACGACGAGACAGCGCGCTGCGCCGAGCGATCTGATCTCCTCGCCGAGCGCGTTCACGCTGCCGACGCCGAACCGGATCGCAACCGGCTGCCGGTACAAAAACTCAAGCGCCATAGATCCCGTCCTCGATCTTTTTGACCTCGGCGGAGAACTTGTGCATGTTCACCGCGCGCCAGTCCTCGAGTCCCTCGCACCATTCGGTATTGAGGAACGCTTTGACCATCTCGATCGCCATCTCGGGACCGACGATCCAGCCGCCCATGCACAGCACGTTTGCGTTGTTGATCGCGCGCGCCATTCTGGCGGAATAGACGCCCTCGCAGGCGACGGCGTGGACACCCTTGAACTTATTGGACACGACGCACATGCCCGCGCCGGTGCCGCAGATCAGGACCGCCTTTTCATAGGTTCCGTTCTGCACGAGCGGCGCAACGTCGCTTGCCACGCGGTAGTAGGGATGTACTTCATTGAGGTCCGTGGTGCCGAGGTCGTCGAATGCAATGTTCGCCTCGGTGAGATACGCCTTGATCGCTTCCTTCACGGCAAAGCCGGATTT
>CAMVGD010000044.1 GCA_947166925.1 uncultured Clostridia bacterium | reverse complement strand
CGGTGCAGGTGTGCGTCGTGTAGCCCTGTTCGGTCGCGGTCGGCGCGGTCACGACATCGTTGTAGGTGCAGTTCTCGGTGACGATGTCGCCGCACTCGGAGCAGGTATGGCTGTGCGTGCCGTCGTTGTTCGAGGTCCAATCGCCGTAGGTGTGCGTATGCGGCGCGGTCGGATTGCTGTTATAGTAGGTAATGCCCTCGACCTCTTCCTTCCAGAACTGCGTCTTGTTGGTGGTGTAACCGCTGTTGATGACGAAGTAGGAGTTGGAGCCCTTGACCAGATAGGGGTAGTTGGAGCTTGCGGAGTTGCTGACCTTCATGCAGATGTTGTAGAGGTCATATTCCACACTCCAGTTGCAGTAGCTGGATTCATACGACGAACGGCTGTAAAGGTAGCTGTTGTAGCTGCCCATATAGGTGCCGGTCGAGGCGTTCTTGATGGTATAGGAGGAGCTGACGGGAGCAATCTCAAACACATACGCGTTGTTCGCATTCCGGATCACTTCGCCGTCCAACGTCATACCCGTATTGGAGAACGTGGCGGAGCCGCCTGCGCTTGCGGATTCATAGCTGGTATTGCCGGACAGACCCTTCAATACGAGCGCGCTCGTATCCTTGCCGCAGGTGATAATGTAGTTGCCGGACCAGTCGGTGAGGTTGTCGTTGACCAGCCGGTAGATCAGCTCGCCGGTGCCCTCCGTGCGGGTGAACAGCGCATACAGCGTGGCGTTCGCGGTCACGGTGTATTCCGCGCCGGGCGCGTAGAATTCGGGCTCCGCGGTGGTTTCGGCGATCTCTGCCGTCGTCCAGCCGACGAAGGTCCAATCGCTCGGAACGTTGCTGACGGAGGTCGGCAGGTTGATGACGTCATAGATCTGTGCGGTGACGCTGCCTTCGGAAGAACCGATGGAGCGGTAGTTGATCGTGTAGGTGGGCTTCGGCGCGAAGATGATCCTGATCGTGCAGTCGGTCGACGGCGCGACGTTGATGATGTTGCCGTTGATCGTTGCCGTTGCGGTGCCGCTTACGACCTCATAGCCGGAGACGTAGTATCCGGCTGCGGGCGTTGCGGTGATCTTGGTGCCGTTGACGGAAACCGTGCCCCATGCGGTGTTGTTGGAGACCGCGGTGACGGTGAAGCTCACGTCCTTGGTGTACGCCTTGATGCGGTAGTCGCCGTTGTCCGGGCAGTCGGTCCAACTGCCGTTCGGCTCCTTATAGTAGGAGGTATTGCCGTGGTTTGCGTGCTCCCACTTTGCCCAGGAGACGACGCTCGTATCATAGAAGTTCGCGTCATACGGCGTGTGGACGTACTTGCCGGCGTCGTCCGCTACCGGGACGTTCTGCGTGAAGACGACCGAGAAGGTATCGCCTGCGGCAAGCGCGACCGGGTTGTCGAGCGTGATGGTGTAGTAGCCGGAATAGGTCAGCGTACCGGTCTGCGTGGTCATCAGCGTACCGGAGGACGGGTTGCCGGTCGTCGGGTTCTTATAGATCTCAAGCGTATAGGAAAGCGCTTCATCCCAGCTGCAGAAACCGACCGCTTCGAGGCTCTCGCTGCTCTTTGCGGTGAAGACGTTTGCGACCTTGGTGTTGTTCGCAAAGCCGGTACGGTTGCCGGAGCCGTAGGGAACCGGGTTGCAGGTGCCGTCGTACTGATAGTTGTGATCGTAGTTGTCGATCGGCTCCGCATCGTAGAAGTAGATGTAGCCCTCGAGAACGGTGGTGTCCTCATAGGAGATGTAGGTGTAGCCCTGGCTGAAATAGCTCGTGCCCCAGCTGTTCTTGCAGATCCAGGCGCCGGAGCTCGACGGCTTGTTCGGGGAGAAGCGGCTTGCCGCAATGCTGTCGTCCCAGCCGACCAGCGTGATCGCGTGGTTCGACCACTTGTGGGAGCTGCTGTCCTGAGAAGTGGTGTCGATCGTGCAGGTGTAGGTGTAGGCGTTGCCGGTCTCATAGTAGCTGATGTTGCCGGCGCCGTATTCCATGATCGCGCGCTTGATGCCCTCAATGTCCGTGCCGGGGATCCACTCGGAGTTCTGGACGTGGCAGATGTCGTACTGATAGGAGTATTTGCTGTCGAGACCGGAGCTTGCGACCGTGCTCGCTTTGCTGTACTGCAGGGCGGTGGCGTCGCCTTCGCTTGCCGCGCCGACCCAGCTCTGCAGGGTGTATGCGCTCATTTCGCCGTTGCCGCCGGAATCCAGGCAGCCGTCGGAGCCGAGCAGCGTGGTCTTGTCGCCGGTCAGCATGCCCTCGGCGTCATAGGCGCTCGAGTAGTTGAAGAAGCAGTGCTGCGTCTCGGAAAGGTTGAGGCTCGTCGTGGCGGCGGAGCCGGTGGAACCGACCTCGATGCCGTGCTTGATCATGTAGCTCTCAACGCTTGCCATCGCCGCGTGCGCCCAGCAGGAGCCGTACGGGTTCTGGTTCTTAACGGAGGTCACGTAGCCAAGCGTATTGCTGTTGTACGAGCTCGGCAGTGTGTCGCGGGTGGGCTGAATGCCGGAGAGACGGTAATACGTCTCCATGTCGCCGCGTACATACGCATCGGAAACGGCGCGGGTGCCGTGCTCCGGCGTGCGGACGTAGCCGTAGTTTTTCTGATTCCTTGCTTCCGAAAGCTCCTCAAGCCGTCCCTCGGCGAGAGCTGCAGTCGGCAGCAGCGCCAGGACCATGATCGCCGCCAGAAGGAAGGCAAACAGTTTCAGGGATGTGCGTTTCATCTAAGGTCTCCTATCCTTTTAAATTTGTGCTGTACAGTACAGCACACTTACAAAACTATGATACCACAAGCTGCATGATTATGCCATATTTTTTTATAAAAAATTCGTGAAAATTGTACAGAAAAACAGCTCCGGACGTTCTGCCGGTACCGGAATGCCGCCGCATGCAAAGAATGAAAAAAGCTTCCTTTCGGAAGCTTTTGCTGTCGTTTCGGCGGCTGTCAGCCGAGCTTGGCGCAAAGGTCACGCAATGCGTCGGTCAGGGCTTCCTCGAAGGTCGGATGCGGACGCATGGCTTTGAGGAGATCTTCCGGCGTCAGCCCGTTTGCGATCGCAAGCCCGAGCTCGCCGATCATGTCGCTGACATTCACGCCCATCATCTGTACGCCGAGGATCTTTCGCGTCTCCGCATGCGCAAGCACCTTCATAAAGCCGCGGTCGCCGTTTACGATCACGGTACGGCCGTTGGAGAACATCGTGACCTTGCCGACCTTCACCGGGATCTCCGCGTCCTTCGCTTCCTGCTCGGTCATGCCGACGGAGGCGATCTCCGGGCGGGTGTAGACGCAGCTCGGCACGATCGAAAGGTCGGCGCCGTTCGTCTTGCCCGCGATCTCGTCGACCGCATAGAGCCCCTGCGCCGTCGCGACGTGCGCAAGCTGGATCTTTGCGGAGACGTCGCCGATCGCATAGACGCCTTCCATCGAGGTCTCGAACTTCTCGTTGACCTTGATGCGTCTGCCTTCCATTTCAAGCGAAACGTCCTCGCCGAACAGCCCGTCGGTACAGGGACGTCTGCCGATCGCGCAGAGCACGACCTCGGCTTCCGCGCTTGCGGGCGCGCCCTTGGACTCGAAGTTGACCGAAAGTCCGGCTTCGGTCCTCGTGACCGACTTGACCATTGCGCCGGTTGCGATCTTCACGCCGCGCTTTTTCATGATCATGGAAAGGTTCTGCCCGAGCTCCTTGTCAAGCAGCGGCAGCAGCCGGTCGAGCCCTTCGACCACGGTGACGTCCACGCCGAGATCGTTGAAGAACGTCGCAAACTCCATGCCGATGACGCCGCCGCCGATGATGACGATCGACTTGAACGGCGCGACGCCGGAGAGCAGCTCATCCGAGGTCAGAACGCCCTCAAGGTCGAGACCCGGGATCGGCGGACGCGCGGGCACGGAGCCCGTCGCGATGAGGATGTGTTCCGCGGTATAGGCGGTCTCGCCGACGGTCACGGTATGCGGCGCCGTCAGCGTGCCGAGCCCCTTGATCACGGCGACCTTCGCGCCTTTCAAAAGCCCTTCCACGCCGCCTCTGAGCTTTTCCACGACCTGCTGCTTATAGGCGTAGATCGCGGAAAGATCGAACGTCGGCTCGCAGGTGACGCCGAGCGCGGCGCCGTTTTTCGCTTCCTCATAGACCGAGGACGCGTGTAAAAGCGCCTTGGTCGGGATGCAGCCGCGATTCAGGCACGTGCCGCCGACAAAGTCCTTTTCGATCAAAGCGGTTTTCAAACCGAGCTTTGCGGCATGAAGCGCCGCTTCGTATCCGCCGGGGCCGCCGCCCACGACGATCAGATCAAAATCGTACATATGATGCTCTCCTTTGATGCAGCGTGTTAAGAATTATGTTTCCGGATCATTTCCAGCGCTTCGTCCAGCGTAACGCAATCGGCGAACAGGTCCGGCCAGACCTCGTTCATGTAGTACTCGTAAGTGGTTTTTCCGGACATATACGGATTGTCGAACGTGGAATTGGTCCCTTCGGGAATGAACACGTCATAGCCCCGTTCGAAAGCGGATTTTACAGTCGCGTCGATGCAGAAGTTCGTCTGCAGGCCGACGATCAACAACGTATCGCCTTCTTCTTTTTCCAGATATGCCGCAAACTCCCGGTTGGTAAAGCTGCTGCTGGCTCTCTTGACAAAGACCTTCTCGCCCGCTTGCGGCGCGACCTCGTCGGCGATCTCGAAGGCCTCGTCTCCGACCGAGAATCCGCTGCCTTCGCCCGCGTCGTGCTGAACGTAGATCACTTCGACACGGTTCGCTCTGGCGGCTTCGATCAGTTTGGAAACGTTATCCAAAAGTCCGTTCAGATTGTAAAGCTCGTCGTCCAAGAGCGCTTTTTGCATATCAATTACAATCAGTTTCATAAGATGCTCCTTTCAAAGGATATGGTTTTATTCATAGAACGGAGGCGATCAGTTCGATCAGATCTGCCCGCTTGTCCTGTTCAACGGTATCCTGCAGCGCCTGCCGGATTGCTTCCTTCCGGAGAGGGCAGCCGATCAAAGCCGCTTTGAGCTTGTCCGCCAGTCCGTCGTCCATGGCGTCGGTATAGACCTTTGCGTCCGTGATCACGCCGCGATCCGCGCAGATCTGAAGCTCGATCCCGCCCCACGAAAACCGCGATTCACAGCGGAACGTGAACGGAAGCTTCTGTCCGAAGAGCCATGCGTCGCTTGCGTAATGCGCCGCGAGTTCTTCGACCCGCGTTTCGTCGGGAACGGGCGGCGCGGATACCGGAAGGTCGTAGACCTCCGCAAATGCCTGCCGCATCGCGGCTTTCAGCGCGTCGACGGTGATCGCGGGGTTGAGTTCCCTGAGGTTCACGACCCGCGAGCGCACGCTTTCGACGCCCTTGGATTCGAGCTTTGCCTTCGAGGGGCTTAAGTAGCGCCCCATGGCGTCCGCATCGACGTCGACGAGCAGCGTGCCGTGGTGATACGCGCGTCCCTCGTGGTGATAGAATGCGTTGCCGGAAAACTTGCGCCCGGAAGCGAGAACGTCGTTCCGACCGGAGAGTTCCGTTTCGATCCCGCAAAGACGGCACGCCCTGCGGATCACGGAAAGCTGACGCATGAGGTCGTAGTCCTCGTCGCGCATCAGAAACGTGAAGTTCAGATTCCCGAGGTCGTGATAGACCGCGCCGCCGCCGGACAGCCGCCGCGCGAGCCTGCCGCCGTCGTTGAAAAGCTCGGTCGTGCGGCATTCCGCCCAGGCGTTCTGGTTCTTGCCGATGACGACCGTTCGTTCGTTCTGCCACAGATAAAGAAGGCAGCACCCGCCTAAAACGGTTTCCAGCAGGTGCTGCTCAATGGCAAGGTTGCGATGGGGATCGAACCCCTCGCTTTCATAGACTGCGATCCGTTCGATCATGCAAAGGTGTAGCGCACGATCGGGTTGCGCGCCGCCTTGACTTCGTCCGGACGGCCGATCGGGGTGTGATGCGGCGCGTTGTGCATGAATTCCGGATCGGTTTTGCCGAGCTCGTAGAGCTTGCGGAATACGTCCGCCGCCCAGTCGAGCGTTTCGATGCTTTCCGTTTCGGTCGGCTCGAGCATCAGCGCTTCGTGCACGATCAGCGGGAAGTACATTGTCGGCGGATGCATGCCGTAGTCGATCAGCGACTTCGCGACGTCGAGCGCGGACACGCCGGCCTCCTTCTCGTAGCCGCTCAGGTCGAGCACGAACTCATGCATGCAGATGCGGTCGAACGCGGGCGTGAACGTGCCCTTGATCTTTTGCATCAGATAGTTTGCGTTGAGGACCGCGTTGGTCGCCGCCTCCGGGATGCCCTCGCGGCCGAGCGTCATCACATACGCGAGCGCGCGGACGCACACGAGGAAGTTGCCCATGAACGCGCGGACCTGCAGCCTGCCGGGACGATCCATCAAAGCGGAGTGCGGCAGGAACGGCTTTAAGAATTCCTTGCAGCCGACCGCGCCTGCGCCGGGACCGCCGCCGCCGTGCGGGGTGGCGAACGTCTTGTGGAGGTTCAGATGGATGCAGTCGAAGCCCATATCGCCGGGACGCACGACGCCCATGATCGCGTTCGTGTTTGCGCCGTCGTAGTAGCACAGACCGCCCGCCTCGTGCACGAGCTTCGTGATCTCGAGGATGTTCTCGTCAAAGATGCCGACCGTATTCGGGTTCGTCAGCATCAGACCCGCGGTGTCCTCGCCGAGGACGGATTTCAGCGCTTCGAGATCGACGCAGCCGTCCGGCGCGGAGGGAATGTTCACGACCTGATAGCCGCACATCGCCGCCGTCGCGGGGTTGGTGCCGTGCGCGGAATCCGGCACGATGATCTTGGTGCGCTTCGTATCGCCGTGCGAATCGTGGTACTGCTTGATGAGCAGCACGCCGGTAAATTCGCCGTGCGCGCCCGCCGCGGGCTGGAAGGTCATGCCGTCCATGCCGGTGATCTCGCAAAGATCCGCGCGCAGCGTGTCGAGCACTTCCAGAGCGCCGCGGACCGAGGACTTCGGCGCGAGCGGATGGATGTTCGTAAAGCCCTCCATCGCCGCCGCTTCCTCGTCGATGCGCGGGTTGTACTTCATGGTGCAGGAGCCGAGCGGATAGAAGCCGCAGTTCACGCCGTGCACCTGCTTATTGAGCTCAGTGTAGTGGCGGGAAACGTCGGTCTCGCTCATCTCGGGAAGATGCGGCGCGATTTCACGCGAAAGACCTTCCGGCAGCTTGACTGCGGGAACGTCGCACTTCGGCAGGATATCGCACTTGCGTCCCGGAACGCTCTTTTCAAAAATCAGCTTCATGCGAGCACCTCCTTCACGACGGAAACGACCTCGTCGAGCGTCGCCTTCGACGCTTTTTCGGTAACGCACCAGAGCATGCCGTCCTCATACGGAAGTCCGGAGAGGATGCCCTTTTCGGCAAGCGCCTGTTCGATCTCTTTGCACTTCGGCATGTCGAGCAGGAACTCGTGGAAGAACGGCGCGTCATAGCGCAGGCGTACGCCGGGGATCGCGCAGAGCGCGTCTGCAAGGTAGTGCGCCTTTGCCATGCACTGGTTTGCGACCTCCGCCATGCCGTCCGGACCCATCGTCGCCATATAAAGCCCCGCGGTCAAAGCGCAAAGCGCTTCGTTCGAGCAGATGTTGGAGCTCGCCTTTTCGCGGCGGATGTGCTGCTCGCGCGCCTGCAGCGACAGGACGTACGCGCGGTTGCCGTCGTGATCGGTCGTCTCTCCGACGATGCGGCCGGGGAGCTTGCGGATGTTTTTGGACGTGGTCGCCATGAAGCCGAGGTACGGACCGCCGAAGCCGATCGGCATGCCCAGCGGCTGCCCTTCGCCGACCGCGACGTCCGCGCCGGAATCCTTCGGCGTCTTCATGATCGCAAGCGCGATGGGGTTGCAGCCCATCACGAACATGGCGCCTGCCGCATGCACAAGCTCGCCCAAAGCTTCCGCGTCCTCAAAGATGCCGTAGAAGTTCGGCTGCTGCACATAGAACGAAGCGACGCCGTCGTTCAGCAGGGTACGGAGCGCTTCGATGTCGGTCTTGCCTTCCTTTGCGGGCACCACGACCAATTCGTCGTTGGTGCCGTAGCAGTAGGTGCGGACCGTGTTGATCACGTCCGGATGCGTCGTCGCCGAAATCAGCGTCACGCGGCGCTTGCGGTCGCGGCACATGGCGGCGGCTTCCGCCGCTGCGGTCGCGCCGTCGTACACGGACGCGTTGGAAACGTCCATGCCCGTGAGCTCCGCGATCATCGTCTGATACTCGAAGATCGACTGTAAAACGCCCTGGGAGATCTCCGCCTGATAGGGCGTGTACGCGGTGAGGAATTCTTCCTTCGCGGGGATATACTTCACGATCGACGGAATGTAATGATCGTATGCGCCTGCGCCGCGAAGCACGGTCTGAAAGACCGTGTTTTTCGCAGCGAGCTCTGCCATCGCATTGCGCACTTCCATCTCGCTCTTGCCTTCGGGCAGGTCGAGCGGACGGTTTAAGATCATGTTTTCCGGAACGTCGCGATAGAGCTCACGGTAATCGCTGAGCCCGATCGCACGGAGCATTTCCCGGCGCTGTTCCTCAGTGGAAGGAACGTAGCTTCCCATGCCTTATGCCTCCGCGCAGAAAGCTTCGTACGCCGCCGCGTCGAGCAGTTCTTCGGTCGCGGTGACGTCTGCGACCTTAATGATCCACGCGCCGTACGGATCGTTGTTCAGCATTTCGGGCGCGTCGAGGAGCTCCTCGTTGATCTCGGCAACGGTGCCGGAGACCGGGGAAAGAAGATCGGAGACCGCCTTGACGGATTCGACGTCGCCGAACGCTTCACCCGCGGTGACCGCGTCGCCGACTTCCGGCAGGTTCACAAACACGAGATCGCCGAGCGCGTCCTGCGCAAAATCGGAGATACCGATCACAAAGAGGTCGTCTTCCTTTTTGACCCACTCGTGGTCCTTGCTGTACTGTAATTCGGGTTTGATCGTCATGGTAATATCCTCCTAATGATATTTTGATTTTATTTTTGCTTATAAATGACCGGCACCACATAGGGCGGGACATTGTTCGAGATGTGCTTCGAGGGAATGACGGCCTTCAAACGTCTGCCGCGGACGTCGACCTCGACCTCGCCGTTCACCGGAACGTCGGAACGGATGTAGCAGATGCCGATCGCGCGCTTGCCGGTTTCGGGAAGCAGCCTGAGGTCGGCGCCTTCGCCTTCCGTCATGAAGTACGGGATCATCGTGCCGCTGGTGACCCAGCCGATCATCTCGCCGTTGCGGTATACTTCCATGCCGTGACGGATCACGCCGCGGTCCAGAAGCGCGATCGGACGCACGCGCTTCGGAAGCGCCGCCATCGCGTCGGGGTTGTAATCCTTCGCCTTGAAGCATGCCTGCGCAGCCGCCTGCTTTTTAAGCGCTTCACGACCCACGAACTCGCCCTTCGCCTCGTCGAACGAGACCGCGAACTTCGCCAGTGCCAGCGCGAAGATCGGCATGGGCTTGCCCTCCTCGTCGACGCCCATTTCGTCGCCGTACAGCGGGAGCATGCCTTCCATGCGGAGCGTGTCGCGCGCGCCCAATCCCGCGGGCTTGCCCCCGAGCTCGATGAGCCGGTTCCACATCCAGTGCGCGTCTTCGTTCTGTAAGAACAGCTCGTAGCCGATCGGCTCCGCCGTGTAGCCCGTTCTGGAAACGAGGACCTTATGCCCTTCCATCATCAGCGTACTGAGGTTGTTGCGCGCAGGCTTGGTGACCTCGTCGACGCCCGCGAGCACCTTCAGAATCTCCTCGCTCCTGGGACCCTGCACCGCGATGGAGACGGTCTCCGACGTGATGTTTCTGATCGTGCAGTCATAGTTCTTCACGATCGGCTCGAACCACGCAAGGTCCTTATCGGTGTTCGACGCGTTGACGACGAGCAGGAACCGATCCGCCTCGAACCGATAGAGGTATGCGTCGTCGACCGCACTGCCGTCCTCGGCAGGGATGATGCAGTATTGCGCCTGATTGACGTCGAGCAGCGCTGCGTTGCTCGAAAGCACGTGCTGCAGAAACGCGAGACGCTCCGGTCCTTCGATGATGAGACGGCCCATATGGGACACGTCGAAAAGACCGCAGCAGCTTCTGGTGTACAGATGTTCCGCAATGATGCCTTCGGGGTACTGGATCGGCATTTCCCATCCGCCGAAGTCGACCATCGTCGCGCCGGCATTGACGTGCGCGTCATACAGTAGGGTACGTTTGAGTTCGCTCATGAGAATCCTCCTTATAAAATTATGGACGTTTGCGGCCCCGCCGCAGTTGAAACGATCGCGGCGCCGCCGCGGAAAATGAAAAAGCGCAAAGTACGCCTGTACCCTGCGCCTCCGTAACAAGCCTGAGAGATTCCCGCCGGAATACGGCGGTTGCACCGACGGCGTAAAGGGCAGAGCCCTTTCCTTTCCGGAGTCACGTCCGGGTCCGATCCTTTTGCCTGAGAGTTTCTGCAGTTCCCCTTCGGCGCCGTTTTTTACGACCTCTCCCGGGCCCATCATCCGTGACGGTATTCGGTTTTTGTCCTTGTATACGATACCGCGAATGCGGGGGCTTTGTCAAGAGGAAATGCTCCGGAATCGGGAAAATGTTCTTATTATGTTTACACAAAGCCAAACCCGCGCGGTTGCATTTTTGGTATGCCTGTGCTATGATACGGTTATGATACTATAATTGCAGAGGTGCGCACATTTATTCGACACAATCTGCAAATGACGAATAACGGAGCGGAAATGTATCAAAAAACGGTGAAACGAATACTGGACGTCGTGCTGTCGGGACTTGCGATCCTGACGCTTTCCCCGCTGTTTGCGGTGATCGCGATCTGGATCAAGCTGGATTCCAAAGGTCCCGTGCTGTTCCGGCAGACGCGGATCGGCATCCATAAAACACAGTTCGAGATCCTGAAATTCCGCACCATGCAGCAGGACGCGCCGAGCAACGTTCCGACGCATATGTTTGCAGACTCGCACCACTGGATCACGCGGGCGGGACGGTTTTTGCGGAAGTCGAGCCTGGACGAGCTTCCGCAGCTGCTGCAGATCTTTACCGGCAAGATGTCGATCGTGGGACCCCGCCCCGCGCTCTGGAACCAGTACGATCTGATCGCCGAGCGCGACAAGTACGGCGCGAACGACGTCCGTCCCGGGCTCACCGGCTGGGCGCAGGTCAACGGACGCGACGCCCTGTCGGTGGAGGAAAAGGCGCGGTACGACGGCGAATACGCCGCGCATGTGACCTTCGGCATGGATGTGACCTGCATCTGGAAATCGGTTTCCACGGTCGTGACGCGCAAGGGCTTCAGTGAGGGCCGGCGCGGCGACGGACAAGAGAATCAGAAATGATGCGGATTCTGATCACCGGCGCAAACAGCTATATCGGTACGCATATCGAAGCGTACCTCGGACGGTTTCCGGCAGGGTACGAGACGGAAACGCTTCCGATGCGGTCACATACGCCCGACGAATACGATTTTCACGGCGCGGATGCGGTCGTTCATGTTGCGGCGATCGTACACCGGAAGGAAACGAAGGATTCGCAGCCGCTTTACGACGCGGTGAACCGCGACCTTGCCGCCGCAGTCGCCGAAAAGGCGAAGCGCGAGGGCGTGAAGCAGTTCGTGTTTTTCAGCACGATGGCGGTTTACGGCAGGCTCGAGGGCGTGATCACGAAGGAGACCGCAGCGGATCCGAAAACGCAGTACGCGCGCTCCAAGCTTTCCGCGGAGCGGCGGATCGCCGCGCTGGCGGACGACGCGTTCTTTGTCACGATTCTGCGTCCGCCGATGGTGTTCGGTCCCGGGGCGAAGGGCAATCCCGCGCGTCTGTACCGGCTCGCGAAGGCGCTGCCGTTCTGCCCGGATTTTGAAAACCGCCGCAGCATGGTGTCGATCGACACGCTGTGCGAAGCGGTGAAGGCGCTTCTGGACGCGCCGCGTTCCGGCGTCTTTTTTCCGCAGGAGCCGGAGCCGGTCGCAACGCGGGAACTGATCGAACGCGCGATGCGGGAGCAGGGCAGAACGCCGAGACGGTCCAGGCTTCTGAACCCCGCGATCCGTTTGGCGCGCGCATGCACGTCCGTCGGAAAAAAGGCGTTCGGGGATCTTGTATACGAGAACCTGTATGAGCTTCCGCTGCCGGACGGAGAGGAGGAAACGTGATGGATCCGCGCGTCAGTGTGATCGTGCCGGCGTACCGGTGCGAAAGGACGGTGGAAAAGAGCATTCGTTCCGCGCTTTCCGGTACGGTGCGCGATATGGAAGTGATCGTTGCGGACGATGCGTCCGACGACGGCACGCCGGACATTCTACGCGCGCTTGCGGCGGAGGACGTCCGTGTACGGGTGATCACGCTTCCCGAAAACAAGGGCGTCGCAAACGCGCGCAACCGCGCGGTCGAGGCGGCGCGGGCGGATTGGATCGCGTTTCTGGACAGCGACGATCTATGGGAAACGGACAAGCTCGAGCGGCAGCTGCGGCTCGCGGAGGAAACGAACGCGGACCTCGTATATACGGCGGCGGTCTGCATCGACGAAAACGACAGGGAGACCGGAAAGGTGTTTTCGGTCCCGCCGCGGATCACCGCCGACAGGCTGCTGCGATCGCCCGACGTCGTGACGAGCACGGTGCTCGTCCGGAAGGCGCTGTACGAGGCGCACCCGATGGAGCGCGGCGACCTGCACGAGGATCTGATCTGCTGGTACCGGATCCTGAAGGACGGCGCGGAAGCGTTCGGGATCGGAGAACCGCTGGTGCGCTACCGCGTTTCGGCGGGATCCAAATCGGGCAACAAATGGAAATCCGGCGTGATGGCGTGGCGTACCTACGCATATCTGAAGCTCGGGTTTTTCAAACAGTGCAGAAGCTTTCTCGGCTACTGCTGGCACGGCGTCAAACGGTACTGGCTATGAAGGAATCCATTCTTGCAAAGCTCAGACGGATCCGCCCGGGCGATATCGGACACTTTTTCCTCTTTCTGCTGGCGCTGCTGCCCGCGGCGATCTATAAAAGAAAGCGGAAGCATTTGTGGCTGCTGTGCGAATACGCCATGGAAGCGCAGGACAACGCGTTCGCGCTGTTCCGGCATTTACGCGCGCGGCATCCGGAGATCGACGCGGTCTATGCGATCAGCCGCCGTTCGCCGGCGTGCGCCGCAGTCGCCGCGGTCGGTCCCGTCGTAAACTTCGGGAGCTTCCGGCACTGGGTGTATTACCTCGCCGCCGAGGTCAATATTTCGAGCCAGAAGGGCGGCAAGCCGAACGCCGCGGTGTGCTATCTTCTGGAGGTCGTGCTGGGGCTTCTCAAAAACCGGCGCGTCTTCCTGCAGCACGGCGTCACAAAGGACGACCTGCCGTTTCTCCACGCGGAGAACGCAAAGCTCAGCCTTTTCTGCTGCGCGGCAAAGCCGGAGTACGAATTCATCCGAGACACGTTCGGGTACGCGCCGGGCGTTGTGCAATACACGGGCTTCTGCCGGTTCGACGCGCTGCTTGACGCAAAAGCAGACCCGTCGCTTGTGCTGATTCTGCCGACGTGGCGGATGTGGCTCGAGCGCGACTGCAGAACGGCGGAAGCGTTCAGACGCTCCGAATACTTCTGCGGCTGGCAGGCGTTTCTGGACGATCCGGACGTCGACGCGCTGCTGAGGGCTTCCGGACGGCGCGCCGTCTTCTGCGTGCATCGCAACGTCAGCCGGTTCGAAGCGTGCTTCACCTCGGCGTCGGAGCGCATCGAGGTCAGAAGGTGGGACGAGGTCTCCGTGCCGGAGCTTCTGAAGCGCGCGGCGGTGCTCGTAACGGATTTTTCGAGCGTGTACATGGACTTCGCGTTCATGAAGAAGCCGGTCGTCTATTATCAGTTCGATCGGGAAACATACCGGAAGGGACATCTTCCGACGGGATATTTCGATTATGAGCGGGACGGCTTCGGACCGATCGCCGAAACCGCATCCGAAGCGGCCGCGCTGCTTTCCGGCGTGATCGGGAACGATTGCCGCATGGCGCCGCAGTACGAGGAGCGGGTCGACCGGTTCTTTACACTGCGGGACAACAACAGCGCGGAACGAACGACCGAAGCGATCAAGGAGATGACAAAACATTGATCAAGAAAATCATCCGCACATGCACAGGCTGGTTCAGAAGATTTCTGAAATATTGGGATCTTCTGGTGCTGCTCGTGCAGCGCGATCTGAAACTGAAATACAGGAGAAGCTTTCTGGGATACCTGTGGAGCGTGCTGAATCCGCTCCTGTCGATGATCGTCATGGCGGTCGTCTTTACCCGGATGTTCAAGCGCAGCATTCCGAATTATCCGCTGTACCTGATCTGCGGCAACATCCTGTTTTCGTTCATGCGCGATTCGACCAATCAGGCGCTGAATTCCGTGATCGGCAACGCGGCGCTGCTGAAAAAGACCTACGTGCCGAAATACATCTTCACGCTCAGCAAGATCACGAGCTGCATGGTCAACTTCGTGCTGTCGCTCGGCGCGCTCGTCATCGTCATGGTCGCGACCGGACAGCCGTTCCGCTGGATGAATCTGCTGATCATCGTGCCGGTCGTCGAGCTGTACGTGTTCTGCGTGGGGCTCGGACTGCTGCTTGCGGCGGGGACGGTGTTCTTCCGCGACATCAAGAACATCTGGAGCGTCGTCACGCTCGCGTGGATGTATCTGACGCCGATCTTCTATTCGGTCGACAGCTTCAACAACTCCAAGGAGAAGGGCGTGGTCTCCATCTCCACGCTCGGACTGATCATTCGCCGGTTCAACCCGATGTATATGTACATCCAGCAGTTCCGCTACCTGATCATGCAGTACGAGGTCGCGCTGATCGAGGTTCCGTGCAATCTGCTGATGTGGCGCGGCGCGGTCTGCGCCGCACTGATGCTGATCGTCGGGCTCTTGACCTTCAATGCCACCAAGAACAAGTTTATCCTGTATATCTGAGGACAGCGTATGGAACAGATCACAACGGAACAGGTCAGACCGAAGCCCGCGCGTCCGGAGGTCGTCATCCGGATCAAGAACGCCTCCGTGCGGTTCAACATGGCGGGTGAAAAGGTGGATAACCTGAAAGAGTTTTTTATCAAGCTCATGAAGCGCGAGCTGCGGTTCAAGGAGTTTTACGCGCTGAAGGATATCAATCTCGTGATCCAGAAGGGCGAATCGTGGGCGCTGATCGGCTCGAACGGCGCGGGCAAGAGCACGCTTCTGAAGATGATCTGCGGCATTCTGACGCCGCACAGCGGGACCGTGGAGGTCAAGGGCGAGATCGCGCCTCTGATCGAGCTCGGCGCCGGCTTCGATCCGAACCTGACGGCAAAGGAGAATATCTTCATCAACGGCGCGATCCTGGGGCACACGCGCAAGTTTATGCGGGAGCAGTACGATAAGATCGTCGAGTTCGCGGAGCTGCAGGATTTCATGGAGCTGCCGATCAAAAACTATTCGAGCGGCATGCGCGCGCGTCTCGGCTTTGCGGTGGCGACGGTCACCGAGCCGGATATCCTGATCGTGGACGAGGTGCTGGCGGTCGGCGACGCGGCGTTTCAGAAGAAGTGCCGCGAACGCATCCGGGAGCTTCTGAACCGCGGGACGACGCTGCTGTTCGTTTCGCATGCGAAGGGACCGGTGATGGAGCTTTGCGAGCACGCCGTCTGGCTGGATCACGGCGAGATCAAAAAGATCGGCGCGACGAAGCATGTTTACTGGGCGTATGAGCAGCATTTAAAAGAATTGGAGAAAAAGTGATGGGGGAGCTTTCATGGAACAGGTCATTGCGGCACAGGAAAAAACAGCGGAACAGACGCCGGTCATCAGCGTCATCGTACCGGTCTACAATGCGGAGAAGTATCTCCGCACGTGTCTGAAATCCATTCGGGAGCAGACCTTCACGCAGTGGGAAGCGATCCTTGTGGACGACGGATCGACGGACGGCAGCGGCGCGATCTGCGACGAGGCGGAAAAGAACGACCCGCGTTTCCGCGTCATCCATAAGGAGAACGGCGGCGTATCGACCGCAAGGAATACCGGCATCGAGGCGGCGAGGGGCGAATTCCTGATCTTTGCGGACGCGGACGACATATGCCGCAAGACCTATTTTGAAAAGATGCTTGACGCTATGCGCACCTACGAGCCGGATCTGGTCATCGGCGGCTTCGACCGCTTCCGCGACGGCTTTGAAAAGGAGCATCTCATCACGCGGTATTCGATCACGCTGATGAAGAACATCAAGCAGTTTCTGCATCTGTACACGGAACCGCGGACGAACATGTTCGGCATCTCCGTATGGGCGAAGCTGTATCGCCGCGAGATGATCGAACGGAACCATATCCGTTTCGATCCCGAGATCAGCTACGAGGAGGACGGCATCTTCATCGCGGACTGCGTTCCGTACATCAAGACGGTCGCGGTGGTGGGCGAGAGTCTGTACCGGTACCGTCAGATGGACGAATCGCTTTCCAAGGGATACCGCAAGGACACGTTCCGCTTCCTGATCAATGGGCTCAGACGGCGCCGCGCGCTTCTGAAAACGTACGATATGGAGTGGTATCTGTTCAAGCTGGACCAGATCTTCATGATCGTCGTGAAGGCGGCGTGCATGAAGATCGAGCAGTCGGATATTTCGCGGAAGGAAAAGCGCGCGGACTACCGCGAGCTGATCGGATACGAGGAATCGCGGGACGCCTGCAAAGAGGCGCGTCACAGCAAAACGCGCCTGACCCGGTGGATCGCAAAGGCGGTCTGCAGCCGCAGCGTCAACCGGCTGGATCTGGTGATGCGGCTGTGGCATACGGCGGATTCCGCGGTCCACCTGCTGAACCGGATGCGCGGAAAGCTCGGGAAGCTTCTGCATCGCGGCAAACGCCCGAACGACACGGAGGAACCGAGGAACAACTGACGGACATGAAGATCGGGATCATCACATTCCATTTTCCGTTTAACTACGGCGCGGTCCTGCAATGCTATGCGCTCAGCCGAAAGCTGGAG
Organism: uncultured Clostridia bacterium; assembly: GCA_947166925.1. Taxonomy (GTDB): domain Bacteria; phylum Bacillota; class Clostridia; order Christensenellales; family CAG-138; genus UBA3792. The sequence goes on along the minus strand of CAMVGD010000044.1, from coordinate 3,471 downwards.
TCGCTCGGCAGCGAACCGCGGGTCATCAACTATTGCCCGTGGTACCATCAGAACCGGTATTCGTCCTATAAAAACCCGTTTTATTATGCGAACAAGAAGATGCACGAGCCCGCAAAGAACGTCTTTTCGCGCGTGCATAACGGCGCAAAGGGCTTCCGCGACACGGTGCGGTCATGGAAGGGCGCGAAAACGCGTCTCGTACGCGAAAAGCAGTTTGAAGCGTTCCGCAAGGCGCATCTGCATGAAACGCGGATGTACCGGAGCATTCGCGCGCTTCGCCTGCATCCGCCGAAGTGCGACCTCTATATCGCGGGCAGCGATCAGCTGTGGAACAGCAAGCTGACCGACGGCGTATTCGATCCCGCCTATTTTCTGCAGTTCGGAAACGAAAAGACAAAGCGCGCGACCTATGCGATTGGGAGCTATTTTCAGGACCCCGCGGCGGCAAAGACCGCGATCGCGCCGATGCTCGGCCGGCTCGACGCCATATCGCTCCGTGAGACCCGGTTTTTGCCGGACGTTCTGGAGGCGTCGAAGGGCGGCGTGCCGATCCACGTCGACGTCGATCCGACGCTGCTGCTTCCGCCCGAAGCGTATGAAGCGCTGCTGCCGGAGCAGCCGCCGGAGCGCGATCCGTTCATTCTGGTCTATACCATGCCCGGTCCTGCGCAAAAGCAGGTCAACGAGGCGGCAAAGAAGCTTGCAGACAAAACGGGGCTGAAGCTGATCGACGTCAACGGCAATCCGAACGCGGAGAACCGGAAGATCAAGGACCAGCGGATATGCTCGCCCGGGGAGTTTCTCTGGTATATCAGAAACGCGGCGTTCGTCGTGACGAATTCGTTCCACGGGACGGTCTTCTCGGTCCTGTTCCGGAAACGGTTCGCGGTGATTTTGCACAAGGAGACCGGCAACCGCGCGTCGGAGCTTTTAGACAAGCTCGGACTGTCCGAACGCTATACGGACCGGACGGACGAGGTCATGCGGATCCTCGGACTGGCCTCCGACTGGAACGCGGCGCACGCGGCGCTCGGGACGCTCCGCGCCGAATCCGAACGGTATCTGCGGTTCCTGTGCGGCGGCGAGCCGCCGGCGTTCGTGACCGAAGCGGACGCGGAAGCGCTGCAGAAGCCGGAGCCCGAAAAACCGCCGGAGCCCGAAAAACCGCCCGTACTTCCGCCGAGAGAACGGCAGCCGCGCACGAACCATCCGGAACAGAAAGGAACGCTTATGTATACCGACGACAAAAACGCGCAGATCGTGATCGCGCTTCTCAAGAAATACAATGTGAAAAAGATCGTGGTGTCCCCCGGCACGACGAACGTGCCGATCGCACGGGCGGCGCAGACGGATCCGTTCTTCGAGGCGTACTCCGCCGTCGACGAGCGCGGCGCGGCGTACCTTGCCGGCGGTCTGGCGTTTGCGTCCGGGGAACCGGTCGCGATCTCCTGCACCGGCGCGACGGCGTCGCGCGATTACGTGCCCGGACTCACCGAGGCGTACTATCGCGGACTGCCGGTGATCGCGATCACCTCGCAGCATCATTCGCCGTGCTATTCGGACCTGATGCCACAGATGACGGACCGCACCGTTTCGCAGAACGATATCAAGCGGTTCGCCGCGGTCCTGCCGCTCATCAAGGACAACGAGGATTACCGCACCTGCGTGCAGCTCGTCAACGAGGCGCTCTATACCGCGACGCGCAAAGACGCGGGTCCGGTGCACATCAATCTGCCGGTCGGCAATCTTTACTCGTTCAAGACGGAAACGCTGCCGGACGTGCAGAAGATCGACGTTTACGACGCCGAGGATTTCCCGGCGGACACGCTTCGCGAAGCGCTGAAGGGAAAACGCGTCGCGCTGTTTATCGGCGCGCATAAGCCGTTCGATCCGGAGACGCGGGCGGCGATCGAAGCGTTTGCGGAACGGCTCGACGCGCCGGTGTTCTGCGATCATACCGCGAACTACACGGGCAAAAACCGCGTGCTTTCGGCAGTCGCGGGCGACTTCCGCCGCCTGAAAACGATGCCGGAGCTTCTGATCGACCTCGGGTCGGTGTCCGGCGATTACAGCGCGAGCCCGATCTTCAAGGGCATGCGCGTATGGCGCATCTCGGAGGACCGGAAGTTCCACAACCGCCACGGCGCGGAGATCGTGGAAAAGCTGTTCTTCTGCTCGGAACGCTTCTTCTTCGGGGCGCTCTCCGACGTCGAGGGCGATACGAAGTATTATGAAACCGTGAAGACCGAGGTCCCGGAGACCGCGATCCCGATGCTGCCGTTTTCCAACCTCTACGCGGCGTCGAAGCTGGCAAAGCTGCTGCCGAAAAACAGCCTGCTGCATCTCGGGATCCTGAATTCGCTCCGCAGCATGAACTATTTCCGGCTCGATCCGAGCGTGACCGTCAGCTGCAACGTCGGCGGCTTCGGCATCGACGGCGCGGTATCCACCGCCTTCGGACAGTCGCTTGCGGATGAAAAGCAGCTTTCGTTCGCGCTGATCGGCGATCTGGCGTTCTTCTACGACATGAACGCGCTGGGCAACCGCCACATCGGAAACAACCTCAGGATCCTTCTCGTCAACAACGCGCGCGGCGCCGAGTTCCGCCTGAATACGAGCCTTGAAAACCAGTTCGGCGCGGAAAGCGACGACCTGATCGCCGCGCACGGGCACTTCGGCAGCGCGAAGGCGTGGGCGGAGTCGATGGGCTTCGCCTACATGACCGCCGACGACAAGGAATCGTTCGACACGCAGATCGGCGCGTTCTGCGACGCCGATCCGGAGCGCTTTGAACGCCCCGTCCTGTTCGAGATCTTCATCGACGTCGAGGACGAAAAGACGGCGCTCTCGAACCTTCGCGCGTTCAACCGTCCGATCGGGTAAGGCCTATGGAGGAACGGAAGCGGGTATTGCTGCTCGGCGGCACGGGCGCGATCGGCACGCACGTCGCGCCGGAGCTCGTCAGGCGCGGGTTTTCGGTGACCGTCACCAGCCGGTCGGCGCATACGTCCGACGATCGCAGGATCGAATACCGGCAGGGCGATGCGAAGGACGACGCGTTTCTGGACGCGCTTCTTGCCGAGCGGTTCGACGCGATCGTCGATTTCATGATCTATACGACGGCGGCGTTTTCGGCACGCTGCGAAAAACTTCTGTCGCATACGGGTCACTACGTTTTTCTGTCCTCGTACCGCGTGTACGGTGACGCCGGCTGCGCGCCGATCACGGAGGAAAGCCCGCGGCTTCTGGAAAGCGTCAACGATCCGGAGTACCTCAAAACCGACGAATACGGTCTTGCTAAGGCGCGGCAGGAGGACCTTCTCCGTGCGTCGGGACGCCGGAACTACACGATCGTGCGTCCGTCCATCACCTATGCGGGCGACCGGTTCCAGCTCGGCACGATGGAAGCGAACGAGTTTCTTGTCCGCGCGCTGAAGGGCAAGGCGGTCATCTTCCCGAAGGAGATGCTTT